>JAFKKL010000016.1 GCA_017305595.1 Hyphomicrobiales bacterium | reverse complement strand
GGCATCACCTTCAAGATGCCGCAGATCTTCCAGCCGGCCTATCGCCTGTTCGAGGAACCCGTATTGGGCATCGTCATCAACGGGCGCATTCTGTCCTATTACGCCATCCTGGTGGCGGTCGTGGTGCTGTTCCTGCTGATGCTGCGGATCGCCAACTCGCCGTTCGGCCGCGTGCTTCAGGCCATTCGCGAGAATCCGTTCCGGACCGAGGCGATCGGCTATCGCACCGTTCTCTATCGCACCATCGCCAGCGTGATATCGGCGGTGTTCGCCACGCTGGCGGGCGTGCTCATGGCGATCTGGCTGCGCTACAACGGGCCGGATACGACGCTCTCGCTCGAGATCATGGTCGATATCCTGCTGATCACCGTGATCGGCGGCATGGGGACGCTGTACGGCGCGATCGTCGGGGCCGTCTTGTTCATGGTCGCGCAGACCTATCTGCAAGATGTCATGGTGCTCGTCAGCAAGGCGAGCGAGCATATCCCGCTGGTCGCCACTCTGGCCCACCCGGATCGCTGGCTGTTGTGGCTCGGGTTGCTGTTCGTCCTGAGTATCTACTATTTCCCGCAAGGGGTAGTGGGCAGTCTCAGGGATCGTGCGCGAGGGGCGTAATGCTGATTACCGACTGGCTGCAGCGCGCGGCGGACCATTCTCCGGAGCGCATCGCGATGGAAGACATCGCGACCGGCGAGCGGCTGAGCTATGCCGCGTTCGATCGGCGCATCGGACGGATCGCGTGGAGCTTGCGCGAGCGCTTCCAGCCGGGCGATCGCATCGCCATCCTGGCGCAGAACTGCTTTGCGCATATCGAACTGCTGTTCGCTTGCGCGCGCGCGGAACTGATCTTTGTGCCGCTCAACTGGCGGCTTGCGGCCGCCGAGCTTCGGCAGATCGTCCAAGACTGTCAGCCGTCGCTGTTGATCTGCGAGCCGGACTTTGCAGTCGCCGCGATCTCCGCAACCGATGGGATCAGTTGTATCTCGATGACGCTCGGCGATCCGCAGGGCTATGAGGCCATGCAGACGGATGCCGCCGGCACGATCGCGGCCATGACGCCGCGCCCGGACGACGCTCTCTGGATGCTGCTTTATACGTCGGGCACTACCGGACAGCCGAAAGGCGTGATGCAGACCTTCGGCATGGTCTATGTCAACGCGGTGAACACATTCATCTCGGGCAAGGTGCTGGCCGGCGACGTCTTCCTCAATGTGTTGCCGTTCTTTCATACCGGCGGCCTCAATCTCTACACGCTGCCGGTTCTGATGACCGGCGGCACCGTCATCATCGAGCGACGTTTCGATCCAGCGGTGACGCTGGTGCGTCTGTCACAGGACGTGGTCTCGATGTTTGCCGTGCCGGCGATCTACCTGACACTGGCCAATCATCCGGATTTCGCCGCCGCGCGCTTTCCGCGACTACGCAATCTCTCGGTGGGCGGTGCGCCGATCCCGCCCGCGATCGGCGAAGCATTCGCCGCCAAGGGATTGGTGGTGGCGCCGAGCTACGGCATGACGGAAGCGGGGCCGACGATCTTTGCATCCGATCCGGAGACGGCGGCGCAAAAGCCGTTGAGTGTCGGCAAGCCGGTTGGGGCCGCGCTGATCCGCCTGGTGGATCGCGACGGTAACGAGATCCACGAAGCCGGTCGCGGCGAGCTTCAACTCGCCGGTCCCGTGGTGACGCCTGGCTATTGGAATAGACTTGCGGCGACGCGCGATGCGATTAAGGACGGATGGCTCAGTACCGGTGACGTTGCCGTTCGCGACAACGATGGCGACATTTTCATCGTCGACCGCCTCAAGGACATGTTCATCTCCGGTGGCGAGAACGTGTACCCTGCGGAGGTCGAGAATTTTCTCTACGATCTTCCCGATATTGCCGAAGCCGCCGTGATCGGCGTGCCGGATTCGCGCTGGGGCGAGGTCGGCCTTGCCGTCGTTGTTCCGAAAGCCGGAATGATGATCGAGCCCGACCGGTTGCGCGCCGTGTGCCGGGAATATCTCGCTGCCTACAAGGTGCCGCAACATGTGCGCGTCGTCGAGGCACTGCCCCGAACTCCATCGGGAAAGGTCGAGAAACACAAGCTGCGTGGTCAATTGGCCGATCAGAAATTCGCTGAGATGACAAAGGAAGCTGGCGTTGACAAGGACCGCTGACCTACCCGAACTCGATCACGCCACCATCGCATGGCGGGACAACGGGGTTGCGACTGTCGCGATCCGCAATTCCGGGCCGCTCAACATTCTATCATCTGCGGTGATGGAGGACATGCGCGACGCTATCGCCCATGTGAGCGCTGATCCGTGTCTGCGCGTCCTCATCCTGCGGGGTGAGGGCGAGAAGGCGTTTGTTGCGGGCGCCGATATTCACGAGATGGTTGATCTTGATGCGCAAGGCGCGACTGCGTTTATCACCAGACTTTATGATCTGTGCGAGGCGGTGCGGAATTGCCCGGTCCCGGTCATCGCACGGCTATGTGGGTATTGCCTCGGCGGCGGCCTGCAATTGGCAGCATCCTGCGATATCCGCCTGGCGGCGGAAGAGACAAAATTCGGAATGCCGGAGGTGCGTGTCGGCATGGCGTCCATCATTCACGCCGCCTTGCTGCCGCGGCTTGCCGGCTCGGCGGAGGCGAAATGGCTGTTGCTGACGGGCGAGCAGATCGGCACCGAGGAGGCGCTGCGCTGCGGCCTCGTCACCCGCGTTGTCGCCAAGGAGCAACTGGACCGTACGATCGATGCCGCCGCTGCCGCGATTCTTGCCTGTGGCCCGAACAGCGTTCGTGAACAAAAATGGCTGCTGCGTCGCTGGGAGGGTGAGGACGTCGCGGAGAATATCTCCAGAACGATTCCCCTGTTTGCTGAAGCCTATGCGCTCGGCGAACCACAGCGCTACCTTCGCGCCTTCATCGAGGCGCGCTCGTCAACGCGCTGAACGGTTTCCGCGCGTTGGGTCGTTCGATGTCAGGGAGTCCGTTTCCAGCGGATTCGACGTCCCGGCCAAGGCGATCGTCAGTGGTGGGGTCTAACGAAGGCGTCCACTATCGGCATCGATAATACTGCGGCTCAACAGGCGATCTGCGGAACGGACGGCTGCAAGCCCGTTAGGCGTTCACAGTGAATGGGCGTCCCGTGGCGTGCTGAAAACCTGACACACACACAATCTTCAACGGATACCGTCAACCGGAATAACCCCGCGTCTCATGACCGCCGGTTTGGAACCCACCACGGCCGCGGCCAGCAAGCCCAATGGAGCTCAATTGCCACTCGGCTCTGAGAAACGTGCTTGCGATTGCGGTTGTCCCAGCCGGTGGGTGAAAATTATACCAATATGACTTGATGGTATACAATTTTGTGGCTAGCCTCCTGCAAGAAGAACAGGAGGAGCGGCGTGACTTTTGACGTTTGCGATGACAGCAACGCCCCGACCGGATTGGGCTCTGCGAGCCTGGGACGTGGTGGAGAAGCTTTGCGCCGCTTCGTGGTGTTGGACTTGACCCGAGTTCGCTCCGGCCCCACCGCTGTGCGGCAACTGGCGGATTGGGGTGCGCGGGTTATTAAAATCGAGGCGCCTGAGGCTGTCGACGGCGGGGGCGGCTTTGGTGGTGCTCGTCACGGAGCGGACTTTCAGAATCTGCATCGGGGTAAGCGCAGTCTCTGCATCAACTTGAAGAAGCCGAAAGGCATCGAGTTGGTGAAGCGACTGGTCACGACCGCCGATGTGTTAGTCGAAAATTTCAGGCCGGATGTGAAAGACCGGCTCGGGATCAATTACGACGATCTCAAGATTCTCAATCCGCGGCTTGTCTACGCCAGTATCTCGGGCTTCGGACAGAGCGGACCTTACGCGATGCGTCCCGGATTCGATCAGGTCGCGCAAGGCATGGGCGGTCTGATGTCGGTGACTGGATTGCCGGGGCAAGGCCCGGTTCGGGCTGGTATTCCGGTGGCAGATCTGAGCGCCGGACTGTTCTGTGCTATCGGTATTCTTGTTGCGCTTTTGGAGCGGGAAACTTCAGGAAAGGGCCAGTGGGTCACTGCTTCGCTGCTCGAAGCGCAAATAGCCATGATGGACTTCCAGGCGGCTCGCTGGCTGATCGAGAAAGTTGTGCCGGGTCAAGCAGGCAACGACCATCCGACGATGTCGCCGATGGGCGTTTATCCGACTGCCAACGGACATATCAACATCGCTTCCGCAGGCGACACGATGTGGCGGAGACTCTGCAAAGTCGTAGGCTTGATCGATCAAATTGAAAATCCGGATTTTATCGATGATGTCGCACGAACCCGAAATCGCGCCAAGCTGAGAGAAGTGCTGACGGAAGCGTTGTCTCGCCAGCCGTCAGAGGTCTGGATTGCGAAGTTGAACGAAGTTGGTGTCCCGTGCGGTCCCATCTACGATGTCGAACAAGTCTTCTCGGACCCGCAAGTCAATCATGTCGGCATCGCGCAGACCGTGTCGAGTGCCATGCTAGGCGATATTCAGGTTGTCGGACAGGCCGTTCATTTGAGCCGTACGCCAAGCGCGCTTCGTAGTGCTGCGCCGGAACGAGGCGAGCACTCTGATGAAATACTCAGTGAATTGGGACTCGTTCAGAGCGAAATCGAAGAACTGAAGCTGGCCGGAGTGGTGCAATGACGCAGGATGCCGGCTTGCGCGATATGGCGGGCCAAACGGAAAGTGTTGTTGATGGCAACGTCGGGTGGATTTATCTGGACAATCCTGCGCGACTGAACGCGATTTCACTCGCAATGTGGAAAGGTATCGGCGATGCGCTTGCGCGCTTCGAGGCAGAGCCGTCGATCAAATGCGTTGTTATAATCGGCCGTGGCGGAAAGGCCTTCGCGTCGGGAGCCGACATCTCCGAGTTCGAAAAGCGACGTTCAAGTGCGGCTGATATCGCACGCTATGATGAGGTCGCGCGTACCACGTCGGAAAAGCTGCAGGATTTTTCTAAGCCGACGATCGCTGCAATCGAGGGCTACTGTATCGGTGGTGGATTGGCGCTAGCTCTGTTGTGTGACCTTCGAATCGCGACGGTCGATGCTCGCTTTGCCATTCCCGCAGCTAAACTCGGGCTCGGTTACGACTATCGTGGCATTCAACGGCTCGTTGAAGTTGTCGGTGCGACCGCAGCCAAACACATATTCTTCACCGCTGCGCAGTTCGACGCTGATCGAGCACTCCGTCTCGGTCTGTTGAATGACATTGTTGCGAAGGGTGAACTAGACGGTTGCATACGAAAGTTGGGTGCGATGATCGCAGCCAACGCACCGCTAACAATGGCCGCGGCCAAACTCTGCATCAATGCGGCTGTGTCAGATTCGGAGATGCGGGACACTGATGCTTGCAATAGAGCGGTCGAGGCCTGCTTTGCGAGTGAGGACTATGCCGAAGGCCGACGAGCGTTCGCGGAGAAACGGAAGCCGCAATTCAAGGGCTGCTAGTTAGAGGCCTGTATATCTTAAAGCGATCCGGGAGGAATTGTTGAGTAATCTTCGAGGACTTCTAAAGCAGAAGAGGCCGCTAATCGCGCCGCTGGTTTTCAATCCGCTATCGGCCCGGCTGGCTGAGGAGGCGGGCTTTAAGGCGCTATACCTTGGCGGCGGTTCGATGGGATACGTCAAGGCCGTTACCGAAGCCAATCTCACACTGACAGAAATGATCAGGGAAGGGATGGATATTCGGGCGACGACGAGCGCGCCGTTGATTCTGGATGGCGCGTGCGGTTGGGGCGATCCCATGCATATCCGCCGGACCATTGCTCTCACCGAAGCGGCCGGTTTCGCGGCCATTGAAATCGAGGATCAACTGGTTCCGAAGCGCGCTCATCATCACGTTGGCATAGAGCACGCAATTTCGATCGAGATGATGGTTTCCAAGATCGAAGAAGCGGTTTCCGCTCGCAGGTCGTCAGAGTTCGTGATCATCGCACGCACCAATGCAGCGAGAGAAACCGGATTGGATGAAGCATTGCGACGCGGTGAGGCCTATCGGCGTGCCGGCGCGGACATGCTGTTTGTCCTGCCGAAAACTCCAGAAGAGATCCGCATCATCGGCGATCGTCTCGGCGGACCGTTGATGTTCATGACGCTCGGCGGTGGGATTCCGGCGATTGGTATGACGCCGGAAGAACTGGGTGCGCTTGGTTACCGTCTGATCGTCGATCCCGCGACACCGTTGCTCGCGGCGTATGACGCTATGCGGACATCGTACCGCGCCATGGCTGCGGGGCAATCGGACCCGATCGCCGGATCGGCTTCGCAAGCGACTGATTTGCAGAAAGCGATCCACATGACAATAGATCTCGATACGCTGATCGACATCGAGCGACGCACAGTCGAACGCAATTCCTGATACTAACGGTGGCCGAGAGGGCCACCCGATACAAGGGGGGTTACCATGCGTTTCCAAGTTGCACTTGCCGCACTCGCCATTCTTGCCGGCGGCACGGCCTACGCGGCGGAGCCGATCAAAGTCGGAACCATCTTTCCCATGAGCGGTCCCGCGGGCCCCAGCGGTATCGATGCCTCGGCGGGCGCCAAGGTCCAGATCGATCTTATCAACAAGAAGGGTGGATTATTGGGCCGCCAACTTGTCATCGAACACAAGGACGACGAAAGCACGCCTGCTGTCGGAGTCAGTCGCGCCAACGAACTTATCGCCACGAAAGCGGACGTGATTTTTGAAGGACGCAATTCCCCGGTAGCGCTTGCAATGCAGCCGGTCATTGCCGCTGCGAACATTCTTGACATTACATGTAGCGCCAAGGCGGAGGGCGTGCTGTCCGGGCGTGGGAATCCTCTCGGTATCCGTATTATCAGCTCGAACGAAATCGATGCCGAAGCGATTGCGCATTATTCGGTGGAGACCCTGGGCGCAAAGCGTATCGCGATACTGTTTCAGAATGACGCGTACGGGAATGACTTTCGCCAGTTGATCGAGAACAAGCTGAAGGCGATCGGCAAGCCTTTCGAAATTGTCGCGTCGGAAAAATTCCCGTTCAAGCAGTCGGACTTCAGGGTCACGTTGACGACGATCAAATCGGTAAACGCGGATGTCGTCATTGCGATCAACGCCGCAACGTCAGGCATGTCGGCGCTGATCCAACAATACAGGCAGGCCGGCATCGATACGCCTTTTGTGGCCGGCATCGCCCTGATTACACCCGAGGTGTTCAGCGTCGCCAAGGGTGATCTGAACGGTATTGTCAGTGGCGCGGCCTACCTGCCGCAACTGGAGCCGTTGAAAGACATCCCGGCATCGAAGGAGTTCTACGAAGCCTACGAGAAGGCGGTCGGTCGACCTGCCGGCGAGGAAGCCGGTATCGCGGCCCAAGCGGTCAGCGTTTGGGCCGCGGCGGTGACTGAAACCAAGAGCCTCGATCGGGTCAAGGTTGCGGAAGCCATTCGCGGTAAGCTGGTTAAGAACACCAACTTCGGTGACGTCAGGTTTGCGCCCAATGGGCAGATGCTGCTCAAGCCGGTGATGTTCGAAGTCGTCGACGGAGCCGCCTCGAAGGTTAAGCTTGTCAAATGATGGCGGCTCAACAGAAGCCTCCCATTTTACGCGTCGAGGGTCTGGGTGTGCGCTATGGCGCATTGACAGCCTTGGCCGAGATGAGCTGGTCGGTCCGCGACGGCGAGATTCTGGGCATCATCGGTCCCAATGGCGCGGGGAAAAGCTCATGCTTCGCCGCGCTGACGAACAGCGTTTCGCACGCGGGAGACGTCTATCTCGCAGGTGAGGCGGTTTCCTCGCTGGCGACCAACGAACTTGCGAAGCGCGGCGTGCGGAGGACGTTTCAGCAGAACAGCTTCTTTGGTGAGTTGACCGTTCTTGAAAACATGCTGAGCGTTCTGGTTGGAAACCACTCGGCCTCACTCGCGACTTCGGTGTTCATGCCGTGGCGGCAGATGGCGATCCGCGAACGAGGGATCGCCATCGCTGAAGCTGTTCTGGAGCGCTTCGGCATTCCACTTACCTACTACGATCGATTGCCCGGTGAGATTCCATATGGCGCCCAACGATTGTTGTCTATCGCGCTTGCCTATGGCGAGGGGCCGCGCGTTCTGTTGCTGGATGAGCCCGCGGCCGGCATCGGCGGCACCGATATGCAGCATTTGCTCGATGTGCTGCTGGATCTGAAGCGGACTGGAACACCGCTCGTCGTCATCGAACACCATATGGATCTCATTATGACGATCGCTGATCGCATCGTGGTGATTGAGACCGGCCGTCTGCTTGCGGAGGGTACTCCTGCAGAAATCCAGGCGAATCCGGCGGTACTCGACGCCTATCTTGGACATGCCGAATGACTGAAATTCTCTCGGCCAGATCTCTGACAGTTCGGTATGGCGGCAATACTGCCGTTCATGATGTTGATCTCGGGATTGGCGCCGGACGCATGGTGGCCGTGGCGGGGGCCAACGGCGCCGGCAAGAGCACGTTGGTCAATGCGCTTGCGGGCTGGTCCCGCGGCTATCCCGTCGTGTCAGGCGATGTGCTGCTCGACGGGCAAAACATCAGTCGTCTTCCACCCCATCAGCGATCGCGCGGAGGTCTCCAGCATGTTCCCGAGGGAAAGAACGTCTTCAGTGAACTCACGGTGGAAGAAAACCTCGCGCTGGTCCGCCTTGGTGAGGATCACGCCGGTCGCTTTCTGTTCAGCCGCAGCGAGGTGATCGATTTGTTCCCTCGACTTCATGAGCGCCGCCATCACAAAGGCTCCGCGTTGAGTGGGGGCGAGCGACAAATGCTTGCGATGGCGCGGGCACTTCTGGCGGGTCCGCGGATTTTGCTGCTGGACGAGCCCTCAGTTGGTCTTGCGCCACGTTTGATCGGTGAAGTTCTGGCGGTAGTTCGGTCGCTGGTGGATCGCGGCCTTCCGGTTCTTGTGGTCGATCAGAACGTGCGCGCTGTGCTTGAATTCGCCGATGAACTTTACCTTCTGGAACGAGGACGAATCGTCGGGCACGGCAGCGCCGCTTCAATGAAGAACGATGATCGGATCCTGAAAGCCTATCTTGGCGATCTTGCGGTGAAGGGAGACCTGCAATGAATGTCGCCCAGCAGGCTATCAATGGTCTCGTGATCGGGTCCGGCTATGCCTGCGTCGCTCTGGGGTGGACCATCCTTCTCGGTGCAGCGCGCTTGGTCAATTTCGCGCACGGGCAGATGTATATGCTCGCCGCTTTCATCTGCTGGTTCATCCTGACACGCTCAGGCATCGGGTATCCCCTTGCGGCCGCCATATCGATCGTGGCGATGGCGCTGCTGGGCGTCGGGATGCAGTTGATGATGGGACGTTTGGTGATGACCCAGAATCTCACCAGCCTCATGATCGTGACCTTAGGTTTCGGCTACATCTTGCAGGGAGTGGCGGGTTTGTTGTTCGGCGGCGCGCCACATACGATTACGACAGAACTGGTGCAGCAGAAGATTCAATTCGGCGATGTCTGGTTCACCAGCCAGGAACTCCTGATTTTCGTCGTTACGCTGATCCTGTATGGGGTGGTGTGGTTGGTGCTGCAACGGACCCGTCAGGGCGCCATCATTCGGTCGGTGGCGGAAGATCCGAAACTTGCCCAATTGTTCGGGATCGACTCCCGCTCCGTCTACATCGCGATCTTCGTGCTTGAGGCGGTGTTGGTCGCGCTCGCGGCTGTCCTGGTCGCGCCTCGCACGCCGATTTTGACGAGCATGGGTTTCGAGGAGGTCATCATCACTTTTGTGATCGTGGTTCTAGGCGGAATCGGCAATGTCGGAGGCGCGCTGATCGTGGGGATGCTGCTCGGGCTTTTCACCTCCTTTTTCGGAGCGCTGGTAACGCCAGCATATACCACGGCGGCCATCTTCGCCGTGTTGTTGGCATTTCTGATCGCGAAACCAGAGGGGCTGAGGACGCGATGATTCATTATACAAATTCCGTCGAAGTGTCTTCGGGAGATGGGAGCATCGGTCGTTCAGCGCGTTATCGGAAAAGTGCGTCACTGCTCTTGATGGTGATCGGATGCATCATCGTCTACCTGCTTCCGGCATGGCTCGGTGGTTCGACGGTCGTTTACGGCCTCTTTGTTACGATCGCGATCCTTTCGGTCATGGCGCTGGGTGTGGATGTGGTTTTGTCCTATCTCGGCGAGGTCAGTCTCGGCCACACCATTTTTTGGGCGATCGGTGGTTATGCGGCGGCAATTCCGTCCACAACCTGGGATGTGAACGGGTGGACAACCGCCGCAGCGGCGATCGCTCTGTCGGTGCTGGCCGCGACGATGCTCGGCCTAGCCACGCTTCGAACGCGGGAGTTTGTCTTCTCGCTTGCTACTTACGCCGCGGCGGTGGTGGTCGCCGAGATTACATTCAATACCGACGCGCTTGGCGGCTCCGACGGCATTGTTGGCATTCCACCGCTTCATCTGCCGTTCGGGATTGCTGATTTCACGGGGCGGTCGAGCGCTGATCTGTGGCCGATTGCTTTCGCGCTTCTTCTTCTATCGCTGGGGTTTGTCGCGCGATTTCGCCGTTCGCGGCTTGGGATGCAGGCGCTCATGGTGCAAATGAATGCACCGCTTGCGACATCCTCGGGACTCGACGCGCACCGAGTACGCTTTCTGGTTTTCGTGGTCTCCGCGCCGATCACAGCCCTTGCAGGATGGCTCTATGCCTATCAGAGGGCATATGTTGGGCCCGATATGTTTGACATGTATTTTCTCACGATGATGCTGACGTCCATCATTCTCGTCGGCACGCGGATTCTGCTGGCTTCGACGATTGGTGTGACCCTTCTGCTTATTCAGCAAAACTATCTGTCCATTGGTGGCGACGGCAACAAGGTTGTTCTCGGCACCGTTCTCGTCTTGATGCTTGTGCTGTGGCCAAAGGGGCTGGTTCGCCTGATAGTCGATGCCATCAAGCCGGCGGTCCGGAGAAGGCAGACCGTTGAGTTGAACGACGGCGAAGTATCTCTCAGGAAAGAGTCCGCGAGATCGCGATAAGGAAGTCCGATGCTTCGGGTCGAAGCACTTCCATATGCCAACGCATGAGCCGATACGCTTCGTCGGAGTCTGAACGCACGATCGCATCGGTGATCATAATATGCTCGTTGGCTGACAGCATAATGCGTCCGGGAAGCCGGATGGAAAATCCGCGATAATGAGCCATGCGACGACGCAGATCGAGAATCGACTGTTCCAGAAAACGATTCTTCGTTGCTTCGTAGATAATACGATGGAATTCGAGATTAATCGGAACGTAAGCCTCGATGTTATTCTGCTCGGCGCTACGCAGGCCATCCAAGGATAGTTGCCGAAGCTTGACGCGGGCGACTTCTTCCATGCGTCGAGCAGCCAGCTTGGCGCAAAGCGCCTCCAGGTCGGCCATCAATTCGTACTGTTGCAGAAAGTCTTGAAACGTTAGCGATGCGACGAAGCAGCCTTGGTTTGGGCGCGCGTCCACGAGGCCGATTGACGCCAGGCGGTTAAGCGCCTCGCGAACGGGGGTGCGCGAAATATTCAGCCGGCTTGCTATTTCTCGCTCATCCAGGCGCTGCCCGGCCTTATACGTGCCGGACGCGATGTCATGCTCGATAGCGAGCTGTGCTCGCTCGCGCTGTCCGAGAGCGAGAGGCGTGTCGGCGTTTGAGGCAGGCGGCGATGTCATGCTGTCGCTGGTGAGAGATGAGACACATTTTCTCTAAAATCAAAAGCGAGCCCCTGCAACCCCTGTTGGCATACTATTGGGTGATTTGGTATGCCATTGACGTCGTATAATATTCCAGTAAGGTTGTGCCAGACCGGGGCACTGACGTCCGGCAGGGAGGTAACAACAATGCCATTCGCGCAAGCTGGGGCCGTACGTCTGCATTACGAAGAAGTCGGAACAGGTGAGCCGATTATTTTCGTGCATGAATTCGGCTCCGATGCCCGTGAATGGGAAACCCAGCTTCGATGGTTCTCGAGGGAATATCGATGCATCGCCTTCAATGCGCGGGGATATCCGCCGTCGGACGTACCAACGGAGGCTTCGGCTTACGGTCATATTCACGCGGCTGACGACATTGCCGCGGTTATCAATCACATCGGCGTCGCTAATGCTCATGTCGTTGGATTGAGCATGGGGGCTTACGCCTCGCTGTTGTTCGGTCTTCGCTATCCCGAAATGGCTCGCTCGCTCGTGATCGCCGGTTGCGGTTCGGGGGCGGCAAATGCCCATCGTGAATCTTTCAAGGTCCATGCCGAGGAAATGGCACGTGGCTTTCTTGAAAAAGGTTCAAGAGATATGGCGAGCGAAATTGGATTGGGGGCGACGCGGATTCAGTTGCAGAACAAAGACCCCCGAGGGTGGGACGAGTTTGTCGAGCATCTCGGTGAACATTCCGCTGAAGGGTCTGCGATGACTTTGCGCTATTATCAAAAAGCTCGCCCCTCGCTCTATGATTTCGAAGATGAGTTGAAGTCCCTCACCATTCCCGTCCTTCTTGCTGTTGGTGACGAGGATGAGCCATGCCTCGATATCAATCTGTTCCTGAAGCGGACGATTCCCTCATCGGGGTTATGGGTCGCACCGCGAACCGGCCACGCGGTGAACCTGGAAGAGCCCGCAGCTTTTAACGCCGCCGTCCAGTCGTTCTTGTCGACTGTCGAGCGAGGTCGATGGGGCGCGCGCGATCCGCGCAGCCTGGTCAAGGGCCTCGCCAATCCCGGGATGCAGATCCAGAAGGTCTAATCCCTCGAAAGCCGGCGGGAGCGTTGCATGAGTGCGACAATCATTATTCTTGGGCTGATCACGGGGCTGGCGTTGGCCAGCATCTACGTTCTGATTGCGATCAGCTTTACCTTGGTTCTGGCGGCGAGTGGTGTTTTCAACTTCGCGCAAGGGACGATCGTTATGATCGGCACCATTCTGGCGCTGGTTCTTGGTGTTCAGTTTGGCTGGCCCGTGCTGGCGGTCGCCGCTGGCGTTGTCCTGCTCGGTGCCATAGCAGGCGTACTTACGCATCTTATCGCAGTCTGGCCCGTTATTGGCCGCACGAAATCTTTCGCACATTCCACTATGCTGTCGACGATCGGGCTTGGAATCGCGGCGAATGCGATCGCGGCGCTGCTGTTCGGCGCCGATTCCCAGCCGGTCCCGCCCTATGTGTCGGATAGCCCGCTCTTGATCGGATCAATTCCCCTGCGGCCGACCTATTTGCTGGTGATCGTTGTGGGAATTTTTCTGACCATGACCATCGAAATTGTTATCAGAAAGACCGTCGTCGGCTCTGTCTTTCGGATAACCCTGGAAGATCCCGAAGGCGCGCAGCTCCTCGGAATCGATACCCGGATTGTTATTCTGCTGGCCTTTGCGATTGCTGGTGGCTTGTCCGGCGTGGCCGGCTTTCTGGTCGCCCCCATCATCTCGGCTTCGGCATTCACCGCGCAGGAACTTGCAATTTACGGTTTCGCCGCGATGGCGATCGGTGGGTTCGGCAGTTTCGCGGGCGCCTTGGTCGGGGGCGCGATCGTTGGCATTCTCACCGGCGTCCTGCCCGCGATTGCAAATCCTCAGGTTACGCTGCCTGTCCTGTGGATCGTCGTTGTCGCTTTCCTCGTCGTGAAGCCTTCAGGGTTGTACGGCACTGCCGGTCTCTTCGGATCGACCAATCTACGCGAGGTCTAAGATGCATGACCTTGCAAGGAAGCCTCCAGTAACTGCACTCGACAATGATGCGGTCTCGCGGGAATTCTCTGCGTGGATCGCACGGAAAGCTCGCTTGCGTCACATCAATGTGGCGATCGCGATTCTGATCCTCATCGGGCTTGGCCTCATTCCTCTGATATCGCAGGGCACTTACGCCTACGCACGTTACGGTGTTGCGCTGGCTTATGTGATGGCTGCCGTTGGCTTAAACTTGGCGATTGGTTTCACCGGAGAACTGGTCCTCGGCCACGCCGTTGTCATGGCCGCGGGCGCCTATGCCGCCGGAATGCTCAGTGCCCATGCGGGTGTTTCTTTTCCGTTTGCTGTTCTGGGGGGCATCGCAGGCGGTCTAGCCGCTGGCGCCGCTGTGATGCTGCCCGGCCTTCGCGTGCGCGGCTGGTATCTCGCGCTGATCACGATGTTCGCGGTGCTTGTGCTGCCGCGCGTCGTTGTGCTGACGGAGCATTGGACAGGTGGCGAGTTCGGATTGACCGGAATTCAGCCGCCGTCTTTCCTAGGCTACTTGCTTTCTGACTGGGTGTTGTACGAAGTCACGCTGCTGCTGCTTGCATTGGTGGGTCTGCTTGTCGCCAACCTTGTGCGTTCGGGCTGGGGTTATCGGCTTCGGGCCGTGCGCGATATCGGGACAGCGTCTGCAGCGATCGGTCTTCGGCCCAACCGCATTCGCTTCACCGTTTATCTGCTCGCTGCCGGGCCGGCTGCGCTCGCAGGCGCCTTGCAAGCCTTCACAGATGCGTTCGTAAACGCCGACTCGTTCGGGATCAGTCTTACCCTCCTGCTACTTACCGGCGTTATGTTAGGCGGCGCCGGAACGCTATGGGGGCCAATCGTCGGAATGGCGCCGCTGATTGCGCTGAGCTTCTGGGTCGGGCCGTTCAGCGTTTACAACGCCGTGGCGCTGGGTGCGGGATTGCTGATCTCGGCGATCGTAGTGCCGGATGGATTTGTACCGTTGATACGTCGGTGGGTGTCGCGTCGCACGCCATCGTCGGCCGTTGCCGATTCGATGCCGGTCGCGCCGGTTGGCGACAGCGGGTCTGGCAATCCGTCAATCCGGACTCGTCGTGAATTCGGGCCGGAGATCCTGAAGGCACGCGGAGTTATGAAAACGTTTGGTGGCGTCAGGGCGTTGCAGGGAATCGACATGTCGATTCGGCAAGGCGAACTGGTGGGTTTGATCGGCCCGAATGGTTCGGGAAAATCGACGTTTCTGAATGTTCTTTCAGGCTTTATAGCACCGGATGCCGGCGATATTCGTTATCGCGACGCCGACGTCACCGGTTGGCGCGTTGACGAATTGGCGCTTGCGGGAATTGGGCGAACATTTCAGGTGCCCCAACTGATCGATGAACTAACGTCGCTGGAGAATATTGAGATCGGCCTTGTCGGCCATGAGAACAGTGATCTCATCTCCGCAGTGCTTCGGCTTCCCCGCGATATCGCGCGGGAACGGCGGCGTCGAACCGCGGCGCTTGAAATTTTTCGGGCAATGCGGTTCGCCCCGGAAACTCTGGGTCGACCGATTGCGGAGTTGTCGCTCGGCTTCAAGCGCATCGTTGAAATCGGACGTGCTGCCGTGTCCAAGCCGACGATCCTGCTCCTCGACGAACCCGCTGCAGGCCTCAACGAGAAGGAGCGGCAGGATCTGGGTGATCGGCTGCAGGAACTCGCAGCGCAGGGTATCACGATCCTTGTTGTCGAACACAATGTCCCGTTTGTCCTCAGAATTTGCGACAGCCTGATGTTGCTGGAAAATGGCCAGGTGACCTGTCGCGCTGATCTCGACGAGGCGCTTCCAGAGAGGCTCGAAACCTATCTTCGACATGATCCGACGCCAACCACACAGAAGGTTGAATCATGAAACTCGAAGTCGAGAATCTCTCCGCCTGGTATGGCCAAGCCCTTGCGCTCAACAGCGTCAGCCTCAGCGTCGAGAAGGGGCAGGTGGTGGGGATTCTCGGTCACAACGGCGCAGGCAAAACGACCCTCGTCCGTTGCATTGCGGGTCTACACGATCAATGCCGTGGACAAGTTCGGTTCGGCGGAACGTCGCTTGAAAAGCTGCGACCGTCCGAGCGGGCCTTGCTAGGCTTGACGCTGCTGCGGGAGGGCGGCCGTTTGCCTGCGTCCCTCACCGTGACCCAGAACTTGATCCTCGGCCAACGACTGGCGCGTGCACGCGGGCATACTCCGCGTGAGTTGAACAGGATCTGGGAGTGGTTTCCCATCCTTGAGCCGCTACAGGGCCGGAAAGCCGGATTGCTGAGCGGCGGCCAAAGACAGGCCCTGGCGCTCGCCGTCACCTTCGTCTCCGAGCCCAGCTTGATCCTTTTGGATGAACCTTCCGCCGGCCTCGCGCCACCCGTTGCACGAGAACTGTTCAGTTTGATCGCGCGTCTTGCCGCGACCGGATTGCCGACTCTGGTCGTTGAACAGCATCCGGGCTGGCTGAACGGCCTGACGAATGACGTCTACCTGCTTGAAGTCGGCGAGATCGCCGCCCATGGGCCGATCGAGAAGTTGTTACCATCCCTTGAAAAATCTGGAGCTTGATCGATGTCGAACATCAACCGGCGAATGATGCTCTGTGGACTGGCGTCTGCGCCCTTTATTCTTCGTTCGAATTTTTCCCGCGCCGCTGACAAGCCGTTCGTGATTGGAGCGGTCTTGCCAAAAACCGGGCTGGCGTCTCAATACGGAGACTTCGTGTCGGCGGGACTTACGGTGGGGATCAGTCAGGTCAATGCAGCTGGCGGAATTCTTGGTCGCCAGGTTCAGCTATTGGTTCGAGACGATGCCACCAATCCGGGACGAGCGCTGCTGGCAGCAAAAGAGTTGGTATCCGAACAACGAGTCGATTTTCTCTATCCTGGCGTCATCAGTGGCACGACGATGGCGGTGCTCCCGTTCACGACGGCAAATAAAATTGTTACGCTTAGCAACGGCGCAAGCCCGCAAATCGGCGATGCCGCAAAGTTTCCCTACAGTTTCCAGTTGGCCGATCTTGCCACCAAGAGAATCGCGCCAATGGCGGCGGCCATGAAAAGGTTGGGTGGCACCAAGGTTGGAATTCTCGTGAGCACTAATCCGCCTCAGGTCGCTCTCGGCGACGGCCTCGCCGCCGAACTTCCCCAAACCTACGGCCTGCCGGTAGTCGGCTACAAACAACACTCGGGCGACGCCAAGGACCTTACGCCGCAACTGCAAAGCCTTCGCGAGGCCGGCGCTGACATCATTGCCTTCAGCACAGTCGCGCGCGAAGGTGTGCGCGTTGTGATGTTGGGATTGCAAACTCTGGGTTGGAAAGCGAAGGTCGTCGGAGAACCTGCCGCTTTGTATGGCGATCTTACGGAGCAGGTGCCGAGTGCAGTTCACGATCAGTTTTTTGCCGTGAACTATCGCATTGGGACGCAACTCAAGACGAGTTCGCCCGCGCGCGATCAACTGATCGGCGAGCTTCGGAAGGTCGGACCAATTCAGAACCTGGCGATTAGCAGCGTCGCTCGCGATGTGGTCCATCTTTTTGCGTGGACGTGTAAGACGTCGCAAGCCAAGACCGGCGGGATCGGTGCAGAAGCCTTGAAAGCCACGCTGGAGTCGATCGGAACGTCCGATTTACCTAGCGATGTGTCGCTCGTCATGGGCAATCCGAATTTCTCGAGCGAGACGCATACAACGGGCAATGCGGATTATCGGAATTTGTGGGGATTGGTTCGTGTCAGCAAGCCGGTCGACGGCGCTTATGAGGGCGAAGCTCTGCCACTGTGATTATGAGATCGCGTCGGCGACTTGATCCGGCGCGAAGCTCTGTCAGCGATGCCAACGCGTAATGTTGGCCCGGCTTGTCTTCCATCTTCGAGAGAAAGCCTCTGTTTCTCGTTGAAGAGACGGATTGCGATGCCGTGCTGCCTGCACGGCGGTGCTCGGCACCTCCGGTCTGAAGTTGATACTCGTTTCACCCCGCTTGTCAGCCCATGAGTCGTGTTATGAACGCCAACCTGTTTTCCCGTCTGTTTGACAACCTCGACGATCCGTCGCGATTGGCGATCGAGACCCTTGACGGTCGGCACATCAGCTATGGCGACCTGATCGCGCGCTCCGGACGGATCGCGAATTTCCTGGTGACGCGCGGCGTCAAGCCAGGTGATCGCGTCGCTGTGCAGGTCGAGAAGTCGGTTCAGAACCTGATCCTGTATCTCGCGGTGGTGCGCGCCGGCGCGGTCTACCTGCCGCTCAACACCGCCTACACGCTCAATGAACTGGACTACTTCATCACCGATGCCGAGCCGTCGCTGGTGGTCTGCGATCCGGCGAAAGCCGAGGGACTTCGCGCCATCGCCGCCAAGGTCAATGCGAAAGTCGAGACGCTGGATGCGAACGGCAAGGGCTCGGTGACCGATGGCGCGGATGCGGAGAAAGCCGACTTTGCCACGGTGATGCGCGGCAACGACGATCTCGCCGCGATCCTCTACACCTCCGGCACCACCGGCCGTTCCAAGGGCGCGATGCTGTCACACGACAACCTCGCCTCCAACTCGCTGACGCTGGTGGACTACTGGCGTTTCACCGACAAGGACGTGTTGATTCACGCGCTGCCGATCTATCATACGCACGGCCTGTTCGTGGCCAGCAACGTCACGTTGTTCGCCCGCGCGTCGATGATCTTCCTGCCGAAGCTCGATCCCGAACTGATCATCAAGCTGATGCCGCGCGCGACGGTGCTGATGGGCGTGCCGACATTCTATACGCGGCTGCTGCAAAGCCCGAACCTGACCAGGGAGGCGACCGGCCACATGCGGCTGTTCATCTCCGGCTCCGCGCCGCTGCTCGCTGACACCCATCGCGAATGGTCGGCGCGCACCGGCCATGCCGTGTTGGAGCGCTACGGCATGACCGAAACCAACATGAACACCTCGAACCCATATCACGGCGAGCGCGTGCCGGGCGCGGTCGGCTTCCCGCTGCCGGGCGTGTCCGCGCGGGTGGTCGATCCGGAAACCGGCAAGCGGCTTGCGGTCGACGAGATCGGCATGATCGAGGTGAAGGGCCCGAACGTGTTCAAGGGCTACTGGCGGATGCCGGAGAAGACCAGGTCGGAGTTCCGCGACGACGGCTTCTTCATCACCGGCGATCTCGGCAAGATCGACGCCAAGGGCTACGTCCACATCGTCGGCCGCGGCAAGGACCTGGTCATCTCCGGCGGCTTCAACGTCTATCCCAAGGAGATCGAGAGCGAGATCGACGCCATCGACGGGGTAGTGGAGTCCGCCGTGATCGGCCTGCCGCACGCCGATTTCGGCGAGGGCGTCACCGCCGTGGTGGTGCCGCAGAAGGGCGCGACGCTCGACGAAGCCGCGATCCTGCACGCGCTCGACGGCCGCCTCGCCAAGTTCAAGATGCCCAAGCGCGTGCTGTTCGAAGACGACCTGCCGCGCAACACTATGGGCAAGGTGCAGAAGAACGTCCTGCGCGACAAATACAAGACGCTCTATCAGGGCTGACGGTGTCGGGGCGGCGCGGTATGTGAACCCGCGCCCTCAATCGTCGATTTCTTCCTTGGTCAGCGCGCCGCTGCGCGGATCGACGTGGAACTCCATGATCTTGCCGTTCTTGACGCCCTTGCCTTCCCAATGGCCGTCGTCGGCCTTGAGCCCCGTGATGTTGGTGTAGCCGGCGGCAGTCAGTTTCTGCGTCACCTGCTCCTTGGTGATCCAGTCGGCGCCGGGCTGATCGGCCAGTGTCATCCCGGTGCTGGCGGCGAGTGCCGCTGCGGCAATGAGAAATTTTTGAAATCCGGTCATGGTTTCGCCTCGGCTTGAACAATCACGAAACGACAAGCGTCGGTGCAACGATTGGTTCCAGATATCCCTCAGTGTCAAACGTCGCGCCCGGTTTAGGGTTCCGCAAGAATCGGTTTAAAGAGTGAATTGCAATTCAGTCTTGACGAATTGATCGTTGCGCTCAGGCTTTTGACTTCGTAAATAGAATTGCTCTACCCGATCCCACTTCATCGGGCAGCGTGTCGCGCTTGCAACCGAAATCAACCAAAAGCAGCCATGACCGCCAGGATCGATCGACCTCTTTCGCCGCACCTGCAAACCTATCGCTGGACCTTGACGATGGCGATGTCCATCGTTCATCGCGTCACCGGCCTCGCGCTCTACTTCGGCACCGTCCTCTTGGCATGGTGGCTGATGGCGGTGGCCTCCGGCCCGGGTGCCTATGCCATCTTCTCGGGCTTCATCGGGAGCTGGATCGGCCGCCTGATCGTATTCGGATATACGTGGGCGCTGATGCACCACCTGCTCAGCGGCATCCGTCATTTCGTCTGGGACCTCGGTTATGGCTTCGGCCCCTCCGAGCGTGAAGGGCTGACCTGGGCGGCGCTGATCGGCGGCATCGTGCTGACGATCCTGCTGTGGGTCCTGGCCTATGCCTTCGGAGGCGGACGATGAGCAACGGAAGCCCTTCCAATTCGTCGATCCGCACCGCGCTGAAGCGGGTGCGCGGCCTCGGCGCCTCCGGCTCGCACGCCACCTCGGACTTCTGGTGGCAGCGTGTCACCGCCGTCGGCATGCTGCTGCTCACCGTGCCGGTCATTATTATCGTCATGATGCTGCTCGGCCGCAATCAGGCCGGTGCCGGGCAGATCCTCGGCACGCCGGTGATCGCGCTGATCATGCTGCTGTTCGTGGTCGCCAGCAGTTGGCACATGAAGATCGGTATGCAGGTGGTGATCGAGGATTACATCCATGGCGAGAAGGTCAAACTCGTCGCCATCCTCGCCAACAATTTTTTCGCGCTCGCAGTCGCGCTGGCGTCGGCATACGCGATTTTCAAACTGTCATCTGGAGTGTAGCGCATGGCTGCTCAGGGCAACGGCAGCGGAGCTCCCGCCACCAACGGACGCGCCTATCCGCTTGAGGATCACACTTACGACGTCGTCGTGGTCGGCGCCGGCGGCGCGGGTCTGCGCGCCGTGGTGGGATGCAGCGAGGCGGGCTTGCGCACCGCCTGCATCACCAAGGTTTTCCCCACGCGCTCGCACACCGTCGCCGCGCAGGGCGGCATCTCCGCCTCGCTCGGCAATATGCATCCGGACGACTGGCGCTGGCACATGTACGACACCGTCAAGGGGTCGGACTGGCTCGGTGATCAGGACTCGATCGAATACATGGTTCGCCACGCGCCGAAGGCCGTCTACGAGCTTGAGCACTGGGGCGTGCCGTTCTCGCGTACCGAGGAAGGCAAGATCTATCAGCGCCCGTTCGGCGGCATGACGGTCGACTTCGGCAAGTCGCAGGCGCAGCGCACCTGCGCCGCCGCCGACCGCACCGGCCACGCCATGTTGCATACCATGTACGGGCAGGCGCTACGCCACTCGGCCGAATTTTTCATCGAGTTCTTCGCAATCGACCTGATCATGGACGATCAGGGCGTTTGCCGCGGCGTCATCGCGCTCAAGCTCGACGACGGCACGCTGCATCGCTTCAAGGCGCAGACCACGATCCTCGCCACCGGCGGCTACGGTCGCGCCTATCAGTCCTGCACCTCGGCGCACACCTGCACCGGCGACGGCGGCGGCATGGCGCTGCGCGCCGGCCTTGCCTTGCAGGATATGGAGTTCGTGCAATTCCATCCGACCGGCATTTACGGCTCGGGCTGTCTCGTCACCGAAGGCGCGCGCGGCGAGGGCGGTTACCTCGTCAACTCCGAAGGCGAGCGCTTCATGGAGCGCTATGCGCCGTCCGCCAAGGACCTTGCCTCGCGCGACGTTGTCTCGCGCGCGATGACCATCGAAATTCGCGAAGGTCGCGGCGTCGGCAAGAAGAAGGATCACATCTACCTGCACCTCGATCATCTCGATCCGAAGGTGCTGCACGAGCGGCTGCCGGGCATTTCCGAATCCGCGCGGATCTTCGCCAATGTCGACGTGACGCGCGAACCGATCCCGATGATCCCGACCGTGCACTACAACATGGGCGGCATCCCGACCAACTATCACGGCGAAGTCGTTACCAAGAAAAACGGCGACGACAACGCGGTGGTGCCCGGCCTGATGGCGGTGGGCGAAGCGGCCTGCGTCTCGGTGCACGGCGCCAATCGTCTCGGCTCCAACTCGCTGATCGACCTCGTGGTGTTCGGTCGCGCCGCCGCGCTGCGACTGGCGGAGAAGCTCACCGCCGGCGCCGAGCAGCCCGACCTGCCGGCGGATTCCGCCGACAAGGCGCTGGGACGGCTCGACCGCTTCCGCAACGCCAAGGGCGGCACCCCGACCGCGAAGCTGCGCGAGAACATGCAGCACGTCATGCAGAACAACTGCGCGGTGTTCCGCACCGGCGACGTGCTGAAGGAAGGCCAGGAACTGATCCACAAGGTGTACGGCGGCATCGGCGACATCGCTACTTTCGATCGTACCCTGGTCTGGAATACCGACCTGATGGAAACGCTGGAGTACGACAATCTCATCGCGCAAGCGGTGGTGACGATGGATTCCGCGTCCAACCGCACCGAGAGCCGCGGCGCGCATGCGCGCGAGGACTTCTCGGCCCGCGACGACCAGAACTGGATGAAGCATACGCTGGCGTGGCTCGACGACCGTGGCACCACCACGATCGATTACCGCCCGGTGCACGATTACACGATGACGAACGACGTTCAGTACATTCCGCCGAAGGCGCGTGTGTATTGATCTGAAAACGATGCGTCATGCGCGGACGTGATCCGCGCATCCATAGATCCTCGCAAGAGGATGGATTGCCGGGTCAAGTCCGGCAATGACGGGTAGAGAGCAAGGGCAAGACCGATGGTTGAATTTGCGCTTCCGAAGAACTCCAAGATCACCGGCGGCAAGAGCTGGCCGAAGCCGGAGGGCGCTACTGAGACGCGCGAATTCCGCATCTATCGCTGGAGCCCGGACGACGGCAAGAATCCGAGCGTCGACACCTATCATGTCGACATCAACGATTGCGGCCCGATGGTGCTCGACGGCCTGATCTGGATCAAGAATCACATCGATCCGACGCTGTCGTTCCGCCGCTCCTGCCGCGAAGGCGTCTGCGGTTCTTGTGCCATGAACATCGACGGTCAGAACACGTTGGCCTGCACCAAGTCGATGCACGACGTCGCGGACGGCGGCGCGGTGAAGGTCAACCCGCTGCCGCATCAGCCGGTGGTGCGCGACCTCATTCCCGATCTGACCAACTTCTATGCGCAATATGCGTCGATCGAGCCGTGGCTTCACACCACGACGCCGACGCCGCAGAAGGAGTGGAAGCAGAGCAAGGACGATCGCGAAAAGCTCGACGGTCTTTACGAGTGCATCCTATGCGCCTGCTGTTCGACCTCGTGCCCGAGCTACTGGTGGAATTCCGATCGCTATCTCGGCCCGGCGGCGCTACTGCAGGCCAATCGCTGGGTTATGGACAGCCGCGACGAGGCCACCGGTGAACGGCTCGACAATGTCGAGGACGCGTTCCGGCTCTATCGCTGCCATACCATCATGAACTGCACCAAGGCGTGTCCGAAAGGCCTCAATCCGGCCAAGGCGATCGCCAATCTGAAGCTGAAGCTGGTCGAGCGGCAGAGCTGACCGGAGCGGAGCCGCTATGATCGATCATATCGGCTTCCCAGTATCCGATTACGAACGCGCCAAGGCATTCTACCGCGCCGCCTTGGCACCGCTGGACTACGTGCTGGTGCTGGAGGTTCGTCAGTCCGAGAACGATGCGCCGGCGGCCGGCTTCGGCGCGAACGGCAAGCCCGATTTCTGGATCGGCGGCGAAGGCGGGCTCGACAAGCCGCTTCACGTCGCGATTGTTGCCAAGAGCCGCGCCGCGGTCGATGCTTTCTACCACGCGGCGATTACAGCCGGCGGACGCGACAACGGCGCCCCCGGCATTCGCGCGCACTATCATCCCGATTACTATGGTGCGTTCGTGCTCGATCCCGATGGGCACAATATCGAGGCTGTCTGCCACGCTCCGACGTGAGCTATCGAAACAGCGGCAGCACAAAGATCGCGATGTTGATCAGCCACGCCACGCTAAACACCACAGAGCGCGGTGTCGCGTAGTCGCCGATATAAAGCGCGGCGTACGCGATACGCAGCACGATATAGAGCGCAGCAAGGATGTTAAGCGTGGTGAGCGGCGCATCTTGTGTCTTGGCGATGATCACCGCCGCCGCGAAGAATGGAAAATTCTCATAGGCGTTGAGATGGGCCGCATAAGCGCGGCGCGCCGTCGGCGGCAGGCGTTCGGCGCTGTCGCGGGGATGATGATTGTCGCCGTCGCCGCCGGCCTTCGCGAACACCACGATGATAAGCGGCAGGATCGCCGCGACCAGAACGCACCAATAGGCCAATGGCATCAAAATCGCCTTTCCCTCGTTTGGCGGATTGAAGGCGCGTTCTCGGTTGACTGTCAATTTGCACGGGAACCTCGTGGAGGTTCGGTCGTTAAAGGTGCTGTTCGCATTCGTGGGTGACGTGAATGCGTCATGAACGTCGCGGCATCAATGCACCGCGCGATGAAAAATAAAAATCTCAAAACGCGAATCGACGTGTCCCGGCTGCCACATTGCAGCCGCACCTCTATCGGCTCATCGCAAGGTCGCGCGATGGAATACGTCGCGCATCAGACATTTGGAGAATGATACGATCATGACCAAGCTGCGTCTCGTCATGCTGACGACCACCGCGTTGACCCTCGGACAGTGGGCCGCGGCCGTGCACCCGGCGCACGCCGACGATGGCCGCGGCGCGACGGCCACTATCCTGATGGCGCAGGCCGCGACAGGAGAGGGCAAGCCGGAAGATAGAGCGAAGGGCCGCGAGCGCTCCGGGCCGCGCGAGCATGGTCGCGAGGCGCCGCGGGGCGGACCGCCTGCCGGCGCTCCGGCCCAGCGTCCAACGCCGCCGGCCGCGCCTGCCCCGCATGCCGCTCCGCCGGCTGCCCGGCCAACCCCTCCCGCACCGCCCGCGGCAGCTCCGCAACATGCGCCGCCGGCTGCGGCGCGTCCGGCACCACCCGAGCGTCCGAGTGCGCCGGCACCGCGACAAGCTACGCCGCCCGCCGCCCCGACCGCACCCAAGGCGGCGCCACCGGCGGCCGGTGGTGCGCCCCATCCGTCATCGGCGTATGGCACGCCGAAGACTGCACCAACGCCCCCAGCGGCGCAGCAGCCCGCGCCAACGGGTCGGCAGGGTGGCACGCCAACCCCGCCGCCGGCCTCCGGCAGTGCTCCTCACCCTTCGTCGGCCTACGGCACCCCGAAGGCCGCCCCGGTGCCCCCAACTGCGGCGCAACCTGCTGCACCCACACCGCCGCAGCCGGCTCCGAACGGCCGACAGGGCAGCGCGCCGACGCCGCCTCCCGCCGCCGGTAGTGCTCCGCATCCATCGTCGGCCTACGGCACGCCGAAACAGGCTCCCGCCGCTGGACAGCCCGCGGCGCCCACGCCTGGCAGCCAAACAGCCGTGCCTTCACAGCCGGTGAAGCCGCCACAGGTGTCTGCGCCATTGCCGCCGCCCCCGCCGGTCGCCGATAAGGTGATCGCGCCGGGTACGCAGCAAGGCCCGCGCCGGATCGAGGACTTCCGCTCGGAACGGCGTGAAACGCAGCAAGGCGGTCGCACCGTCATCACCGAGCCAGGCCGTGTCATCGTGCGCGATCCAAGCGGGCATTCGTTCATTCGGCACAATGAAGAAGACCGCTTCCGCTACGGCGCACGCGATATCCGTCAGGAGCGCGTCGGCAACGACACTCGCACAGTGGTCGTGCGGCCAGATGGTACGCAGATCATCACGGTCAACGATCGCGATGGCCGGATGCTTCGGCGAATCCGACGTGACCAGCGGGGCCAGGAAGTGATCATTATCGACAACAGCTACCACGATCACGGTCGCAGCGGCCGCGGTGGCTCCGTTGCAGCTGGCGTAGCTGCGGGCGTGGTCGCCGGTGCGATCGGCGGTTATTTCGTGTCGTTGCCGCCGCCGCGGATCGCAATCCCGCGCGATCGCTACATCGTCGAGGCGGAAGACGCGCCGCCGGAGGTGATTTACGACACCTTGATGGCGCCGCCGGTGGAGCGGATCGAGCGCGCTTACACGCTCGACGAAGTCCGCTACAGCCCGATGGTGCGCGCGCGAATGCCGAGCATCGACCTCGACACCATCAACTTCGAAACCGGTTCGTGGGAAATTCCGCCGGATCAGGCCGCGAAGTTGCAGGTGATCGCCGACGGAATCAATCGTGCGATCCAGCGCAACCCACGCGAGGTGTTCCTGATCGAGGGCCATACCGACGCGGTGGGCAATGACGTCGACAACCTATCGCTGTCGGATCGCCGTGCACAATCGGCCGCGGAATTGCTGACGCAGCAGTTCCAGGTGCCGCCGGAGAATCTGGTGACGCAGGGTTACGGCGAGCAGAACCTGAAGGTGCAGACCGACGGCGCGTCGCGTGAGAATCGCCGCGTCACCGTCCGCCGCATCACGCCGCTGCTGAGTGGCGGAACGGCATCCACCGCGCCGCCGCGCTGAGCGGCGAGTATCGAAACGAAAATGGCCGGGATCGCTCCCGGCCATTTTCCAAATGAGGACATCACGGCTCGTCGCACGATGCGCGATGGAGATTGCCATGGACGACGGCAGGAATGACATTCACCAGTCGGCCGCGCAGGGTTTTTCAGCGAAGGCTGACATCTACGCGCGCGGACGTCCCGACTATCCCGATGTGATCGTCGACTGGCTACGCGACCGGCTCGGCCTGGACGATGGGCGAAGCGTGATCGATCTCGGCGCCGGAACGGGGAAATTCACGGCCTATCTTCTGAAGACCGGCGCGCAGGTGATCGCTGTCGAGCCGGTCAGGGAGATGCGCGCCAAGATCGTGCAGGCGCAGCCGAACGTGGTAACTTATGACGGCACGGCCACATCGATTCCTTTGCCTGATGACAGCGTCGACGCCGTGACTTGTGCGCAGGCTTTTCACTGGTTCGCAACCAGAGAGGCGCTTGCCGAAATCCGGCGCGTGCTGAAGCCCGGCGGCAAGCTCGGCCTGGTCTGGAATGTACGTGACGAAAGCGTCGATTGGATCAAGGCGCTCACCGCGATCATCACACCTTACGAGGGGGATACGCCGCGTTACGCCAATGGCGCATGGCGTCGTGTCTTTCCCGCCGATGGTTTCAGCCCATTGCAGGAAGAGCACTTCCCGCATCGTCATGTGGGTTCGCCGGACGAAACAATCATCGATCGCGTGTGCTCGACAAGCTTCATCGCCGCCTTGCCTGCGGACGAGATGGCGAAAATCGTGACGCAACTTCGCGCGTTGATCGCGGCAACGCCAGAGCTCGCCGGCAAGAATACGATCAGCGTGCCTTACAGCACCGCTGCTTACTGGACGGAGAAGGAGGGATAAGATTGCACGTCCTCACTATCGTCGTCCCAGCGCGTGTTCGTCATCACCGGGCTTGTCCCGGTGATCTACGTCTTTCTTCCTCGCATACAAGCGTGGATGGCCGGGTCAAGCCTGGCCATGAGAGAGGATAGGTTTCGCAATGACGGCTTGGCGCGTCTGCGCAACTCAGCCCTTGTCATTCTCCAGCTTGGGAATGTTCGAGCCTTCCGGCGCCGAGATCAAACCCGTTTTCGCGTAGAGATTGAGCTTGGCGCGGGTGTCGGTGATGTCGAGGTTGCGCATGGTCAATTGACCGATGCGATCCGCCGGCGTGAACGCCGCGTCCTCGACCTTCTCCATGCTCAGCCGCTCCGGCGCATACGTCAGGTTGGGACTTTCGGTGTTCATGATCGAGTAGTCGTTACCGCGGCGCAGTTCGAGCGTCACCTCGCCGGTCACGGCGCGGGCCACCCAGCGTTGCGCGGTTTCGCGCAGCATCAGAGCCTGCGAATCGAACCACCGTCCCTGATACAGCAGGCGGCCGAGCTTCATGCCGTTGATGCGGTACTGCTCGATGGTATCTTCGTTGTGAATGCCGGTGACAAGGCGCTCGTACGCAATGTGCAGCAGCGCCATGGCCGGCGCTTCGTAGATGCCGCGGCTCTTCGCCTCGATGATGCGGTTTTCGATCTGGTCGCTCATGCCGAGGCCGTGCCGACCGCCGATGGCGTTGGCTTCGAGGAACATCGCGACGGGATCGGCAAAGGTCTTGCCGTTGAGCGCGACGGGCTGGCCCTCCTCGAATCGCACCGTGACTTTCTCGGCCTTCACCACGCAGTCGTCGCGCCAGAACGGCACGCCCATGATCGGGTTGACGATGGTGATGCCGCTGTTGAGGTGCTCGAGATCCTTGGCCTCGTGGGTCGCGCCGAGGATATTGCTGTCGGTCGAGTAAGCCTTCTCGGCGCTCATCTTGTAGGCGAAGCCGTTGGCGGTCATGAACGCCGACATCTCCGCGCGGCCGCCGAGTTCGTCGATGAACTGCTGATCGAGCCACGGCTTGTAGATGCGCAGGTCCGGATTGGTCAGCAGGCCGTAGCGGTAGAACCGCTCGATGTCGTTCCCCTTGTAGGTCGAGCCGTCGCCCCAGATGTTGACGCCGTCTTCCTTCATGGCCGACACCAGCATGGTGCCGGTCACGGCGCGGCCGAGGGGCGTGGTGTTGAAATAGGCGATGCCGCCGGTGGAAACGTGAAACGCGCCTGCCTGAATCGCGGCGATGCCTTCGTGGACCAATTGGGTGCGGCAATCGACGAGACGGGCCTTCTCGGCGCCGAACTCCATCGCCTTGCGCGGGATCTCGTCGTAGTCGGCCTCGTCCGGCTGGCCGAGATTGGCGGTATAGGCGAACACGCGCGCGCCCTTCTGCTTCATCCAAAGCAGCGCCGCGCTGGTGTCGAGCCCGCCCGAGAACGCGATGCCGACGTTTTCGCCCTTGGGCAGGTTCTTTAAAATCGTACTCATGAAGCTTCCAATCGACCGGTTATCGTCTGCGATTTTACTACGTGAATATCAAACGCTGCGCCATCGGGCACGTTTTTCGTCGCGGCTGAGGCGATGACTGCGACTCATCGCGACGGCGCGGGCCCGACGTCGCGGCCGCGCCAGCGCTGCATCATCCGGTAACCGGGCCAGGCGAACCGCGTCAGCGCCGCGTCGATCCGCTCGTCGGTCGTTCGCGTCGAGGGCCAGCGGTAGAAATAGCCGTGTAGCAGCCAGATCACGAGGAAGGTGACGAGCCCGGCGATCGAGACGTCGGTGAAGAAGTGACCGCCGAACGCCATGCGCAACCCGCTGGTCAGCGCGCCAAACACCACCGCACCGGTATAGGCCAGCGGCCGCCACGTCGGCGGGGCCAGCGCCGCCGGCGCCAGCGTCCAGAACGCGGTGGCACCTTCGCCGGAGAAGAACGAGCAGTTCTTCGGGCACTGGCCACGATGGTCCCACCACGCCACAAACGGCAGCGGGCCGTTGAATTCGGTCACCGTCACCGGGCGCGGTCGGCCCCAGAAACTCTTGAAGGTGAAGTTGGTCAGCACGCCGGCAGAGAGCAGCAGCGTCAGCAGGAGGAAGGCAACGGTGCGACCGCGTACCAGCAGCGGTCGATCCGGCCGGAACATCTTCACCACCAGCGCGACGATGGCGGGAAGTGCAAAGGCCCATGCCACCCACATTGCCGCATCACGCGCGAAATTGGCGAACGGATGCAGCCGCGCCGGAAAATCCTTGATCGCGGGATCGTAGAACAGCGCGGCCAGCTTGAGGTCGAGTTCGGGATAGACGCCGAACGCCACTCCGATGACGAGCGCGAGGCCGAGCGCGATGAAAAGTCCGGTGCGGTTCATGGCGGGGGTTTAGCCGAGCTATGAGGGCGAGGGAAGCCGGAGGCGCTACGCCGCTCAGGCCGGCGGGGGCGCAGGAGGTGCCAGCGGTGCCGGCGGATCACGCCACATGCCGGCCTTGCGCCCGGCGACCAGCCAGTAGACCGCGCCAGCGACGACGCCCGCGCCCATCATGATTTCGAGGTGCCGCCGCACGATGCCGTCGAAGCTCATGGTGTTCGGATCGAACGGTACCAGGCCGAGATAGCAGGCCAGCCCGGTGAGGGCGCCGCCGACCGCGTAGGTCAGCGCCTTGCGGATGCTAAAGGCCTCGGTGATCAGGACGATCAGCAACGCCGGCAATAGCGCGAAGCCGCTGACGAAGATGAAGCCGAAGGCGAACAGCACATTGAGCGCATCAGGATCGATCGGGCCGAGCGCCATGTCGCTCCAGTCCGGAAACAGGATGGCCAGCACGATCACCATGCCGGCGGCAAAACACGCCAACGCAAGACCGATTACAATCGCGAACAGGTGGCCGATCAGCGACATGAGTATTTGCTCGCGAACGCGATAGACCTCCCATTTGTCATGCCCGGGCAAAAGCGCGACTTCGCGCTTGCAGTTCCGGGTATCCACGTCTTTCTTGTTTCGATGTGTGCAAGACGTGGATGGCCGGAACAAGTCCGGCCATGACGAGAAAGCGTAACCAATCTGACGTGCACCTAATTAATCCGTCATCGCCATGGCGCGGAGCGCCTGGCGTTCGCGGGCGGACAGCTTTTCGGTTTCCGACTTCAATTGGCCGCAGGCGGCGAGGATGTCGCGGCCGCGCGGCGTGCGCACCGGCGACGAATAACCGGCGTTGAAGACGTATTCGGAAAATTTCTCGATCTGATCCCAGTCGGAGCATTCGTAGCGTGTGCCGGGCCACGGATTGAACGGGATCAGATTGATCTTGGCCGGAATGCCCTTGAGCAATTTCACCAAGAGCTTCGCATCGTCGAGCGAATCGTTGACGCCTTTCAGCATCACATATTCGAAGGTGATGCGACGCGCGTTCGATGCGCCGGGATAATCGCGGCAGGCTTGCAACAGTTCGGCCAGCGGATACTTCCGGTTCAGCGGCACCAGTTCGTTGCGCAACTCGTCGCGCACCGCGTGCAGCGAAATTGCCAGCGATACGCCGATCTCCGCGCCGGTACGTACGATGTTCGGGACGACGCCGGAGGTCGACAACGTGACGCGGCGTCTGGAGATGCCGATGCCGTCGCCGTCGGTGACGATCAGCAACGCGTCACGTACCGCGTCGAAATTGTAGAGTGGCTCGCCCATGCCCATCATCACGATGTTGGTGACGAGGCGGTTGCCGGTCGGCGTGGCGCGATCGGCCCAGTCGTTGAGCCGGTCGCGCGCGACCATGATCTGGCCGACGATCTCGCCGGCGGTGAGGTTGCGCACCAGCCGCTGTGTGCCGGTGTGGCAGAACGAGCAGTTCAGTGTGCAGCCGACTTGCGAGGAGACGCACAGCGTGCCGCGATCTGTTTCCGGAATGTAGACGCACTCGACCTCGTGCGGATTTTCGCCGGCGTGGCCGCTCGGCAACCGCAGCAGCCATTTGCGGGTGCCGTCGTTGGAAATCTGTTCGGCGACCACTTCCGGCCGCGCCACCGTGAAGTGCTCGGCGAGCTGCGCGCGCATCTCCTTCGAGATCGTGGTCATGGCGTCGAAGTCGGAAACGCCGCGCACATACATCCAGTGCCAGAGCTGCTGCACCCTCATCTTGCGCTGCGCCGGCGCAACGCCGATGCCGCCGAGCAGGTCGGCGAGTTCCAAGCGCGACAGGCCGACCAGCGACGGCACCGCCGGCGGCACGTAGCTTTCCAGCGGCGTCTTCTCCAGCGGCATCTCACCGGGCGGCAGCGCCCGGGAGCGCGCCGCATGGCTGGTGGAACCGGCTTCGGCAGGCGAAACAGTCATGGAACTCGGTCTGTCCTAGGGATGTCGGCTTTCTGCCGCATCAAATAGGCTTTCCAGCGCCTGCTGGAAAGGCACAAATGGCCGAATCCTGCCGGGTCTCAGGTAAGAGTTACCGGCGGCAGTCTTGCGCCATGCGGTCCAGCGCCTGCGACACGCCCTTCAGCGAGAACACGTCGGTGGTCTGGGTGCCCCTACTGGACATGGCCTTGACGGTGATCTCACCGCTCTTGCGCATGGCCTCGACCAGCTTTTCTTCCTCGGCGGCGTTCTTGATCCAGAGCCCGTCGCCCTGCGTGTACATCGCATAGCGCCCGCCGCCGACCTCGAGCGTGGATTCCGAGCCCGGCTTGGCCGGATAGCCGATCATGATCGAGACTTCGTTGATCACCTTCTCGGCCGGACGGCTGGAGATGAAGGCATAGGCCGGGTCGCGCGGGCGGTTGGGCGGATTGGTTTTCGACGATGACGGCTTGGCCAGCGCGAAGCAGACCTTCTTGCCGTTGGGCGCGGCCGTGTAGGCGCCCCAGCTTCCGTATTGACCGAGCAGCGTCGGCTCGCTGCTGCCGGCGGCGTGATGGGCTTCCGGCTTGGCGGACTTCGCGCCGCGCTGTGCCAGCGCAAGCGTCGAACTCGCGCACAGCATCGCGCCTGCCAGAAGAATCAGCGTACCCCGCACCGACATCATCGGGCCTCGTTCTCGTAGCATTGTGACTGGAAGATGGCTTCGCCTTGAATTGCCCCGAATCTGCATGAAGGGGACATAGCATTTTGCGCCGATGATGGCGATTACCGTTTGGTCATGTTGCGGGTTCGCGCGGCCTCGCGCTGCTCGGCCCATTGCGCATCGGTCCATTGCAGCAGGTCTTCGGCACCCGATGAGCGCAGATGTGCGCCGCCATCCTGCACCACCATTTCGCCGTTGATGTAACCGGCGCGATCCGAGATGAGATAGCTGGCGAGATCGGCAAGCTCGCCGTGATCGCCGACGCGCCCGAGCGGATTCCTTGCGGTACCATCGGCGCGTCCCTTGGCTTGCAACTGTCCCGACGCGCCCGGTGTCGGAAACGAACCCGGTGCGATCGCCACGAGGCGAACGCCTTTCGGTCCCCATTCCACCGCGAGGCTTTTGGTCATCGCCAGCACGGCGGACTTCGCCATTGCTGACGGCACTGTGAAGGCGCGGCCGGTGATGGTCGATGTCGAGAGGATGCTCAGCACCACGCCGCGATGATGCGATTCGACCCAGCGTTTGCCGGCGGCAAGCGTGCAATACATCGTGCCATGCAATGTCGGTGCGAGGATCGCATCCGCCGCGCGCGACGATAAATGTTCGCTTTGCGCGATGAAGGTCGCGGCAGCGTTGTTGATCAGCACGTCGAGCGGCGCGTTGCGCCAGATCGCATTCATCATGTCGTCGACGGCGGCGGCATCGCGAATGTCGCACGACATGGCGTGAACCGTCGCGCCGGTTTCATCGCGCAGACGTTGCGCGGTCGCATCCAGCACCTCGCGTCGTCGTCCGCAAATCACCAGCTCCGCGCCGAGTTCGCCGAAACGTTTCGCCATTGCCGCGCCGAGGCCGGAGCCGCCGCCGGTGACGAGAATGCGCTTGCCTGCCAGCAATGTCTTTTCGAACATCGTTTGAATCCTTCCACGCCCCGGAATAACCGCAAGTTGCGGCTTGCCGTGCATCTTGCAACGTGCGCGACTTTCGAATCAGATTGTAGCCTGCGGCCAAATCCGGCAAGAAGCCCACATCCCGCTTCGATCGTGTCATCCAGTCTGTCTGGCAACTTCAGGTGTGTTCATGAAAGCCATCCTCTGCTCCCAATATTGCGGCCCCGACGATCTCGTGCTGGCGGATATTCCCGATCCGGTCGCCGGTCCCGGCGAGGCGGTGATCGCGATCAAGGCGGCGGCGCTGAATTTCTTCGATCTCCTGATGATTCAGGGCAAGTACCAGATCAAGCCGCCGTTCCCGTTCTCGCCGTCGGCCGAAGTTGCCGGCGTGATCGAGAGCGTCGGCGCCGGCGTGACCGATCTCAAGGTCGGCGATCGCGTGATGGCGTCGTGCGGACACAACGGCGCGCGTGAGAAGATCGCGCTGCCGGCGTCGGCCATCATCAAGATTCCGGACAACCTCGATTTCGACCGTGCCGCTGGCATCACCATCATCTACGGCACCACGCTGCACGCGTTGGAAGATCGTGCCAGCCCGAAGGCGGGCGAGACGCTCGCGGTACTCGGCGCCGCCGGTGGCACCGGTCTCGCTGCGTGCGAGATCGGCAAGCTGCTGGGGCTCAAGGTGATCGCCTGCGCCTCCTCCGACGAAAAGCTGGCGTTCGCGAAAGAGCACGGCGCCGAACTGACGCTGAACTACAGCAAGGAAGACCTCAAGGAAGGGCTGAAGAAGCTCACCGGCGGCAAGGGCGTCGACATCATTTATGATCCGGTCGGGGGCAGTTATTCGGAAGCCGCGCTGCGTGCTATCGCCTGGGAAGGCCGCTTCCTGGTGATCGGTTTCGCCGCCGGCGAAATTCCGAAGATGCCGCTCAATCTGGCGCTGCTGAAGGGCTGTGATATTCGCGGCGTGTTCTGGGGCGCATGGACCAAGATCAATCCGGCGAAGAACCGCGCCAATCTCGAGCGGTTGGCGAAGTGGACTGCGGAAGGTAAGCTGTCGTCGCATGTCGACCGCACCTTCCCCCTGGCGCAGACTGCCGACGCATTGAAAGTTCTCGCCGGCCGCAAGGCGATGGGTAAGGTGATCCTGCATCCGTGAGGATGATTCAGAAACTCGGCGGCAAAAAAGTTACTTTCCGTCGTACCGGGTGTAGTCGTTCAAAGAACGGCGTCGCTCTACTCGCCTATGTCCCCGGCATCCACGTCTTCTTTTCTGTATTTCCTAAGACGTGGATGGCCGGGGCGGGCCCGGCCATGACGAGTTGCTGATTCTATCTGAGCGAAATCTACTCTAGCTTCATTTAAAGGGTGTCTTGGTGGGCAGCATCATCCTCTAGCCCGCGCTTCAACGCCGCGTGGGCGGCATCGCGGTGTTCGGGCTTGATGTGGCTCGCGACCATGCGGAGCGCGGTGGCGAGTATTGCAGCGTCGTCGGTGAAGCCGAGCACCGGCATCAGGTCCGGCACGAAATCGAACGGCAGGATGAAATAGGCCAGCGCACCGAGCAGTGCCGCCTGGACATGGCGCGGTGTCTGCCGGTCGAACGCGCAGTAATAAGCCGCCAGCAGTTCCTCGACGAACGGCAGCTTCGCCGCGACGCGCTTCAGCTTCTTCCAGAACTCCTTGCGCACCCGCGCAGGGTCCTCGGCCAGACGCGCGGCCGGTTCGAAATCCATGGTCTGCTCGGTTGCCATCGCAAGTTTCCTCGAATGGTGCGGCGGTAGGGCCGGAGCCAACCGCTCCGTGCCCGTTATTTGGTCACGCGCCAGGGCCGGTGCAAGCGGTGGTCAAGTGACGCCGAGTTGTGCGGCGGCGGCGTTCATGACCTTCGCAAGAGCGATGTCGCGCGCGGTGACGCCGCCGGCGTCGTGGGTGGAGAGTAGGACCTCTACGGTCTTGTAGACATTGCGCCATTCCGGGTGATGGTCGGCTTTCTCGGCAGCCAGCGCCACCCGCGTCATGAAGCCGAACGCCTCGTTGAAGTCCTTGAACACGAAGGTTCGGCTGATGGCGTCCCGGCCTTGCGCCTCGGCCCAGCCCTTGAGTTCCTTCAGCGCGGTTACCCGTGCCTCCTTCGACAGCCGCTCCGCCATGACCATACCTCCGCGCTGGTGACTTGAGTGAACGCGCTTCTTCACGCGAACTTTATTCTAACACCGAAACCGCCGGGATCGATCCGTGCCACAATATTGAACCAAAGGCGTTCCAAGCCTTCGCATGGCGAGGTTCGCCGTGGCCGCTCGATTGCCAGCCATTCGCGAGGAGATGACTGTTGATGCGATCGGATCACCGACATTGAGCGCCAGCACCGCATCGGAAGGCGCGCGCCGCGATACCGACGGTCGCGAGGACGCGCCCGTGCCGCTGTCGCCGCGTTCCGCCAAGCGCAAGGTGATGCTGATTACGTTGGCGGGGACGTTGGCGCTGATCGGGCTGGTGGCCGGCGCCTATTACTTCGCGATGCGCCCGGTGACGCTGCGGATCGCGGTCGGCCCGACCAACAGCGACGACGTCAAGGTGATTCAGACCATGGCGCAGGTGTTCGCGCGCCAGCATGAATCGGTCCGGCTGCGTCCGGTGCTCACCGACAGCGCCAACGCCAGCGCCGCGGCGATCAAGGACGAAACGGCTGATCTGGCCGTCGTACGCGGCGATCTCGACATTCCGAAGAATGCGCAGGCCGTGGCGACACTGCGCAAGAACGTGGTGATGCTGCTGGTGCCGTCGCCGCCCGCGGCGAACCCCACTAGTACGCAGAGCGGTGATACGAAGATCACCAGCATCTCGCAGCTCGCCGGCCGCCGCATCGGCGTCATCGGGCGGACGCAGGCCAATGTGAAATTGTTGGAGATCATTCTGCGTCAGTATGGCATCGAGCCTGACAAGGTGACGATCGTTCAGTTCGCGCCGCCGGAAATATCCGATGCTGTCCGAAACCATAAAGCCGA
>JAFKKL010000015.1 GCA_017305595.1 Hyphomicrobiales bacterium | reverse complement strand
TTTGCCTCCAGGACCAACTGCGACGCACGCAGTTGCACGAACCCCCGTGCCTAGAGAGGCGATTTCGGCGCACGGAACCGCGTTCCGCGACGGGCCAGCCGGCCGCGCCGAAGTCGATCTCATGCTGCTGTGTGGTGATGAAATCTGTTAGGGTTCGAACATCATGGAATCGATTGCAGTCAATCTCGTGCCGCCGCCGGACGGCCGCCAGTCGCAGACGGCGCTGGCGGTGGCGCGTGGCACCGCGCGCTGGCTGGGATCGCTCGGCTTTTCCTGCATCAGCGAATTGCCGCTGCCGTCAGGACGGCGCGCCGATCTGGTGGCGCTCAATGCGCGGGGCGATCTCTGGATCATCGAGATCAAGTCGTCGGTGGAGGATTTGCGCGCCGACCACAAGTGGCACGAATACCGCGCGCATTGCGATCGGCTGTTCTTCGCCTTCCCGCAGGATTTGCCGTGCGAAATTTTCCCGGCTGAGACCGGGTTGATCGTCGCCGATGCCTACGGCGCGCATCTGCACTGCGAGGCGCCGGAGCATCGGCTGGCGGCCCCGACGCGCAAATTGATGACGGTGCGATTCGGAATGGCCGCGGCGCTGCGAATCAACCGGCTGATCGATCCGCAGGGATACGCTTTCGACGATCTTGCGTAAGGCTCCGCCTCAGCGTGGGGCGCGCTTGGCAAGGATGCGCTGCAAAGTGCGGCGATGCATGTTGAGCCGCCGCGCCGTTTCGGAGACGTTGCGGTTGCAGAGCTCATAGATGCGCTGGATGTGCTCCCAACGAACGCGGTCCGCTGACATCGGGTTGCTCGGTAGTTCCGATTTCTCGGTGCCGCTCGCCAGCAGGGCGGCGACAACGTCGTCGGCATCGGCCGGCTTCGACAGATAGTCGACGGCGCCCATCTTCACCGCGGTCACGGCGGTGGCGATGTTGCCGTAGCCGGTCAGCACGATGGCGCGCGCGTCGGGCCGTTGGCGCTTCAGCGCCGCGACCACGTCGAGGCCGTTGCCGTCACCGAGGCGCAAGTCAACCACCGCGAAGGCCGGTGCGGATTTGCCGATGTGGTCGAGCCCATCCGAGACGCTCTCGCATGAAGTGACGGTGAACCCGCGTGTTTCCATCGCGCGCGACAGCCGCTCGAGAAACGGTTTGTCGTCTTCCACGATCATCAGCGAGCGATCAGTCTCGGCGGCAAGTTCGGCAATGGCGGTCACGTGCGTTTTCCTGATTGTCGATCTTCAGAATATGGGGTGCTGCCATGCAATTCCAAGGGCACATATCGTCGCGAGTGCGGCTGTGAGTTCCCTTGGAAGTTAATGGGATGGTCTCATTTATCGCAGATGCGCCACCGGCTGCCAAACACTGTGCGCGAACAACGGGATAGCTTTTAGGCGTTGCTCGTGACCTGCGAAGTTTCGAAGCTGGCGCGCGGCCACGCGATCCGCACCACCGCGCCGTGTTCCGGAAAAGTCCGGTTGGAAAATGTTACCTCGGCGTCGGAGCGTTCCAGGAAAGTCCGTGCGATGAAGATGCCAAGACCGAGGCCGCGACGTTCGCGATGGGTTTGATCCATGCCGCGTCGGCGCGTCAGATAAGGTTCGCCGATCCGCTTTAGGAGATCGGGGGCGATGCCGGGGCCGTCGTCGGAAATAATGATTTCGACGATGTCCTCGTTCCAGCGAGCGTCCACTTCCACCGTGGTGCGGGCGAAGTCCACCGCATTTTCAAGGATGTTGCCGACGCCATAAAGGATCGCCGGGTTGCGCATGCTGGCCGGTTCAGGAGCGTCGGAGGCGGCGATGTGAATCTTGATCGCAATGCCGAAATCGCGGTGCGGCGCGACCGATTCCTCGATTAATGTCGACAACGGCATCCGGTCGAAAGGCGCGCCTGACGAGGACAGCTGCGCGATCTTGGCGAGGATGTCGCGGCAGCGTTGCGCCTGCTCGCGCAGGGTTTTGACGTCGCTCGCCAGCGGGCTGTCCTGCGGCGTGCTCTGTTCGAGTTCGCGCGAGATCAGGAAAATGGTCGACAGAGGCGTGCCGAGTTCGTGGGCGGCGGCGGCGGCCAGGCCATCGAGCTGGGTCAGGTGCTGTTCGCGCGTCAGCACCAGTTCGGTCGCGGCGAGCGCGTCAGCCAGCTTGCGCGCCTCTTCGGTGACTTGAAAGGTATAGAGACTGGTCACGCCGATCGCGAGCAGGATCGAAAGCCAGATGCCGGCCATGTAGACCGGCGGCAGCACCAGCGGCCCCTCGCTGTTCCACGGCAAGGGCAGATGGAAGAAGCCGAGCGCCGTGGCGCAGACCGCGGCGAAGACGCCGAGGGTAATGGTGATCCGGGTCGGCAGCGCGGTTGCGGAAATCAGCACCGGGCCGAGGAACAGGAACGAGAACGGATTTTCCAGACCGCCGGTCAGATAAAGCAAGCCGGCAAGTTCGGCGATGTTCAGTGCGAGCAGTGCCGCCGCGTAGCGTGGCGCCAATCGCTGCATCGGATTGACGGCAATCTGCAATACCAATGTAACGATCGCCGAGGCCGCGATGATCGCAACGCAAGGGATGATCGGAACATCGAAATCGAGACTCTGGACCACGAAGAAGATGGCCGCGAGTTGTCCGAGGGCCGCGAGCCAGCGCAACCTCAGGATGGTATCCAGACGAATATACCGTCGCGGGCGATCGAAATCGGGAAACACGGTGTCGGTCATGCATTGATTCTACCGCATTGCCGGTCAGGGTGGGTATGGACCATCCGTCGCGGCTTTGTCAGGTGTGGTGACAGAACCACACGCGGCGAGAATCGAACCCATCCGCTGTGAGTTCCAGGGGCGTGACGGCCCCTCAGGAGATGGAATCCCTCCGTTAACCCGCTTTTAGCAGAATGAAGTTGCCGATGTGCGGGATTTAGCAAAATGGACGGATTGACGCTCCGCAGTGCACTCGCCACACTATTGCAACGCAAAATGCAACTCGGGGATTAGCTTATGGCGATTGGAGAATTTGGCGGTGCGCCGACTCTGCCGGTGCAGGGTGGCTCCGCGATGATGATGCCAATGTACTGGATGTATGAGATGGGCCAAGCCTCTCTCAATCCGGCACGCGCCGTCACGGACGCCACCAAGATCCTGTTCGAAAATCCGGTCAATCCCTGGTCGCACACCACATTCGGCAAGTCGGTTGCCGCGGGCTGCGAGTTGTTCGAGCGCATCACGCGTCGCTACGGCAAGCCGGAATGGGGCCTCGACTTTACCGAAGTGGAAGGTCATCGCGTGCCGGTCACGGTGCGCTCGGTCTGGGAAAAGCCGTTCTGCCGTCTGCTGCATTTCGAGCGTGCGATTGTCGCGCCGCTGAGTAAACCGCAGCCGCGCGTGCTGATCGTCGCGCCGATGTCGGGCCACTACGCAACGCTGTTGCGCGGCACGGTCGAAGCTTTCCTGCCGGGCCACGATGTCTACATCACCGACTGGGCCGATGCGCGCATGGTTCCGCTGTCGGCGGGACGCTTCGATCTGGACGACTACGTCGATCACCTCGTTGAAATCCTGCATGTGCTCGGTGGTGACGTTCATGTCGTCGCTGTCTGCCAGCCGGCAGTGCCTGTCGTCATGGCAGTGTCGGTGATGGAGGCCGAGAAAGATCCCTACGTGCCGCTGTCGATGACCTTGATGGGCGGCCCGATCGATACGCGGCGCAATCCCACGGCGGTGAACAATCTCGCGCAGGAGCGCGGCATCGACTGGTTCCGCAGCAATGTCATCACCAAAGTGCCGTTCCCGCATCCCGGCTTCATGCGCGATGTCTATCCCGGCTTCCTGCAATTGACCGGCTTCGTCAGCATGAACCTCGACCGCCACGTCGACGCGCATCGGCGATTGTTCGACAATCTGGTGAAGGGCGATGGCGACAAGGTCGAGAAGCATCGCGACTTCTACGACGAATATCTCGCGGTGATGGACCTGACCGCCGAATACTATCTGCAGACCGTCGACGAAGTTTTCGTCAAGCAGTCACTGCCGAAGGGTGAGATGAAGCATCGCGGCAAACCGATCGACCTGTCGAAGGTGCGGCGCGTTGCGCTGATGACCGTTGAAGGCGAGAATGACGACATCTCCGGTCTTGGCCAGACCGAAGCGACGCACGGACTGTGCAGCGCGATTCCGGCGAACCGTCGCGTGCACTACGTGCAGAAGGATGTCGGACACTACGGCGTGTTCAACGGCTCTCGATTCCGCAAGGAGATCGTGCCGCGCATCTCCGCGTTTATGCAGGCGTCGGCACAGCCGTCGTCGCATGTCGAATTGGCGATGGCCGCTGCTGAATAATCGGCGTTCAGTCGAAGAGATCGCAATCGGGCAATCCGGTTTGGGTTGCCCGATTGTGTGGCGCGAAAGATTGAATCTAGATTTCTTGTTCCATCAAGTAATGAATGTGGCACCGCATCTTCGAGGCTGCGATGCCCTCCATTTTAACTGAAATCAAACTCCGTTCCCTACAGGATATAGAGCGATTTCGCCTCGCTGCCCCTGTATATTGGGCAAATGATTTGTTTTTGCGCGGACCGCTTTCCTTGGCGGCAGATATGGCAGAATCCCGGCGACTTCCTGAATGCCGGATCTGTAGACATGGCCTTTCGCGCCCTCCTTTATCGCCGTCCCTATGAACCTTCGACTATTGCCATCAAATTCGGGTCGCAGATTTTCGCGATTCGACTGAGGCGACATCGTCGGGCGCGTCGATATACGCTGCGGATTCATCCAAGCGATCGCGAAGCCATTCTCACCATGCCGCCACGCGGCACCATTGCCGATGCGAAAGACTTTGCGCAGCGTCATGGCGGCTGGATCGCCGCGCGATTGGGACGTTTGCCCAAAGCGGCGCCGTTTCAAGCGGGCGTCGTGGTTCCGCTGCGTGGTGTCGCACATCGCATCGTGCATCGCGCCGGCAGTCGCGGCACGGTGTGGACGGAGACGCGTGACAGCGGCGAAAAGATTCTATGCGTCGCCGGCGGTGTCGAATATGTCGACCGGCGCATCCATGACTTTCTCAAGCGCGAAGCGCGGCGCGATCTGCAAAAGGCCACTGATCATTATGCCGCCGAGCTAGGTGTCAAGGTGAAGCGGCTGTCGATCCGCGATCAATCGAGCCGATGGGGTTCCTGCACCTCGGCGGGATCGCTGTCGTTCTCGTGGCGGCTGATCCTCGCGCCGCCCTACGTGCTGGATTATCTCGCCGCGCATGAAGTTGCGCATCTGGTCGAGATGAATCATTCGCCGCGCTTCTGGAAAGTGGTGGCGAGGATTTGCCCGAAGGTCGAGCAGGCCAAAACCTGGCTTGATGTTCACGGCAACGACCTTCATCGCTACGGCATCACGGACTAAGCGCGATATAATCCACCTTCGTCATGCGTGGACCTGATCCGCGCATCCATCTCTTCAAAAATGGATGGATTGCCGGGCCAAGCCCGGCAATGACGTCTCCTTGAGGCCCTTCCGGCAAAATATGAAACGCTATAGGTGGCCTAGCGCATCAGCGCCGGCCGCCGAACAGGCGCTCTACCAGCCAGCCATCCAGCCCGCTCGCGGCTTCCGGCCGTACCGAACCATGCGCAGGTCGCGGCGCGTTGCCGGAATTGACCGAAACCGGCGAGGGTGTGGCAGGATAAGGCTGTGCTGCAGGACGCGGCGGCATTGCCGCGGGCGCAACGCCATTGTTCGTCCCGCTGTTGTTCATCGCGCCGCCACTCGATGCCCCGGCGGGCATCATGCTGGCCTGCTGGGCCGGCGCGAAACTCGGAAACAATCCGTTCGACTGCGCGCCCGGCAATGCGGCGACCGGCACGCCTTGATGGGCCGCACGCATGAATCGGGTCCAGACTTCCACCGGCAATCCGCCGCCTGTCGCCTTCTTGGTCGGCGAGTTGTCGTCGTTGCCGAGCCAGACGCCGGTGACGAGATTGGCGGTGTAGCCGATGAACCAGGCATCGCGGAAATCCTGGCTGGTGCCGGTCTTGCCTGCCGCTGGCCAGCCCGGAATCTCGGCCTTGCGGGCGGTGCCGCTGACCAGCGTTTCGCGCATCATGGTGTTCATCATCGCCACGTAACGCGGATCGATGACCTGATCGCGCGGATCGGGCGGGCGGCGATACAGCACTTTGCCGTTCTCGGCGCGGATGCGATTGACGACGTGCGGAGAGATACCGCGTCCGCCGTTGGCGAACGGCGCGTATGCACCGGTCAGTTCCAGCAGCGATACGCTGGACGTGCCGAGTGCAATTGAGGCGTTGGCGTCGAGTTTCGAGGTGATGCCGAGTCGGTGTGCGGTACGCACCACGCTCTTGGCGCCGACCTCGAGACCGAGCCGCACGGCCACAGTATTGAGCGACATCGCCAGCGCTTGCGTCAGCGTCACCGCGCCGAAATATTCGTGGGAGTAGTTCTCCGGCCGCCAGCCCTTGACGTCGATCGGCGCATCCTGCCGGATTGTCTCCGGCGTGAGACCCGCCTCAACCGCGGTGAGATAGACGAATGGCTTGAACGCCGAGCCGGGCTGGCGCTTGGCGGTGACGGCGCGGTTGAACTGGCTGTCGGCATAGTTGCGGCCGCCGACCATGGCGCGCACTTCGCCGGTCGGCGTCATCGCCACCAGCGCGCCCTGCGAGACGTTGAACTTGACGCTCTTGGCCGCGAGTTCGTCGATCACGGCGGCTTCTGCCACGCTTTGCAGCTTTGGATCGATCGAAGTTTCGACCACGATATTCTGGTCGATCTGGCCGATCAGGTCGTCGAGCACTTCGCCGATCCAGTCGGCGACATAGTTGATGGTGCCGGCGCCCGGCGGCTTCACCGCATAGGAGGGATTGGCGATGGCCGCCTTGGCCTGCTGTTCGGTGATGAAGCCGGCATCGGCCATTGCGCTTAGCACGGTTTGCGCGCGCTTCTCCGCGCCTTCGGGGTTGCGGTTGGGCGCCAGCCGCGACGGCGATTTGACGAGGCCCGCCAGCATCGCCGCTTCCGCCAGGGTCACCTTACGCGCCGATTTGCCGAAATATTTCTGCGCGGCGGCGTCGACGCCGTAAGCGCCGGAGCCGAAGTAGACGCGGTTGAGATAGAGTTCGAGAATTTCCGCCTTGGTGTGCTTGTGCTCCAGCCACAATGCCAGTTCGGCTTCCTGCAACTTGCGTTGCATGGTGCGTTCCTGGGTCAGGAACAGGTTCTTCGCGAGTTGCTGCGTCAGCGTCGAGCCGCCCTGCGACACGCCGCGATGCAGAAGGTTGGCGACGGCCGCGCGGGCGATGCCGAGCGGATCGATACCGTAGTGGCTGTAGAAGCGGCGGTCCTCGATGGCGATGAAAGCTTTCGGCAGATATGCCGGCAGTTCCTTCAGCGCGACGCTGGCGCCGCCCATCTCGCCGCGCGTCGCCAGCACGCTGCCGTCGAGCCCGACGATCTGTATGGTCGGCGGCCGCTTCGGAATTTCCAATGATTGGATCGGCGGCAGGTGCGCGCCGACCCAGATCACTACGCCGACGACAGCAATGACGCCCCAAAGCCCGAGCACCGCGCCCCAATAGGCCGTGCGATAGAGCTTGCGGCGCAGACCGCCGCGCGCGCGGCGTTTACGTGGCTTGCGTGTGTTGCTGCCCCCGCCACCACCGCTCGTCTCGCGCTTGGCCGGCTTCTTCGCTTTCGGCTTGTCGTCGCCGGCGATGCTGATGCGGTCGGCGATGTTCAGCCGCAGGCTCGCCAATGAGGCGCCCAACCCGAATTGCGGCTCTTTCCGCTGACTGCTTTTCTTTCCGCGCAACGCCATACGCACACACCCGCCCCACGTCAGAGCAAGGTAGCCGGCGGGGTTTAAAGGCGCGTTAAATGAAGGTTAATGCTAACGCGCGCGCATGATGCCAAATGCCTGGAAAACAAGGCTTTCATGAGGCCTTAACCCTACCGGCGCTTTCAAAAAGACAAAGCCGGCGCGACGTCGATGCGTTGCGCCGGCCATCGTGGTGCAGATCGCGGTTGGCGTGCAATCAGTGCTTGGCGTCGTCGACGATGATCGGACCGAACAACTCCCAGCGTTCACCGTCGAACTTCATCATCTGTAACTGCTTGTTGACGCGATAGTCTGTCGGCGAGGTCGAGCCGACGATGCCCGGCAGCGACAGATCGAGCTGGACGTTCTTCAGGCTGGTGGCCTGCTTCATCACGTTATCGCGGGTCAGGTTGTCGCCGCACTCCTTCAGCACGTGTACCAAAAGCTGCGCGGTGCTGTAGCCGTAGGTGTTGAAGCTCGAGTCCTTATCGCCTTCCGGAAAGTACTTCGCCATAAATTCGAAATACTTCTTCATCCCGGCATCGTCCTTCCACGCCGGATCGAGCGGGTCCTTGCCATAGTTGGTGCTGATCACGCCCTTGGAGTTTTCAAGGCCCGCCGGCTTCATCACCGCGCCGACGGACGTGGCGTTAATGTCGAGGATGTGCACCGGCTTCCAGCCGAGGTCGGCGACCTTCTTGATCGCCTGCGCGGCGAATTTCGGCGTCGATGCATCATAGAGCAGGTCCGCGCCCGCCGACTTGATCTTGACGATCTGGGAGTCGATCGTCGGATCGGTCAACTCGTAGGACGTCTCCGCGACGATCATCGTCTTTGCCTTGTCGCCGAGCGCTTCCTTGAGGCCGGTTACGTAGTCGCGGCCGAGATCGTCGTTCTGAAACAGGATGCCGATCTTGGCGTTGGGGTAGTTGGTCAGAATGTACTTGCCGTAGATGCGACCCTCGGACTGGTAGTTCGGGTTGAAGCCCATGGTCCAGGGATAATTCTTTGGATCGGTGAAGCGCGACGCGCCGGTCGCGGCGAACAGTTGCGGCACCTTCTTCTGATTCAGGTACTTCTGCACGGCGGCATTGGGCGGCGTGCCGACCAATTGGAAGGTGAGGAGCACTTCGTCGCTCTCGACCAGTTTGCGCACCTGTTCGACGGTCTTCGGCGGACTGTAGGCGTCGTCATACTGGATCAGGTTGAGCTTGCGGCCGTTGATGCCGCCCTGATCGTTGATCATCTTGAAATAGGCAGCCTGCGTCTTGCCGATGGTCGCATAGGCCGAGGCGGGGCCGCTGAACGGCACGGTCTGGCCGATCTTGATTTCGGTATCACTCGCGCCGGGGTCGTATTTCTTTTGCGCGTAAGTCGGAGAGACTGACAGCGCGATGGCAATTGTGGACGCAGCAGTCAGGCTAAGAACTCGATCCCTCATCGTCATTTCTTCCCTTTGTATGACACGGTCTTGCGTCGATCGACGGTCGATTCGGCCAAGGCCAGCGCCGTCGTTGAGGACGATACTGGCGGAAGCGGTTTGCCAATGCAAAGGGAAACCTGCATGACGGCCGGGATTCATGCGATTGCGAGCCGTCTTGGCTTTAGGCCTGGGTTTAAGACTTAGATTTAGGAATTGGGCTCAAGAAAGGTAAAGCAGGATCAACGCCAACGCGGCGGGAGCGGCCTGAACGAACAAGATGCGGCGGCTGACGCTGATGGCGCCGTAAACTCCGGCGGCGATCACGCAGAGCAGGAAGAACACCTTGATCTGAAATCCGAAGCCGGAAACCGGGTGGATCAATCCCCATAAAAGGCCGATAGCGAGGAAGCCGTTGTAGAGGCCTTGATTGGCGGCAAGCACGGCCGAGCCCCTGGCCTTCTCCAGCGAATTGCCGAAGGTTTTGAGGCCGGTCGGTTTGGTCCAGAGAAACATTTCGAGGACCAGAAAATAGATGTGCAGCAACGCGACCAGCGCCACCAGGACGTTCGCGATCATGGCCATGATATTTCCCCAAGCCGAGACATTAACGTGTCCAGAGCTTAGCATGGGACCCTCAGGAGTATGCAGATGTCGGTAAGTTCACCGGAACGATTTTATCTGGATCGCTTTGAGACGCCGATCGGTGTGGCGCTGCTCGTCACCGATGCGGATGGGCAATTGTGTGCGCTCGACTGGGCCGACTATGAGCATCGTATGGTCCAACTGATGCGCCAGCAATATGGCCGCGCCGATCTTGTCGAGGGAGCCGCGCCCGCCGCCATCGAGCAGGCCCTGGCGAAGTATTTCGCGGGCAATCTCGGTGCACTCGATGCCGTTCCTTGCCGGTTCGGCGGCACGCCGTTCCAACGCGAGGTGTGGTCAGCGTTGCGCGGGATATCGCCGGGTACGACCACCAGTTATGGCAGGCTCGCCACGCGCATCGACAGGCCGAAGGCCGTGCGCGCCGTCGGTCATGCCAACGGCGCCAACCCGATCAGCGTGATCGTGCCCTGTCATCGCGTCATCGGCTCGACCGGTGCGTTGACCGGTTATGGCGGTGGGCTGGAGCGCAAGCGTTGGCTGCTCGCGCACGAAGGCGTAACGGTCGAAGGGTAGCGATCCGTAACGCCGGTTCACGCAGCCACAGTATCATTGGTCAACAGATGCACCAGCGCGCGCTTGATCGCAGCCTGCCGCGTCGGCGCGGTGATCTGCGCGCCCAATAGGTCGGTAACGTAGAACACGTCGCGGGCGCGTTCGCCAAAGGTCGAGACGTGGGCTGAGGCGATGTTCAGGTTCAGTTTCGAGATCGCGGTGGTCAATTGATACAACAGGCCCGGACGGTCGAGACCGGACACCTCGATCACGGTGTGACGGTCCGACCACTGATTGTTGATGATGACCTCCGGCTCGACGACAAACGGGCGCAGCTTGGTACGGCTGGCGACGCGGTGCGCCACCACTTCCGGTAGCCGCAATTTGCCGTCTAGAACCTGCTCGATCATATCGCCAATGCGGGTGGCGCGCCGGCCTTCGTCCTCATCGCGATCGTATTCGCGCGAGATCGCTATGGTGTCGAGCGCGAGCCCGTCGGTGGTGGTGTAGATCTGCGCGTCGACGATATTGGCACCGGCCGAGGCGCAGGCGCCGGCGATGATCGACAAGAGCCACGGATGGTCCGGCGCGAGGATGGTCAGTTCGGTGACGCCGCGCGCCTCGTCGAAGCCGACATTGATTGCCAGCTTGTGTTTGCCTTCCTCAGCTGAATGCAGGAAGCGAGCGTGGCGAATCTTGCGCGGCAGATCGACCTTGAGCCAGTAGGCCGGATAGTGCCGCGCGATGTAGGCATTCAGATCCGCTTCCGGCCACTCCTTGAATGCGGCGCGGAATTCGGCTTGCGCCGCCTCGATGCGTTGGCTGCGGTTGACCTCGGAGAAGCCGCCGGTCAGCACCGGTTCGGTTTCGTAGTAAAGCGTGCGCAGCAGTTGCGCCTTCCAGCCGTTCCACACGCCCGGCCCGACGCCGCGAATATCGGCGGTGGTGAGAATGGTGAGCAGCTTCATGTGCTCGACCGACTGCACCACGGCAGCGAAATTCTCGATGGTCTTGCGGTCGGACAGATCGCGCGATTGCGCGACGCCGGACATCGTCAGGTGTTGCTCGATCAGCCACGCCACCAGCGCGGTGTCGGCGGCATTGAGGCCGAGCCGCGGACATAGCCGCCGCGCCACTTTGGCGCCGGCGATCGAGTGATCCTCCGGCCGCCCCTTGGCGATGTCGTGCAGCAGCACCGTGACATAGATGACAACACGATGCTCGGGGCGGATCTTGCGCATTAAGTCAGAGGCGAGCGCGAACTCTTCGTTGCCGCCGCGCTCGATGTCCTGAAGGAAACCGACGCAGCGCAACAGGTGCTCATCGACAGTGTAGTGATGATACATGTTGAATTGCATCATCGCGACGATCTTGCCGAAGGCGCGGATGAAGTGGCCCAGCACGCGGGTCTCGTTCATTCGCCGCAGCACGATCTCGGCGTCGTCCGAGGTGAGGATTTCGATGAACAGCCGATTGGCTTCGGGGTCCTCGCGGACCTGTGTGTTGATCAGTTGCAGCGACCGCGTCACAGCACGCATCGCGTCTGGATGGAATGCGAGGTTGTTCTTCTGCGCGAGGCGGAAAATACGGATCAGGTTGACCGGATCGCGCCGGAACACATCCGGCGTCGCCAGCGAGATGCGGTTGTTGTCGATGATGAAGTCGTCGCTTTCCGGCACCCGCCGCCGCTTGGTGCTGGGGCGCAGCCGCGCCATTACCCGGCTCAGCACCGGGGCCGGCTTGGCCTGCTGGTCCTCCAGCTTGGCGCACAGGATCGCGGTGAGATCGCCGACATCCTTCGCCACCAGGAAGTAGTGCTTCATGAAGCGTTCGACGTCCTGCATGCCCGGATGCGAGGTGTAGCCGAGCCGCTGGGCGATCTCGCGTTGCAGATCAAACGATAGCCGTTCTTCCGGACGCCCGGTGATGAAGTGCAGATGGCAGCGCACCGACCACAACAGGTCTGCGCAGCGGCGGAAGGTGCGGAATTCGTGCGCGTCGAACACGCCGCGTTCCAGCAACTCGTCGGTGTCGCGCACGCGGTAGACGTATTTGGCAATCCAGAACAGCGTGTGCAGATCGCGCAGGCCGCCTTTGCCGTCCTTGACGTTGGGTTCCACCAGATAACGCGATTGCCCGGCACGGCGATGGCGTTCCTCGCGTTCGGCGAGCTTGGCGGTGACGAATTCCGACGCGGTGCCCTGCACCACGTCCTTGTCGAAGCGCTCCACCAGTTCGTCGTACAGCCCGCGATCGCCGGTGAGATAACGGGTTTCGAGAATGGCAGTGCGGATGGTCATGTCGCCGCGCGCCTGGCGGATCGACTCATCGACCGAACGCGTCGCGTGGCCGACCTTCAACCCCATGTCCCACAGGCAATAGAGAATTGCCTCCGCGACCTGCTCGCCCCATGCGGTCTGCTTGTAGGGCAGGATGAACAAGAGATCGATGTCGGATTCCGGCGCCATCAGTCCGCGGCCGTAGCCGCCGGTGGCGATCACCGCCATGCGCTCGGCACCCGACGGAATCGGCGAACGATAGAGGTAATGCGTGGCGGCGTCGAACAGGATGCGGATGATCTCGTCCTGCACGAAGCAGAGCCGTTCGGCGCAGTGGCGGCCGTGGCGGTCTTTCAGTAGTGCGGCTTGCGCGGCCTCGCGCGCCTTGAGCAGTTCAGCCTTGAGCAGATGCGATAGCGCCGAACGAAAGGCATCGTTGTTGCCGGCCTGGCGGTCAGCCAACGCGCCGACCTCCGCCGTGATCCGCGCGGTATCGAAGATGGTCTCGGGAACGGGCGTCGGTGCTGCGGCGTGATCCATCATATTCGGATATCGAACGGTGCGTGCGCTGTCATCGATTCATTAGACCAGCGCTCGGGGACAGAACATCCTCGTTTTCGAGGCTTTCGCAGGCGGTTCATTCTCGCACCGGACGGGTCTTTGGGCGGATTTTCTCGATCATCTTACCGTACAAGTGACTGGAATACATAGGCTTTATATGGGCAAGGGGCACGGGCGGGCACTCCTCCAGGACATCACCTGATTTGCCGCCCGGCAATGGAGAAAGACGATCATGTTCAAGATTTCGCGACGCGGCCTCACCGCGGCACTGGCGGTTTCGCTGCTCGTTCCCGGCGCGGCGTTGGCTGCCAATCCGGTGAAGGAGATCCGCATCGACTGGGCAACCTACAATCCCGTCTCGATGGTGATGAAGGATAAGGGCCTGCTCGAGAAAGAGTTCGAGAAGGACGGCATCAAGATTCGCTGGGTGCAGTCGGCCGGCTCCAACAAGGCGCTGGAATTCCTCAACGCCGGTTCGATCGATTTCGGCTCGACCGCGGGCTCCGCGGCGCTGGTCGCCAAGATCAACGGCAACCCGATCAAGTCGATCTACGTTTACTCGCAGCCGGAATGGACTGCGCTGGTGACGTCGAAGGATTCCAAGATCACCAAGATCGAGGACCTTAAGGGCCAGCGCGTCGCGGTGACGCGCGGCACCGATCCGCACATCTTCCTGGTGCGCGCACTGCAAAGCGTCGGCCTGTCCGAGAAAGACATCAAGCCGGTATTGCTGCAGCATCCGGATGGCGCCACCGCATTGAAGCGTGGCGACGTGCAGGCCTGGGCCGGGCTCGACCCGATGATGGCGGCGGCCGAAGTCGAGGACGGCGCGCGGCTGTTCTATCGCAACAAGGACGCCAACACCTGGGGTATCCTCAACGTGCGCGAGCAGTTCCTGAAGGATCATCCCGATCTGGTTCAGCGCGTGCTCAAGGTTTACGAGGAAGCGCGCAAGTTCTCGCTCGCCAACTACGACGAGATGAAGAAGACCTTCATCTCCGTCACCAAGCTGCCGGAGGTGGTGGTCGACAAGCAACTCAAGGAACGCACCGACATCACGCATTCGAAGATCGGCGCGCCGCAGCGATCTTCGATTCTCGCCGCTGGTCTGGCCTTGCAGCAGGCCGGCGTGATCGCCGCAAATATTGATGTCAAGGCGACGCTGGATGCGCTGATCGACGACAGCGTGCCGCTGACGAACTGATCTCGCGCGAGCGCGCGGAATTCTGATGAAGATCGACGGACGCGCGCGGATTTGCCGGGCGCGTCCGGTTTCATTTCCCTATCGAGCATGCCATGACAGCCGTTGAAATGACCCTGGCTCGAGCTCCCACGACCGATCTGCCGTCGCAGCGTCGCAACCGCGCGCGACATCTGCGGTCCCTGTTGCTCGGTCTTGCATTGCCGGTCGGGCTCGGAGCAGCATGGGAACTCGCGGTCCATCTCGGCTGGTCGGACGGCCGACTGGTGCCGCCGCCGTCCGTGATCTTCGCGACCTTGTGGGAACTGGCGCGCACCGGCGAACTCTGGACCCATACACGGGCAACTGTGCTGCGCGTCGCCGCCGGCTTCGCGCTCGGCGTGGTTGCCGGGACATTAGTCGGCGCCATCGCCGGCTATTCGTCGCTGTCGCGCCATGTGCTCGATCCGACCTTGCAGGCGCTACGCGCGATCCCGTCGATCGCATGGGTGCCGCTGTTCATTCTCTGGTTCGGCATCTTCGAGGCGTCGAAGGTAGCGCTGATCGCGGTTGGCGTATTCTTCCCGGTCTATCTCGGCGTGATGGGCGCGATCCTGAGCGTCGATCGCAAGATCGTCGAGGTCGGCCGCGCGTTCCGCCTCTCAGGCCCGGCGCTGGTGCGGCGTATCCTGTTGCCCGCCGTGCTGCCGAGCTACATCGTGTCGTTGCGCTCCGGCCTCGGGCTCGGCTGGATGTTCGTGGTCGCGGCCGAACTGCTCGGCGCGTCCGAAGGGCTCGGCTATCTGCTGATGGATGGCCAGCAGCTCGGCAAGCCGGCGCAGATCGTCGCCGCCATCGTCGCCTTCGCGGTGATCGGCAAGACCACCGATTGGCTGATCGAAGTCGCAACCGTGCCGCTGTTGCGCTGGCAGGATGCCTACGGCCAGCAGGCAGGAGAGGCGTGATGCTGCGGCTCGATCAGGTTGGTAAGACCTATCCCAACGGCGTCAACGCGCTCGAGCGGTTCTCGGCGACGATCAAGCCCGGCGAGATCGTCGCGGTGATCGGCGGCTCCGGTTGCGGCAAGTCGACCCTGTTGCGCGCCATCGCTGGGCTCGACCGTGCCAGCCGTGGTACGATCACACTCGACGGCGACGTCATCACCGCGCCGCATCCAAAGATCGGCATCATCTTTCAGGAGCCGCGCCTGCTGCCGTGGCTGAGCGTCGCCGACAACGTCGCGTTCGGTCTCGACGGCCTGTCGAAACAGGAGCGCACCGCGCGCGTCACGCAGGCGTTGAGCCGCGTCGGCCTCGCCGATAAGGCCGGGGTGTGGCCGCGCGAACTCTCGGGTGGTCAGGCGCAGCGTGTCGCGATCGCGCGCGCGCTGGTGCCGCGACCGGAAGTGCTGCTGCTGGACGAGCCGTTCTCCGCGCTCGACGCCTTCACCCGCCGCGACTTGCAGGACCATCTGCTCGACCTCTGGGCGGATTCGCGCCCGACGCTGATCCTTGTCACCCACGACGTTGACGAGGCGGTGGTGCTGGCCGATCGTATCGTGGTGATGCGGCCGCGGCCGGGGCGTCTGTTCGAGGAGATTCCAGTATTCCTGTCGCGCCCGCGCGACCGGGCCTCGGCGCTGTTCGAGGACCTGAAGCGGCGGGTACTGACCGCGCTCGACCAGTCGCTGGATCGTGCCGTGCCGGATCGCCAGGACCAGGCTCTGACCGGCGAGGCGATGTGGTGGTGATGCGGTATCCAGCGAACGTGAATTCGTTATAAGATCGCGGCAACCGATCGACATATTCAGGAGAAGGACCAGTCATGGACGCGACCGAACTTCGCGCGATGCAGGCGCCGATCAAGGAGCGCTACAGGAACGATCCGACGTCGGGATTGATCACGCTGAAGGCGAAGGGCTCTACCGATAGCGAAGGCATTGCCTGCAAGCTCGAGACCGGGCGTGCGATCGCGATGGCGGGTCTGCATCCGGCGACCGGCGGATCGGGGCTGGAACTATGTTCGGGCGACATGCTGCTGGAAGCGCTGGTGGCCTGTGCCGGCGTGACGCTCAAGTCGGTCGCGACCGCGCTCGAGGTGCCGTTGAAGGCGGGGCATGTGTCCGCCGAGGGCGATCTCGATTTTCGCGGCACGCTCGGGGTCGACAAGGAAGCGCCGGTGGGTTTCGCCGAAATCCGGCTGCGCTTCGATGTCGATACCGACGCACCGCAGGACAAGCTCGACCTGCTGCTGAAGCTGACGGAGCGCTATTGCGTGGTCTATCAGACCATCAAGAACGGGCCGAAGATGTCGGTTGAGATGCACCGCGTCTGATCGACGCGGCCCTTCGCCGACTTCGCGCATTCCATCAATGCAATTTAGGGCGTAGATGCCCGGCGCAAAGCCGGGCATGAGGCGTCCATGTCGATCTCTCCCGACCTCGCATTTGCCCTGACGCTGTTGCTGCGGATGGCGGTGACCGCCGCGTTCGTGGTGACGGCATCAATCATCACTGAGCGTTCGGGGCCGTTGATCGGTGCGCTGGTGGCGACGCTGCCGGTTTTCACCGGTCCGGTCTATGTCTTTCTTGCGCTCGACCATGACAATGCTTTCATCGCCGCCAGCGCGCTTGCCGCGCTGCCGATCAATGCCGTCATCATGGCTTTCGGCATGATCTACGCGATGATGGCGCAGCGGCACAGCGCCGTGGCCAGCTTCGGTACGGCGATATTGGCCTGGCTGGCATTGGTATTGCTTGCGCACAGTATGAACTGGTCGCTGGGTGGCGCACTCGCCGTCAATGCGCTGGTCTGTGCGATCTGCCTGCCGCTGGCGCAACGCTATCGCAAGGTAGTGATGCCACCGATCCGGCGGCGCTGGTACGACATTCCATTGCGCGCGCTGCTGGTGGCATTGATGGTCGCGACGGTCGTGGCGCTATCGAGCCGTGTCGGCCCGGCGATCACCGGAATTCTGGCGGTGTTTCCCGTCGTCTCATCGAGCCTGATGCTGATCCTGCATCCGCGCATCGGTGGCCGCGCCACCGGCGCGGTGCTTGCCAATGGTCTGTGGGGAATGGTCGGATTTGGCCTCGGGCTGACAACGCTTCATCTCGGTGCGCTGTATCTCGGATCGGCGGTGGGCCTGAGCCTTGGACTAGTCGTCTGCGTGGGCTGGAACATCGGCCTGTGGGCCTTCAGCCGTCGAGTTGCGGCGCACTAGTCAGTCCTTCGGCAGCTTTGCCTTCAAAGCATAGAGCGCGTCGAGCGCTTCGCGCGGCGACATCTCGTCGGGATGCAGCGCGGTGAGCGTCGCGATCAATTGCTCGGCTTCGCTCGGCGGTTGCGACTCCGTTGCCGAGCGCGAGGGCACGGCGAACAGCGGCAGGTCGTCGGTCAACGCGCGCGTGGTTTGTCCACGGTCGTTGGCTTCGAGCTTCGCCAGCACCGCTTTGGCCCGCGTAATCACGCCCGGCGGCAGGCCGGCGAGTTTTGCCACCTGAATGCCGTAGGAGCGATCCGCCGAGCCCGGCAGCACTTCATGCAGGAACACCACGTCGCCGTGCCATTCCTTGACGCGCACGGTGGCGTTGAACAGACGTGGCAGCCGTGCCGACAGCGCGGTGAGCTCGTGATAATGCGTCGCGAACAGCGTGCGGCACTTGTTCTGTTCGTGCAGATGTTCGATGGCCGCCCATGCAATCGAGAGGCCATCAAAAGTCGCGGTGCCGCGGCCGATCTCATCGAGGATGACGAGCGCGCGCTCCCCGGCCTGATTGAGGATGGCGGCGGTTTCCACCATCTCCACCATGAAGGTCGAGCGGCCGCGCGCGAGATCGTCGGCGGCACCGACGCGCGAGAACAGCCGGTCGACAACGCCGATCCTCGCGCGTGACGCGGGCACGTAGCTGCCGGTCTGCGCCAGCAGCGCAATCAGCGCGTTCTGCCGCAGGAAGGTGGATTTACCGGCCATGTTGGGGCCGGTAATCAGCCAGATCTGCCCGGAGGCTTGCGCCGGGCCCGGCGACAGGTCGCAGGCGTTGGCAATAAAGGGCTGGCCGTCGCGCTTCAACGCCTGTTCGACCACGGGATGGCGGCCGCCCTCGATGGCGAAGCCGAGCGAAGCGTCTACTTCGGGCCGCACATAATTTTCATCGATGGCGAGTTTCGAAAGCGCGGTGGCGACATCGAGCACGGCGAAGGCGTGAGCGGCGGCGCGTAGATCATCCCCGGCTTCGATTGCCATGGCGCAAAGTTGCTCGAAGATGTCGAGTTCGAGCCCAAGCGCGCGGTCGCCGGCGTTGGCGATCTTGGCTTCGATCTCGCCGAGCTCGGACGTGGTGAAACGCACCTGTCCCGCCAGGGTCTGGCGGTGGATGAAAGTGGCGTTGAGCGGCGGCGACATCAGCTTGTCGCCGTGCTGTGCGGTGACCTCGACGAAATAGCCGAGCACGTTATTGTGCCGGATTTTCAGCGCCTTGACCCCGGTATCGTCGGCATAGCGCGCTTGCATCTCCGCCACCACGCGTCGGGAGTCGTCGCGCAATTTGCGAGTCTCATCGAGCGCGGCGGCATAGCCAGTGCGGACGAAGCCGCCGTCGCGCTTCAACAGCGGCAATTGCTCGTCGAGGGCGCGCGCGAATTCGTGGGCGAGGTCGCGCGACGGGCGTTGCAGCGCCGCGGCGACGCTTTGCAGGTCGCGCGGCATGTCGTTGAACTGCTGTAACCGTTGCAACGCCTGATCGGCGGCGAAAATGCCGTCGCGTAGGCCAGCGAGATCGCGCGGGCCGCCGCGCCCCACCGACAGCCGCGCCAGCGCGCGCGACATGTCCGGCGCGGCGCGCAGGATGGCGCGCAGATCGTCACGTGCCGCGATGTCTTCGACGAAGGCGCTGACGGCATCGAGGCGATGGCCGATGGCGGCGGTGTCAGTCAGAGGTGCGGCGAGGCGCTGCGCCAACAGCCGCGATCCGGCGGCGGTGACGGTCAGGTCGATGGCATCGAGCAGCGAGCCGCGCCGTTCGCCGCCGAGCGTACGCGTCAGTTCGAGATTGGCGCGGGTGGCGGGATCGATCGCCATGGTGGCGCCGGTGATCTCGCGCGCCGGTGGCGACAGCGGCACCCGCTTGCCGACTTGGGTGCGGTCGACATAGGTGACGGCGGCGGCCGCGGCAGTCGCTTCCAGCCGCGACATCGCGCTGAGGCCATCCATCGTCGCCACCGCGAAGTAGTCGCACAGCCGCCGTTCGGCGGTGGCCGAGTCGAACACGTCGCGCGTCAGTGGCGTCACGGCGGGCAGTTCGCGCAGCAGCGGGCCGAGCACTGCGTCGCCGTAGAGCGCGTCGGTGACGATCACCTCGTTCGGATTGATCCGCGCCAGTGTCGCGCCGAGTTCGCCGGTGCCGACTTCGGTGACCATGAATTCCGACGTCGAGATGTCGATCCAGGCAAGCCCGATCCGGTCCTCGCCCGAGGACGAGGCGCGGGCGCGCGCCAGTGCCAGCAGATAGTTGTTGGCGCGGGCGTCGAGCAGATTGTCCTCGGTCAGCGTGCCCGGCGTCACCAGCCGCACCACGTCGCGCTTCACCACGCTCTTGTTGCCGCGCTTGCGGGCGGCGGCGGGGTCTTCGGTCTGTTCGCACACCGCGACGCGGTGGCCCTTCTCGATCAGACGATGCAGATAATCGTCGGCGCGCTCCACCGGCACGCCGCACATCGGGATGTCCTCGCCCTGATGCTTGCCACGCTTGGTCAGCGTGATGCCGAGCGCGCGGGAGGCCACCTCGGCATCCTCGAAGAACAGTTCGTAGAAATCGCCCATCCGATAGAACAGCAACAGCCCCGGATTGGCCGCCTTGATCTCAAGGTACTGTTCCATCATCGGCGTGACACGCGCGGCCGGTTCAGGCGGCGCGGCAGGGTCGGTGGTGCGGGGGGCAGTGGACTGGAGCATGGCGGCAGCAAACTACAGAGTTTTGCCGGGCGATCCTATGGGGCTGCCCCGTTCATGCACGATTTCCACGGCTTCGGGCATTTATCACGGCCTGTCCGGCGCCGGCGCATATCCCCCTGCTGCGGAACGCGGGGCCGCTCGCGCCGCCGTCAATTGACCTCGTTTGGATAGCTTCTTAAAACCTGACATCGTTTGGGTTTCATGCAATCCGGCGCCTGTTTGCGGGCGGCCACAATCGGGAGTTTTCACCATGGGCGACGTTTTTCTCTGTGATGCTGTCCGGACCCCGATTGGCCGTTTCGGCGGTTCGCTCGCCAAGGTGCGCGCGGACGATCTGGCCGCGGCCCCGATCAAGGTGCTGAAGGAGCGCAATCCCGGTGTCGACTGGACCGCTGTTGACGAAGTCTATTTCGGCTCGGCCAACCAGGCTGGCGAGGACAACCGCAACGTCGCGCGCATGGCGCTGTTGCTGGCGGGCCTGCCGGATTCGGTGCCGGGCCAGACCTTGAATCGCCTCTGCGCGTCGGGCCTCGATGCGGTCGGCGCAGCGGGTCGCGCCATTCGCGCCGGCGAAATCGATCTGGCGATCGCCGGCGGTGTCGAATCGATGACGCGCGCGCCGTTCGTGATGGGCAAGGCGAGCTCGGCGTTCTCGCGCAGCGCTGAGGTTTTCGACACCACCATCGGCTGGCGCTTCATCAATCCGCTGCTGAAGGCGCAGTATGGCGTCGATCCGATGCCGACGACCGGCGAGAACGTCGCCGAAGAGTTTCAGGTCTCGCGCGCCGATCAGGATGCCTTCGCGATCCGCTCGCAGCAGCGCGCCGGCAAGGCGATCGCTAGCGGCTATTTCGCCGAGGAGATCACGCCGATCACGATTCCCGGCGGCAAGGCCGGGCCGACCGTGGTGGATGCGGATGAGCATCCGCGCCCGGAGACGACCATCGAGGCGCTCGCCAAGTTGAAGCCGATCGTGCGCGATCCGGGCACGGTGACGGCCGGCAATGCGTCCGGCGTCAACGACGGCGCGGCGGCGATGATCCTCGCCTCGGAGGCTGCGGTGAAGAAGCACGGCCTCACGCCCCGCGCGCGCATTCTCGGTCTCGCCTCGGCCGGCGTGCCGCCGCGCATCATGGGCATTGGCCCGGTGCCGGCGACGCGCAAGCTGATGGAGCGGCTGGGCCTGAAGATTTCCGACTTCGATTTGATCGAGCTCAACGAAGCCTTCGCCTCTCAGGGGATAGCCTGTCTTCGTCAACTGGGGGTCAAGGACGACGCCGATTTCGTCAACCCGCATGGCGGCGCCATCGCGCTCGGCCATCCGCTCGGCATGAGCGGCGCGCGGCTGGCGATGACGGCGGTGCACGGCATGGAGAAGCGCGGCGGCAAGCTGGCGCTGGCGACAATGTGCGTCGGCGTCGGTCAAGGTGTGGCGATGGCGATCGAGAAGTTGAACTGACCGGTCGCATCGCGGTCGGTGAATAGCAAAAGACCGCCGGTTGATGAGCGGCGGTGGGAGGACCATGGATATGACGCTGATCTATCCGCAGGGAAGCAACGCCGCGCATCCGCCGCGATTGTTTCCCGGCTACAAGAGCACGCCGAAGCGTGCGCCGCAGAAGCCGCTGATTCTGATGCGGCAGACGCTCTCGGAACTGACCGGACCGGTCTACGGGCACGAGACGGTGCGGCCGAATGATCACGACCTCACCACGCAGCACAGCGGTGAGCCGCTCGGCGAGCGCATCATCGTGCATGGTCATGTGCGTGATGAAGACGGTCGTGGTGTGCCGAACACGCTGCTGGAAATCTGGCAGGCGAACGCGTGCGGTCGCTACATCCATGTGGTCGATCAGCATCCCGCGCCGCTCGATCCGAATTTCACCGGCGCCGGCCGCGCGCAGACCGACGCCGACGGCTATTATCGTTTCGTTACCATCAAGCCCGGCGCCTATCCGTGGGGCAATCACCCCAATGCGTGGCGGCCGGCGCACATCCACTTCTCGGTGTTCGGCCACGCTTTCATCTCACGGCTGGTAACGCAGATGTATTTCCCGGGCGATCCGTTGTTTGAGTTCGATCCGATCTTCAATTCGGTGCCGGATGAAAAGGCGCGGATGCGCATGGTGTCGAACTTCGATCTGGAGAACACCAAGCCTGACTGGGCACTGTGCTATCGTTTCGACATTATCCTGCGCGGTCGCGACGCTACTCCGATGGAGACCAAGTAATGGCTGGCCTGACTCCATCGCAAACCGTCGGTCCGTATTTCGCTTACGGACTGACGCCGGGCAGCAAATACGAGTGGAACGATGCGTTCAGCAACGATCTGGTGACGCCGGACGTGACCGGTGATCGCATCCGCATTGCCGGGCAGGTGTTCGACGGCGATGGCGCGGTGGTCCCCGACGCCATGCTTGAAATCTGGCAGGCCGATGCACAAGGGCGCTTCGCCGATCCGCAGGACAAGCGGGCGCTGCCGAATGCGACCTTCAAGGGTTTCGGCCGCTGCGGTACCAGCGCCAAGGGCGAATTCGCGTTCGAGACCATCAAGCCGGGGGTCGTGCCCGATCCCGACGGCAAGCCGCAGGCGCCGCACGTCCTGCTCGCGGTGTTCGCGCGCGGTATGCTGCTGCACCTCTACACCCGCATCTATTTCGATGACGAGGCGGAGAAGAATGCCGCCGATCCGATCCTGGCGCTGGTGCCGGCGGAGCGCTGCGCCACGCTGATCGGCAGGCGCGAAGCGGGCAGCGCGACTTATCGTTTCGACATTCACCTTCAAGGTGACGACGAGACGGTGTTCTTCGACGTCTGATGATGTTGGCGGGAGTTGCCGCCGTCACTCCATGACGGCGGCATGGTCGGACGCACCGGGGTTGCGCATCGAGGCTTTCGTCGACCCCATGATGAAGGCCAGCGGAATCGCGCATAGCGTCACCAGTGTCACCAGTTCGAAGTCTTGCGAGAACGAGATGATCTGGGCCTGGGCATAGAGGATTGCGTCCATCATCGCGCGGCCGGTGTCGGTCTGCAGGTTGATGATGCCGGTGACGTTAGGCATTTGCAGCGCATTGTTGAACGGGGTGACGTGTTCGGCCAGCACGGCGTGAGCGTGGATCGTGCCGCGCGTCAGTTGCGCGATGACGATGGAAATGCCGATCGAGCTGGCGACGTTGCGGATCAACGTCAGCATCGAGGTGCCGTCGGTGCGCAGATGATTGGGCAGCGTCAGGAATGCGGCCGTGGTCAGCGGCACAAACACGAGGCCGAGGCCAAAGCCCTGAATGACGCTGTTGATGACGATGGTTTTGACCTGGGTGTCGGCGGTCCACCCCGTCATGTCGTAGAGGGTGACGGCAATCAGTATTAGCCCGGTTGCGATCAGGTATTTCGCTTCGAAATATTTCATCAGCCGGCTGACCATCATCATGGCGACGAAGGTACCGCTGCCGCGCGTCGCCAGCAGCAGGCCGGCGGTGAGGATCGGATAGCCGAAGGCGTTCTGGAATAGCGGCGACGCCAGCGCCATGGTGGAGAACAGCACCACGCCGATCACGACCATGAAACCGCAGCCCGCGGCAAAATTCTTATCCTTGAAGATCGCGAATTGAATGAAGGGACGATCCGTCGTGAACGAGTGCGCGAAGAAGTAGTAGAAGCCGACGCCCGAGATAATGAACTCGAGCACGATTTCCCACGAGTTGAACCAGTCAAGCTGTTCGCCGCGATCGAGCGCCAGTTGCAATGCGCCAATGCCGACCGCGAGCGCGGCGAAGCCGAGCCAGTCGAATTGCAGCTTGGTGTCGAGCTTCGTCTCGTCCATGAAGATGATCAGGCCGATGACGGTGATGGCGCCGAACGGCAGGTTGACGAAGAACACCCAGTGCCACGAATAGGTCTCGGTCAGCCAGGCACCGAGCGACGGACCCATGATTGGGCCCATCATCACACCCATGCCCCAGATTGCCATCGCCTTGGCGCGTTCGTGCAGCGCGTAGCTGTCCAGCATCACTGCTTGCGACAGCGGCACCAGCGCTGCGCCGAACACGCCTTGCAACAGGCGGAACAGCACCATCTGGGTGATGTCCTGCGCGAGGCCGCACATCACCGAGGCGATGGTGAAGCCGGCGGAGCAAATGATGAAGATGCGCTTGCGGCCGAAACGGTTGGCGATCCAGCCGACCGGCGCGGTCATGATCGCAGCCGCGACGATATAGGAGGTCAGCACCCAGTTGATCTGGTCCTGCGACGCCGACAGGCTGCCCTGCATGTAGGGCAACGCCACGTTGGCGATGGTGGTGTCGAGCGCCTGCATAATCGTCGCGGTCATGGCGCAGATCGTCACCATGTTCCGGCGCAGGCCCGGCACCGCAACTGGATGTGCGGCGGCGGTTGTCATGATTATTTCCCGGCTTTTGCAGGAGCCGTAGCAGGTTTCTTGGCCGCACCGAAGCCGAACAGGCCGGCAAGCGTCCGCTTGTGGCCGGTGTCGATGGTAACGTAGGTGCTCATGCCGGCCTTCAGGCGCTGCACGTCGGCATCGTTCTTATCGAAGTAGATGCGGACCGGAACGCGCTGCACGATCTTGACGAAGTTGCCGGTGGCATTTTGCGGCGGCAGGATCGCGAAGGTCGCGCCGGTGCCGGGGCTGAGCGAGCCGACAGTGCCCTTGAATTGATGATCGGGGAAAGCATCGACGTCGAGGGTGACCGGCTGGCCGACCGCGACATAGGTGAAATCAGATTCCTTCGGATTGGCATCGACCCACGGCGCCGAGGTGTCGATGACGCTGAATACCGGCGTGCCCGCTGTCACGAAACGGCCGAGCTGAATGTTGTCGACCTGGGTGGCGATGCCGTTGATCGGGGCGCGCAGTTCAGTGTGATCGAGATTGCGCTGGGCTTCGTCGAGCGCAGCCTTGGCTTGCATATAGGCCGGGAATTGTTCAAGTGGCAGATCCAAGTTGCCGAGCAACTGAGTCTTCGCGCCGGTAATGCGCTGTTGCAGCAACTGGTTGAGCGATTGCGCCTGAACCAGCCCGGCGACGCTCTTTTCAAGATCGAGCTGCGAACCCGAGTTGCTCTTGACCAGAGCCGATTTGCGCTCGACATCGCGCTGCTTCAACTCGATGCTCTGTTCCGATAATTCGGACGAACGGGCATAGAGCGCCAGGTTGGCTTTGAGATCGTTGTAGGTCACCGTGGCTTCGTTCAGCTTTGCCTTGGCCTGTTGAACGGCGAGGCGGAACGGCACCGGATCGATCTCGAACAACAGATCGCCCTTGTTCACCTGCTGGCCTTCGCGCACCGTCACCTTGTCGATCTTGCCGGAGATATCCGGTGTGATCAGCACCTTCTGCGCGCCGACATAGGCATCGTCGGTGGTGACGTAGCGACCGCCGCTGAGATAGAACGCGATGCCGGCGATCAACGCGATTGCCGGGAGGACGATCAGCAGCAGCGGGCGGCGATAGCGCCGGAAGCCGGCGGCGAGGCCGCGCTTCTGGGCCGCGGGCGCGTCAGCCTGCGTCGGCGCGGGCGGATTGGCCTTCTGCTCGGGCGCGAGTTTCAGGGCAGGTTCAGCCATAACGGCGTTCCTTCAACTTCGTTAGTTTCGTTGCGGTCGGCGCGGTTTGCAGCGCGTCGCGGACATTGTCTTTGATGGTTTCGAGTTGTTCGACCAGCCGATGAACTTCGGCGTGGCTGAAGCCGGTGCAGGCGGTTGCAACGACTTCGGATCGCAAGGCGGCGAGTTTCGCCATCAGCGGGCGGGCGGCCTTGGTCAGATACAAACGGTTGATGCGGCGATCGGTGGCATCGCTACGGCGCTCGAGCAGTCCGCTGTTGCAGAGTTTGTCGATCAGTCGCGTCAATGTGATCGGCTGGATCTCAAGCATCTCGGCGATTTCTGCCTGCTTCAGTCCTTCGGTGCGGCTGACCTTGGCCAGAACCGCCCATTGGGTCCGCGTCAGCCCGTACTGCGACGCCTGCTTGTCGGCATAGAGCCGCAGCAACCGTTGCACCTCGAACAGGGCAAACAGGAAGTCGGCATCAATGGGTCCGGATCGGGTCATCGCTCAGTTCCGAGAGCATGATCCCGAAAAGTGGAAACCGGTTTTCGGACAAGGTCATGCTCAAACAAAAGATCACCAGGGTTGATTCAACGCAGTGGGCTCAAACCCTAAGTGAGGGATATAATAAGCAATGCTTACGATTTTTCCATTCATGCTTCGCAGGAGCAGCCCTGCGACAAATACATGGCTACCGGATGTTTAAAGCCGACGAACCGTGGCCGTCTCACGAGGCCGTGAATGCGTTGGAGCCGCTTCCATTCAGCCCCACTCGATGCCGGATTCCGCCGCAAGGTCGAGCGTGCTGCGCCGGCCGATATCGTCGAAGTGGTGTTCGAGGAAGCCGCGTGCGGCGCGCTGACCGGCGCGGTGCAGCAGCTTGAAAAAGTCGAAGTCGGTTTTCAGCTTGCTCGATGCCGTGAGCCGTTCGCCGAGGCCGCCGAGATGGATGCGATGGACGTGCAGTTTGCGGTAGGGGTTTTGCCCGGCGCCGCGCGGAAAACGGCCGTTGTCGATCAATTGATTGGCGAAATCCATGCTGCGGAGTTCTGCAATCAGCGCCGAGTTGAACGTGATCTCGTTCAGCCGGTTGACGATCTCCGCGGACGTGCGCGGCGTGGTGGTGCGCGTCACGGGATTGATCTGCACCACCAGCACGTCGTCGGCGTCGGTTTCATGCAGGAACGGAAAGATCGCCGGATTGCCCATGTAGCCGCCGTCCCAATAGGGCACGCCGTCGATCTCGACTGCGCGGAACATGAAGGGCAGGGCAGCGGAGGCCATTACCGCGTCGGCGGATAGCGTCTCGCCGGAGAAAATCCGCAGGCGGCCGGTGTGGACATTGGTGGCCGCGATGAAGACGGGCACGCTGCCGGCGCGCACCGCGTCGAAGTCGACGAAGCGGTCGATCAGATCCTTCAACGGATTGATGTTGAGCGGGTTGAGTTCGTAGGGCGAAAAGTAGTGCGACATCGCCTCCAGCCAGTTCTGCACCGGCGTCGCCGCGAACGGCATCATGGAGAACAGTCGGTCGGCGACCGCCCGTTGCACCGCCGGCAGGTCACCGCCGGCGCTGGTTGCGCGCCAGAATTCACCGAGCCGCTGCCGTGCTTCTTCTCTGCCGCCCCGCGCCAGACCGTCGGCCACCATGACGGCGTTCAGGGCGCCCGCAGATGCGCCGGACAGACCAGCGATCTCCAGCCGCTCGTCGGCGAGAAGCTCATCCAGTACGCCCCAGGTGAAAGCGCCGTGCGCTCCGCCGCCCTGGAGCGCCAGATTGATCTTCTTGGTCGTGCCGGTCGCGGGTCTCGGAGGGCTGACCCGGTTCCATCGGGTGAGATCATCGAGATAGGATTTCCAGATGCCAGTCACGGGAGTTCCAATCGGTTGTCGGCATGCGGGCCGGTATTCGGTTCCACTGTTCCGTTGCGAAGCAGACAGTCCATTTGGGGCTTTTATGTTGCGATGCAATATAAAATACTGCATCGCGTTAATTTCATTGTGATGAAGGTCTGGCGATGTGGGCCTTGAAAATTCCCACAGGAACCCGATTCAACAGGTCAAAGTGCGCGCATCGGGGTAGATTGCGGCCATGACGATAACGAAGCCGGTGTTCCCAACGCCTGACCACGATCACGGCCGCTGTGCCGCGGACGCGCTTGCGCATGCCGAGCGGGTTTGCCGCAGCCGTGCGCAGAAGTTCACGCCAATTCGGCGTCAGGTGCTCGAAGCTCTGCTGTCGAGCCATCGCCCGCTCGGGGCTTACGAGGTGATCGATCAACTCGCTACCCATCGCTCGCGGCCGGCGCCGATCACGATCTATCGCGCGCTTGAATTCCTGATGGCGAACGGCCTCGTGCATCGCATCGAAAGTCGCAACGCGTATCTCGCCTGTGCCCACGACCACGATGCAGCGTCGATGGTGGCGTTTCTGATTTGCGAACATTGCGGCTCGGTCGGGGAAATCGTCGCCGGGCCGGCGACGCAGAGTCTCAACGACGCGGCGCGGCAGACTGGCTTCGCGCCGAAACTTTCGGTGGTGGAGATCACCGGAACATGCGCACACTGTCAGGCGAGGCCGTGAAACGTCTCTATCATTGATTGAGCGGCAACCGGCAGATCACGCCGGACAAGAGAAGCAGGAAAGCCCTTGCGGGAATAAACTGACGCGATGACCGAAACGCCGCCGTCCTCCACGGAACGCCCGCTCGATACGTCGGCGATCGCCCTGGTTCTGCTGCTCTGCCTGACCTGGGGTTTCAATCAGGTCGTGGTCAAACTGCTCTTGCCTGAAATCCCACCACTGACGCAGGCATTCCTTCGCTCGCTTGGCGGGTTGGCCGTCATTCTGGTGGTCGCTCGGGTGCGCCGTGTGAAACTGCTGACGCGCGACGGCACCTTGCGCGCGGGCCTGTGGGCCGGGTCACTGTTCGGTATCGAATTCATCTTCCTGTACAGCGGACTGTTATGGACCACGGCATCCCGGGCCTCGGTCTTTCTCTACACCGCGCCGTTTTTCGTCGCGTTCGGCTCATATCGCTATCTCGGCGAGCGTATGGGCCGCCTGCAATGGGCGGGATTGGCGCTGTCCTTCGTCGGCGTCGCGGTCGCGATCGGCGTGCCGCAGCCGAATGTCGACGCCAAGGTGATGCTGGGCGATGTCTTCATGATCGCGGCGGGAAGCCTGTGGGCCGCCACCACATTGATCGTCAAGGCCAGCCGGTTACGCAACGCGCCGGCAGAAAAAGGGCTGGCCTATCAATTGGTCGTCTCGCTGCCGATCCTGGGGATCGGCGCGCTGATCGGCGGGGAAACGATGAGCCGGCTCCCGGGAACCACGTCCAGTCTGCTGATGGTTTATCAGGCGGTCTGGGTTGTCGGCGCCACATTCCTGCTCTGGTTTGGGATGATCAAGACCTATTCGGCGAGCAAATTGTCGGCATTTACCTTCGTAACCCCTTTATTTGGCGTCGCGGCAGGCTATTTCATCCTAAATGAGCCGCTGACGGCCGCCTTCGGGGTCGCGGCGGTGCTGGTTACGGCGGGGCTGTACCTGGTGAACCGGCCCGCTCCTTATGCGACTGATCCATTGCTGAAACTGCCAAAAACCTGATATTCGAGACGCCATGAACAAGCCCGAAAAGCCGTCCCAGATCGACGTCGCCGGCCCGCAGCCGCGACATAAAACCACCCAGGTCAAGGTTGGCCATGTCGCCGTCGGCGGCGGCGCGCCGATTGTCGTGCAGTCGATGACCAACACCGACACCGCCGATGTGGCGGGTACGGTCGAGCAGGTGGCGGCGCTGGCACGGGCAGGGTCCGAACTGGTCCGTATCACTGTCGATCGCGATGAGGCAGCCGCAGCCGTTCCCCATATCCGCGACGGCCTGCGCAAGCGCGGCGTCAACGTGCCGCTGGTCGGCGACTTCCATTACATCGGCCACAAACTGCTGGCCGATCATCCGGCCTGCGCCGAAGCGCTCGACAAGTACCGCATTAATCCGGGCAATGTCGGCTTCAAGGACAAGCGCGACAAGCAGTTCTCGGACATCGTCGAATTCGCCATCAAGTACGGCAAGCCGGTGCGCATCGGCGCCAACTGGGGCTCGCTCGATCAGGAATTGCTGACGCACCTGATGGAAGAGAACGCCAAGCAGCCGAACCCGCGCGATGCCCGCGCGGTGATGCGCGAGGCGATGGTGCAATCGGCACTGTCGTCGGCCGAGCGTGCCGAGGAAATCGGCCTGCCGAAGAATCGCATCATCCTGTCGGCGAAAGTGTCCGCCGTGCAGGATCTGATCGCGGTTTATCAGGATCTCGCCGCACGCTCCGACTATGCCATTCACCTCGGCCTTACCGAGGCGGGCATGGGCTCGAAGGGCATCGTCGCGTCGTCGGCCGCGCTCGGCATTCTGTTGCAGCAGGGCATCGGCGACACCATCCGCATTTCGCTGACGCCGGAGCCCGGCGGCGACCGCACCCGCGAGGTACAGGTCGCGCAGGAATTGCTGCAGACCATGGGCTTCCGCACTTTCGTGCCGCTGGTCGCAGCGTGCCCCGGCTGCGGACGCACCACATCGACTACGTTCCAGGAACTGGCGCGCAGCATTCAGGATTTCATCCGCGATGAAATGCCGACGTGGAAGTCACAGTATCCCGGCGTCGAAGCGCTCAACGTCGCGGTGATGGGCTGCATCGTCAACGGTCCCGGCGAATCCAAGCACGCCGATATCGGCATCTCGCTGCCCGGTACCGGCGAAGCGCCGTCCGCGCCGGTGTTCGTCGACGGCAAGAAATTCCGCACGCTGCGCGGTCCGACCATCGCCGCCGACTTCAAGGCGCTGGTGATCGATTACATCGATCAGCGCTACGGCAACGGCGCCAAGGCGCCCGAGGTGACGGCGGCGGAATAACGACGTTGTCATGCATGGGTTTGACCCGCCCATCCATCTCTTTTCAGAAGGATGGATTGCCGGATCAGGTCCGGCAATGACGCAGGTCTGGCTGCAACTCAGCCAACTCTGTTCAGAGTGGCGAGTTCTTTTCCCGATTGTCGACCGCGGCTTCTTCCAGATCGAGATCGCGCTCAATGCGTCGCCGCGTTTCGTCGGTGATTTTGCCGTCGCGCAGCAGCTTGTGCAGCAACGAGCGCTCGATGGTGATGATCTCGCGCACTAGGCCCGCGCCTTTGGTCGTCGGCGTCGGTTGACCGGCTTCGGCGGGCGGGTCCGGCAGCGCGCGCATTCGCGTCTCGTGGCGAGCTTCGAGGAAACGCGCGAGACTTTCCGGCAAACTGCGTTCCTTGATGATCCGGTCGAGTTCACCGCGTGCCGATCCGATGATCTCGCGGCGTGCGGCGATCTCGGCTTCGCGCTCGGCAACAGCTTCCGCCAGACCATGGCGCGACAGGCCAAGCCCTTTTACGACCCACGGCAGCGTCAACCCGATTCCCACCAGCGTCACGAAAATCACGCCGAAGGCGACGAACAGGATCAGGTCGCGATAGGGAAACGGATCACCGTTTGGCAGTGTCAGGGGAATCGCGAGCGCGACCGCGAGCGACACTACGCCGCGAATGCCGGTGAAGCCGATCACCACGATTTCGCGCCATGGCGGCCGCGGCGTTCCGGGATGTCGTCGCCGGATCAGCAGCGTTTGCAGGTAAGTCCCCGGAAACACCCAAAGGAATCGGGCGACGATCACGATGATGGAGGTGATCGCGATCGCGCTGATAATTTGATTCATCGGCAGCGCGTGAGCTTTCTCCAGCAAAAGACGCAACTGGAAACCGATGGTGAGGAACAGCACGCCCTCGATCAGCCAGATCACGAAGTCCCAGAAGAAGATGCCTTGCAGACGCGTCGCGGACGGAATCAGCAGCGGGCCGTTCCAACTCACATAGAGGCCGGTCACCACCGTTGCGATCACGCCGGACCCGCCGGCATGTTCCGGCACCCAGAAAGCCAGATAGGGCGTCAGCAGCGATAGCGCGATTTCAACGCGCGGATCGTGGGCCCATTTGCGCAGCCGCAGGCTGAGCCAGCCCACGATGACTCCGAAGATCACTTCGCCGAACAGGATCGCGAAGAAGGTTTCGGTTGCCGTCGGTAGCGAGAAAGCGCCGGTGCTCACTGCAAGTATCGCGAAGCGGTAGAGGATCAGCGCGGTCGCGTCATTCGCCAGACCTTCGCCCTCGAGAATGACCAGGATGCGGTGTGGCAGCTTCAGCCGCTTGGCGATGGCCAGTGGCGCCACCACGTCGGGCGGCGAAACGATGGCGCCGAGCACGAAGCCGACGCTCCATGGCATGCCGAGCACCCAGTGCGCGGCGGCCGCCACCAGCACGGTGGTGAAGATCACGCAGCCAATGGCAAGGAGCGCGATCGGCCGCAGGTTGTGCTTGAACTCGCGCCAGCTCATCGCGACGCCGGCGGAGTAGATCAAGGGCGGCAGCACTAGCAGCAATACGCCTTCCGGCTTCATCTCGATGCGCGGGAAGCCGGGAAGGAAGGCGATGACGATGCCAACCATCAGAAAGACAATGGCCGGTGCGATGGTGAGCTTGCGCGCCAGTGTTGCCGAGGCCGCCAGCACGGTCAGGATCAGCAGAAAGGTGAGGAAGGTCACGATCATGCGGAAGGCGCATCGGTTTAAAGAGATCAAAGGTGACGATGCCCGGATTTGGCCCGGGCATCTGTCTTTATGGAAAATAAGTTGCCGGGCTTAATCCCGGTAATGGCAGACGCTATGGGCCTATTCGACGAGATCGTAGCGATAGGATTTCGAGACGATGCGCCAGCCGTCGGAGAGCTTCATTGCCACGAGGTAATCGGTGAAGTAGCGCGGCGGCAACTGGCATTTCACCTTGATGAAGGCGGTCTTGTCGTCGGAGCGGTCGATGGTGACGATGAAGTCATCGCGCGGCTTGCCTTCGGCCTTGGCGGACGGCCGCTTGCGCACCCAAGCGAGCCAATCCGGCACCGTCAGCACCTTGAGGTCGCCCTTTTCGACCCAGCGCAGGTCGGCGGTGGGATGGAAGATCGCGTCGAGGGCATCGGCATTGCCTTCATAAAGCCCGTCGAAATAATGCTGAACGACAGCTTCGACGGTGGAGCGGTTATAGGCCAAGGTCACCTCCCTAGAGACCATGATGGGACGTGCCTCAGCTTATTGGGTTTTGCCCGCCGGGGCCAATGGGGAAAAGGAATAGTGTCTGTTGCGTCGGTTCAGATCGCGCTGGCAATGATGTTGATCATCAGCGCGAGCAGCGCGGTGTTGAAGACGAACGAGATGATGCCGTGCACAGTGGCGGTGCGGCGGATGATTTTGTCGGTGATGCCGACATCGGACACCTGCGCCGTCATGCCGATCACAAACGAGAAGTAGACGAAATCCCAATAGTCCGGGGCCGGGCTGTCCGGGTCGCTGCTGGGAAACGCCAATCCGCCGGGTTTGGTGTTGCGATAGTACTCATGTGCGTAGTGCAGCGCGAAGGTGGTGTGCACCGCTGCCCAGGTCAGTGTAATGGTGCTGATCACCAAAGCGAGTTCGAAAGTCCCGCGATGGGGGGCGGTGAGCTCGGAGACGATGCCGGCGAGGCTCGCGAAGGCGCCAAGCGCGGTAACCATCAGGATCAGGAAGCGCCCGTCGTCCTGCATGATGGCGTAGCGGCGGACATGGCGGACGCCTTCGCGCAGGATCATGCCGTAGGTCAGCAGCAGATAGCTCGCGATGAATGTATCCCAGCCGATCAGCGATCGGCTGACCAGCCGCAGCGATCCCGGCAGCAGGAGAAACACGGTGATGCCGAGTGCGGCAGAGACGAAGGTGCGTGGGCGCGCATAAAAAATGCGCAACACGCGTGGCAGGCGATGGAAGCGGGCGAGGCGCGGGTCCTGTTCGGAAGCACCGCTCATCGTGCTGGCTAGTTCTTACGTTCGGCAACGAAGCGCGCGGTGGCGCGAAGCACATCGCCGCGCGCGCCGAACGGCGCCAGCGCGCTATCCGCCTTGGCGATCAGATCGCGCACACGCTGCTTGGCGCCCTCGACGCCGAGCTGGGTCACGAACGTGGTCTTGCCCAACGCTGCATCCTGTCCGGTCTGCTTGCCGAGCGCGGCTGCGTCGCCTTCGACATCGAGCAGGTCGTCGGCGATCTGGAATGCTTCGCCGAGCGCGCGGCCGTAATCGTCGAGCGCCTGATAATCCTTCTGCGAAGCTTGTCCGAGGATCGCGCCGGCGATGCAGCCGTAACGCAACAGCGCGCCGGTTTTCATCTGCTGCAACCGCGCGACATCGACCGGCTCGCGGTCGCCGAAACGGCCTTCGCCGGCGAGATCGAGCATCTGCCCGCCGACCATGCCGCCGATGCCTGACGCGCGCGCCAGCGCCCGCGTCAGCAACAGGCGGACCATCGGGTCGCTATGCAATTCGTCGCGACTGATGATGTCGAACGCCAGCGTCAGCAGCGCGTCGCCGGCGAGAATGGCGGTGGCGTCGTCATATTGCTTGTGCAGCGTCGGGCGGCCGCGACGCAATTCGCTGTTGTCCATCGCCGGCAAGTCGTCGTGAATTAGCGAATAGCAATGGATGCACTCCAGCGCGGCACCGGCTAATAGCGCCGAGGGGCGGGGCACGCCGAATACGGCGGAGCTTTCCACCACGAGGAACGGCCGCAAGCGTTTGCCGCCGCCGAGCGTCGAATAGCGCATCGCCTCCATCACCCGGCGTGGCCGTGCGATCTCGTCCGGCAGCAAGGTGTCGGACAGCAACTGGCCGAGCAGTGCTTCGGTGTCGGCCGCAGTCGCGTCCAGACGCTTGGCGAAATCCTGCGATGAAGTAGCGGTGGTCATTTAGAATGGCTCCGGATAATCTTTCGGTCGACATTGATAGCAAGGCTCTCGCTTCGTCAATTCTGTCCGTGGCGGCCCAACCTGGCCGTTGAGCATCTCAGTTAACCGCCGGGAGAGGTTGGTTTGTCCGCTGCCATCCACCTCGATCCCGCGCATACTCCGGCCTGATGCGAAAATTCCTTCGTTTCGCGTTTGTTCTTGCCGTGCTGCTGTTGGCTGCACCTTACGTGCTGACGATTGTGTACGCCGGCGGCCATCCGGTCTCGACGCTGATGCTGTGGCGGTGGATGACCGGCGCGCCGGTAACGCGGCAGTGGATCGACTTCAAAAACATCGCCCCGGTTTTGCCCCGTACGGTTATTGCCTCGGAGGACGCCCGGTTTTGCAGCCATCATGGCGTCGATTGGGACGCCGTGCGGGATGTGCTGGCCGATGCGGAGGATGGCGATGTCGGCCGTGGCGGCTCCACCATCACCCAGCAGGTGGCCAAGAATCTGTTCCTGTGGTCGGGTCGGAGCTATGTCCGCAAGGGGCTGGAGCTCCCGCTGGCGTTGTGGATCGATCTTGTTTTGTCCAAGCAGCGGGTGCTGGAACTTTACCTGAACATCGCCGAATGGGGCCCCGGCGGGCAATTCGGCATCAATGCGGGCGCTAATTACGCATTCGGCCGCTCGGCCGAGAACCTTTCCTCGCGCGAAGCCGCGCTACTGGCGGCGATGCTGCCGAACCCGCATGTTCGGAGTGCCCGCAAACCGGGACCGGGGATGCGCCGCCTCGCCGGAACCTACATGGCGAGGGCGAGGGCGGTCGATCTGGACGGTTGCCGGAGCCGGAAGTCCGCCAGCTAGGGGTGTTTCGGTCTGCCGGACTTTAAAACCGGCACTAGCCTTACGCCCGGCCTTCCGCTATAAGCGCGGCCTTAATCGCCCTTTTCGCATCCGCGAAGCGCCGGGCCGCCTTCATCGGCGATGCCCTTGGCCGTAGTTTGCAAGGACCTTCGTTATGGCCGTTCCGAGAAGAAAAACATCGCCATCGCGGCGCGGCATGCGCCGCTCGGCCGATGCGATCAAGACCCCAACCTATGTTGAAGACAAGGATTCGGGTGAACTGCGCCGCCCCCACCACGTCGACCTGAAGACGGGGATGTACAAGGGCCGCCAGATTCTGAAGGTCAAGAAGGAATCCTGAGCGGGATTGCTTCCGCGTGCTCGCGGACGCGCCAATGGCGCGTCCGTTGCGCGCTCCGGCTGAATTTGGGGGGGCTTGCGGTCGCCCGAATTCGTGCCAACTCAAGGACTAGCGTAGTGAATTGGCGTATAGGACGGCGCAGTGATGCGTCGTGCTGATTCGCAGGGCTTCTTGCGCGAAAAGAAAGTCTTTGCCGATGTCCAGGGTCGGTTTTCCGCTGCTGTTGATCCCGCTCGCGGTCTTCAACATCATGGTCTTTCTGATGTCGGGCGTGTCATTCGACGCGCCTGTGCTGACCGTGCCGTTGCTGTCCGAGGCGAAGTGGACGATCACTGTGAGCGACGTGCTGGTCGCCCTCGGCATTCTGCT
>JAFKKL010000356.1 GCA_017305595.1 Hyphomicrobiales bacterium | reverse complement strand
TCCGCGATTTTCCGACGTTTGGATAACGACGCCAGGCGGCATCGCATCTTATACGGCAACGTTGCCGGAGGGCATCGTTCCCTGACATCGTCCGCGTCAACACATCCGACAAAAACATGGGGCCTCTCACCACTTTGCGGTGAGAGGCCCCAGCTCGAAGGCAAAATATCAAAGCTTTATTTCAGAGCCTCGGCGAAATTGTTGAAGAACTGATCCGCCGTCTTGCTGGCGACGCCGTTGATCAGGCGGCTGCCGAGCTGCGCGATCTTCCCGCCGACTTCCGCGTTGACTTCGTATTCGAGCTTGCAGCTCTCCGGCGCGTCCGGGATATCATGCAGACGCACGCGCGCGCCGCCCTTGGCGAAGCCGGCGATCCCGCCCTCGCCCTGACCGACAATGCGATAGCCGTTCGGCGGATCGATATCCGTCAGTTCGACCGATCCCTTGAACACCGCGCCGACCGGACCGACCTTCAACTTCACCGTTGCGCGAAAGGCCGTATCGCCGATCTTCTCAAGATCCTGGCATCCGGGAATCGCGGCCTTCAGCGCTTCCGGATCGTTCAACTTCTCCCACACCGTATTGCGGTCGGCGTGCAGGGTGACCTCACCCGTCATGGTCATCGCCATATCAATGGTCTCTTCTGTCTGTCGGAAATGTCTTATGCCGGTCGCGCGACGGGAACGCCGGAGGTTTCGGCGAAACGTTGCGCAAACTTGTTGCCGAGATAGGCCTCGATCACCTTCGGGTCCCGCATCACCTCCTCGGTCGGCCCCTCGCTCGCGACCGCGCCATGATGCAGCACCACGGTCCGCTCGGCGAGCGCGGTAACGACGCGCATCAGATGCTCGATCACGACGATGGTGATTCCCGTGGCGGCGATCGACCGGATCATCTGGATTGCTTCGTCGATCTCGGATGAGTTCAAGCCGGCATTGACCTCATCGAGCATCAGCAAGCGCGGATTCATCGCCAGGCTCTTGGCGAGCTCCAGCCGCTTGCGATTGGCCAGCGCCAGTTCCGACGCCGGCATATCCTTCAGGTGCGCCAGCTTGGTGAACTCCAGGCACTCGATCGCCTTGTCGCGCGCCTGCACCATGCCGCGATGGCCGGCATAGATCGCGCCCGCCATCACGTTTTCAAGCACGGTCATCCGGGCGAACGGTTGCACGATCTGAAATGTCCGCGCGATTCCGTTCTGCGCAATCACATGCGGCTTCTTGCGGGTGATGCTCTCACCATCGAAGATAACATCGCCGCTGCTGACCGACAGAAAGCCGGAGATCAGGTTGACCAGAGTGGTCTTGCCGGCTCCGTTCGGACCGATCAGGCCGACAATCTCGCCGGCATACAATTTGAGGCTGACGTTATCGACGGCGTGGATGCCTTCGAACAGCCGCGAGACCGACTTCAACTCGAGAACAGGCGTCGTCGCCTTGGTCATGATGCGGACCTCGCGATGTCAGACGTGACGGGTCGTGTCGACTTGGACGCACCAAACTTCCTGAAGATGTCGCGCCAGGTCAGGCCGAGCACGCCAACCGGCAGGAAATAGATGACGGTGACCACGATGAGGCCAAGCAGTCCGCTGTGCCAATTGATGAAGTAGGCCCAGACAAACTCCTTGAGGATCACATAGGATACCCCGCCGATCAGCGGCCCGAAGATCGTTCCCATGCCGCCCAGCATCACCATCACCGGAATCTCGATGGTCATGATGATATTGAACGCATCTTTCGGCTCGATAAAGGCCACCATCGACGCATAGATGGCGCCCGTGGCCGCACCCAGCACGCCAGTGAGCACGAACGCGCCGACCTTGTACTTGAAAACGTTGATGCCAACCATCGAGGCGGCCTGTTCGTTCTGGCGAATGCAGCGGAGACCGAAGCCGAATTGAGTTCGGTCCACGATCGCGGTGACGAGAAATGCGATGAAGGCAAGCCCCAGCATCGCGAGATAGAAGTAGCGGCCGACTTCATCCGGTGAGCCCGCATGAATCGGAAGATTCAATCCGATCGCCCCGCCGGTCAGTTGATCCCAGTTGTTGGCCACCTCACGAAGCACTTCGACGCTCGCAATCGTGCCGACCGCGAAATAGTGCCCCTTGAGTCGAAGCAGCGGCACGCCCAACAGCAGCGCGAACAACAAACCGACGCCCGCCGCGACGAACCATGCGAGCGTCTCCGGAACACCCGCCGCTTGCGCGATGCCGCCGGCATAGGCCCCAATGCCGAAGAACGAGATCATACACAGGGCCGGATAACCCATATAACCGCCGACGATATTCCATGCCCAGCACAGCGAGCACAGCATCGCCAGCGTCGTTCCGACCTGGAGATAGTAATTGTCAAGAACGGCCGACAGCATCGCCCCGCATGCGAACAGCAGGACGCCGAAGGCGATCTTGAGCGCAAAAGCTCGGTCGATAATCATTCGTAGCCCTTCTTTCCCATAATGCCGGTGGGAAACAACACGATCACGGCCATCATCATGATGAAGCCGACCGACGTCGCCCATTGCTGGCCGAGCGTCAGCGTGCCGAGACCTTCGACCACACCCAGCACCAGACCGCCGATGATCGCGCCGGGCACACTGCCGAGGCCACCCAGCACGCAGATGACGAACGCTTTTCCGAGGAACACGCCGGACATCATCGGCGTCACCGGATAGATCAGCGCCATCGCGCATCCGGCGGCGCCCGCCATGAACGCACCGATGCCGAACGTCAGCGCGTAAATGTGCGGAATGCGGATGCCCATCAGAGCCGCCGCATGACGGTCCATGCGCACGGCGATGATGGCGCGGCCGATCTTCGAATGCCGAAGCAGCCAGTAGAGCACCAGCGTGAGGATCACAGCAACCAGCATGCCGCCGACCCGCACCACCGGCACCCGAACGCCGGCAAACTCGACGGTTCCGAAGTTCGTCACCAGCGACTGCGGCGTTGCGCTGAAAACGTGGATGATGAGATTGTTGACGATCAGATCGAGACCGAACGTCAACGTCAGCGTGATCAGGATCGGCTGCGTGATCACCCGATTAAGCAGGCCACGCTGGATGGCGTAGCCGAACACGAACAGGATGAGGCAAGCGACCGGAGCCACCGCATAAAGCGGAAGCCCCAGTTGCTGCACGCCATAGAGGCAGAAGTACGCCCCCAGCACGACCATCGAGCCGTGCAGCATGTTGACGACGTTCAACACGCCCCAGACCAGAGAGAATCCGACCGCGAGGCAGGCATAGAGACCGCCGGTCAGAAGCCCGTTGACAATATATTGACTTATCATGACGCCCGCGTCGGTTCTCGAGTTGAGGGAGTTACTTCTTCTTCGGCACGCCGATCTGCAGCTCGCCCTGCTTCAGATTTTCCGGCGCAAGGACGAGAAGCTTGTCGTTCTGGATCTGCATCACCAGTGCCGCATTCACTTCGTTCTGGCCCAGCTTGCCGTACTGAATCGGGCCGTAGAAGGTATTGAACGTCTTCTCGTGGAGCACCTTGCGGACGGCATCGGCCGAGGTCGACTTGGCTTCCTCGATCGCCAGCGCCAGCGTCTCGCAGGCAGCGGTTGCCGCCGCTTCGAGATAGGTCGCGTCACGCTTGAACTTGGCGTTGAATGCCTCGTTGTACTTCAGCGACGAGCCGAACAGATAGCTGTCGCTGTAGTTCGCATTCTGATGCCACCAGGAGTTCGTCGTCACGTTTTCGGCGAGGCTCTTCACGTTGTCCTTGAATTCCGGATAGGACGGCCCGGCCGTCATCGTGAGCACCTTCACATCGAGGCCGAGATCAGCCATCTGCCGGCGGATCAGGATCAGGTCCTGCGTATAGCCGGTCGCATAGATCCAGTCCGGGTTCAGCCCCTTGATCTGGGTCAGCACGTTCGAGAAGTCGGAGGTATCCGGCGAATAGGTGGTGTTGAAGACGACATCGAGGCCCGCGCCGGTCGCCGACTTCACCATCTCGCCGGCGATCGCCTTCGGGAACAGGCTGTTCAGCGCGAGCACCGCGACCCGCTTCACGGACGGCACATGCTTCTTGTAATAGGCGACTTCGGCCTCGGTGATCATGTCGTTCGGGAACAGCACGCCGAACAGATTCTGGAATTTCTGGTCGAACACGCTTTTCGTCGCCGCTGCTGCAGCAACCATCGGCACGCCGTAACGCTCGGCCACCACGGCGGTCGCCTTGGTATCGCCGGAGCCATAAGGCGACAGCAGGAACGGCACCTTGTCGACGTTGATCAGGCGCTGCACGATCTGCACCGCGCGATTGGTTTCGCTCTGGTAGTCGTATTCGACCAGTTCGAGCTTCATCTTCTTGCCGCCGACATCGACGCCGCCCTTGTCATTAATGGCGGAGACGCAGATGTCGTACCCTTGCTTCGATTTCGCACCGGCGTCCGCGAGCGGGCCGGTGAGCGCGAGCGGCGCGCCGAGCTTGATGGTTTCCTGCGCGATTGCGGGTGCGGCGCTGAGCGCCGCGAACGAAAGTGCAGCTATGATCGACGTCGTTGTTCTCACGTTGTTTCCCCTCTCTCTGTATTGGGACTGACAAGCCATGTGCTTTCAGCCAATTCCTCTGCCGCGGTTGCCTCAGTCGCGGCGCGCGAGTTGCGTCGCGGCGTGCTGAACCGCTTTCACGATTCCTGCGTATCCCGTGCACCGGCAGATGTTGCCGGCCAGCGCCTCGCGCAAAAATTTCTCATCGGGCTCGCCGTAACGCGCGATAATGTCCCGCGCGGTGATCA
>JAFKKL010000355.1 GCA_017305595.1 Hyphomicrobiales bacterium | reverse complement strand
CCGTCAAGCACGAGCGTCAGGGGGTCTGGGTCCCCGCCTTCGCGGGGACGACGGTTATGGTGTCGTACGCGCCCTACGCGCGCTTGCGGTTCTTCCGCGCCATGATGTTGAACACCTCGACCGCCAGCGAGAAGGTGATGGCGAAGTAGATGTAACCGCGCGGGATGTGAAATTCGAAGCCGTCGGCCACCAGCGCCACGCCGATCAGCACCAGGAACGCCAGCGCCAACATCTTGGTGGTCGGATGCTCGGCGACGAAACGCGCCACCGGACCAGAGGAGACGTACATCACGATGCAGGCGATGATGACCGCCGCGATCATGATCTCGAGATCCTTGGCCATGCCGATCGCGGTGATGATGGAGTCGAGCGAGAACACCAGATCGACGACGATGATCTGCAGGATGATCCAGAAGAACGCCCTCTGCGGCCCCTGCGCCGCCGCCTCCCCGCCTTCGCGCGCCTCGACCTCGCCGTGAATCTCGTGCGTCGCCTTGGCGATCAGGAACAATCCACCGCCGATCAGGATGAGGTCGCGCCAGGAGAAACCCATCTCGAAAATCGTGAACACCGGCTGCGTCAGGCCGATCAGCCACACCAGCACGCTGAGCAGCACGATGCGGAAGATCAGCGCCAGTGCGAGGCCGATCTGGCGCGCGCGCGTCGCCTGCGGCTCGGGAATGCGCGACACCAGCACGGAGAGGAAGATCACGTTGTCGATGCCGAGAACGATCTCCAGCGCGGTCAAGGTCAGAAGCGCGGCCCATGCTTCGGGGCTGGTCAAAAGTTCGATCATGCTTTGGCAACCCCAAACAGGCGTAAGACTGGATCAGCAAAAATGACGTAGAGGCCGATCGCGCACAAGGCGGCGCGGACCGGCAGCGAGACATTGAAATCCATCGCGACGGCAAAGATCGACAGCACCGACCAGATCGCCATCAGCGCAAGATTGAACTTGCGGAAACGCACGACGCGCACCGGATGCAGCACACGGATCGGGACGAAGGTCAGCACGATCAGCGCGACCATCGCCAGCGTCGCCAGCCATGGCGCGGGCTGCAACAGGAACAGATAGAACGCGGCCGCATTCCACAACGCCGGAAATCCGCGAAAGTGATTGTCGTCGGTCTTCATTCGCTTGTCGGCGAAATACAGCGCGCTGGTGACGACGATCCCGACGCCGATCAGCGGCCCCGCGACCGGCAGCAGCAGCCGGCTCGCCGCGATGGCATAGGCCGGAACGAAGACATAGGTGAGGAAATCGACGACGAGGTCCAGCGTGTCGCCAGACCAGCGCGGTTGCAGCGCGGCGACGTTGAGGCGGCGCGCAAGCGGTCCGTCGATGGCATCGATGATCAGGGCCACGCCGAGCCAGCCGAACATCGCGGCCCAATGTTCCCGCACGGCTTCCAGAAGCGCGACCAGCGCGATGCCGGCGCCCAGAGCCGTGAAGATATGAACGCCGAACGCCGCGGCGCGGGTCGAGTTCGAAGGCTGCTGCGAGGTGTCCGCCTGCGTCATATGAGAAACGCTGTTAACAGGATTTGGGCCGATTTGCATCCCCCGCCTTGCGGCGATCCGCCGCGCGAAAGCCTGTCGGCTGTCGACGAAGCATCTATTTCGTCATGGCCGGGACAAGCCCGGCCATGACGACCCGATAGTTAAATCACTCCCACTACCCTTGCATTTTATCCTTCAAATACCGATTGTCCCGCCATGGACACCTCGACGACAGACCAGACCATTTACGACGCCATCGTTATCGGCGGCGGACCGGTCGGCCTTGCGACCGCCATTGCGCTGGCGGAGAACAACATCGCGGTGGCGCTGGTCGCTACCCGCAAGGCGTATCCGGATAATCGCACCACGGCGCTGCTTGGCGGCACCATCGATTTTCTCGAGCGGCTCGATGTCTGGCGGCGTTGCGCGGAGAGCGCCACGCCGCTGCGCACGATGCGGCTGGTCGACAACACGCAGCGGCTGATCCGCGCGCCGGAAGTACGCTTCGTCTCGGACGAGATCGGCCGCGATGCCTTCGGCTACAACATCGAGAACCGCCGGCTGGTGGCAGCACTCGAAACGCGCGCCGACGAAATCGAACGCATCGCGCGCTACGACGACGAAGCCGAGGGCGTCGAGATCGATACCGATCAGGTCATCGTCCGCACCCGCAACGGCACCCTGATTCATGGCCGCGTCGCCGCCGGCGCCGATGGTCGACAATCGATCTGCCGCGAGGCCGCCGGCATCGAGGTCAATCGTCGTCCGCTGCGCCAGACGGCGCTGACCTTCAACATCCGTCACAGCCGACCGCATCACGACACCTCGACCGAGTTTCACACCACCGGCGGGCCATGCGTGTTCGTGCCGCTGCAAGGTGATCGCTCCAGCGTAGTGTGGGTTGCGACGCCGCATGAAGCCGCGCGCCTGATGGCATTGAGTGACGACGCGCTGTCGATGGAAGCCGAGCGGATGATGCATTCCATTCTCGGCCGCGTCAGCGTCGAGCCGGGACGGCATTCGTTTCCGCTCGCCATCGAGCAGCCGCGCCGGTTCGCGGACAATCGCGTCGTGCTCGTCGGCGAGGCCGCGCATGTGCTGCCGCCGATCGGCGCGCAAGGACTCAATCTCGGCCTGCGCGACGCCGCAGATATTGCCGACATCGTCACGGATGCCATTGCGCGCGGCGAAGACCCCGGTGCGCCCGCGACGCTGGCGCGGTTCGACCGCAAGCGCCGCAGCGACATCGCCAGCCGCACCATGGCAATCGATCTCGCCAACCGCTCGCTGCTCAGCGATTTCCTGCCGATGCAGATGGCCCGCGCGGCGGGACTTCACCTCCTCAGCGCCATCGGCCCCCTGCGCCGCCTCGCCATGCGCGAAGGGCTCAGCCCGTCATGGCGGCGATCCTTATGAAAGCCGTTCGATAAGAACCTGAGACGCTGGGTTTACGCGACGGCGTCATCCTGAGGTGCGAGCGTCAGCGAGCCTCGAAGGATCGCCGTCGCCCTTCGAGGCATTGCTACGCAATGCACCTCAGGGTGACGGCTTCCGTTAGATCTCTGCTTGTCACACACCCGATCAAAACGTCAGATAGCCGCTCTTCAGCATCCACATCACGGTGGTCAGCGTCACCACTGAAGCCAGTGTGCCCAGCATCACTGCGGCCGACGCAGCTTCCGTCCAGGTGTCGTACTGCCGCGCGATAACGAACACGTTGAGCGCCGGCGGCAGCGAGGCCATCAGCACGGCGGTTGCCGCCCACTCCATCGTGAACGGGCCAAACCACCACAGCAGGCCAAGCACGAGGGTCGGGTGAACCACCAGTTTCACCGCGATCAGCCCCGGCAACTCCCACGGCACCCGGCCGAACGGCCGCAGCGCCACCGTCACGCCGAGCACGAACAGCGCCACCGGCGCGGCCGAGCTTTGCAGAAACTGCAACACACCGTCGATCGCCACCGGCATCTGGATGTGCAGCGCCGCGGCCAGCACGCCGCAATACACCGCGACGATCAAGGGATGCAGCGCGATCTCCTTGACTACGAACCACAGCGTCGGCAACAGCGGCCGCCGCGTGCCGTCGGTCAACGCCATCAACACCGGGATCACCGTGAAGAGGAAAATGCTGTCGAAGCAGAAAATCAGCGCGGTCGGCACCGCCGATTTCAGCCCGAACACCGCGAGCGCCAGCCCCGGTCCCATGTAGCCGATGTTGCCGTAGCCGCCCGCCAGCCCCGCCATCGCCGCCTGCCGCAGCGGGAGACGGCCAAGCAACCGCGCGATCAACAGCGACAGCGTGAACGCGCCCGCTGTTCCCAGCGTGGTCGCCACCACGAACGGCAGGTTGTTGAGTTCCTCGAACGGGGTTTTCGAGACGATGCGGAAGAACAGTGCCGGCAGCGAGACATAGAGGACGTAGAAATTCATCCAGGCGAGGCCGGATTCCGGCAGGCCCCGGTATTTTCCGCAGGCGAAGCCGATGAAAATCAATCCAAAGTACGGCAGCGCCAGATTGAGGATATCGATCATGAAGCCGGATTTCCGCGGGATTTGGGCCGGAATCGAGGTGCGGACGGTGCGGCGTTCCCGCCCGGAACCGCTTGGACCTGCAAGGATACCCGCCGAAATGTTAGAATCGAACCACTAGCATCGGCCACAATCCTGGTCTATTCGACGGGGATGACAAAGATGCGGGTCGCAAAATTTCAGATCGGTCAGATCGTCAAGCACCGGATTTTCTCGTTCCGAGGCGTGATTTTCGACATCGATCCGGAGTTCGCCAACACCGAGGAATGGTGGCTGGCGATCCCGGAACAGGTGCGCCCGCGCAAGGACCAGCCGTTCTATCACCTGCTGGCCGAGAACGCTGAGTCGGAATACGTCGCCTACGTCTCCGAGCAGAACCTGCTGGCGGACGAATCCGGCGAGCCGGTGCGGCACTCGCAGGTCGCCGAGATCTTCATCAAGGACAAGGCCGGCGGCTACCGCCCGCGCAACACCTCGCTGAACTGAGGCTGACTGAACTGGTCCGGTTCGTCTGAGCCGATCGACCTGACGCGCCACGATTCCGCCGCAAGAATCCCGCCCGACACGGTTTCGCCGCAAGAATCCCGAGCTGAAATTCGAACGAAAAAAGCGCCCCTCGCGGAGCGCTTTTTGTTGTCGCAATCGCCGCGCGATTACTGCTTCGCGGCAGGCGGTGTCGCAGGAGGCGTTGCTGCACCAGCCGCCGGCTGCTGCGCTTCCAGCTTGGCGCGCGCTTCCGCCGCCCGCTTCTGCAATTCCTCTTGCAGCTTCTTCTGGGTTTC
>JAFKKL010000354.1 GCA_017305595.1 Hyphomicrobiales bacterium | reverse complement strand
CCAGCGCCAGCGCCGTGACTTCGTGCAGCGAGCCGTCGGATTTGCCTTTGCCGCGCGGCGTGCGGACATGATCGTAAATATAGGCTTCAGCCATCGCTTTTCCTCGGGGTTGTTCTCAATTCCATATGGGAACGGCGCCACAACGGGCGCCGTCTCGACAGTCTCAGAACGCCTCGGCCGGCAGTTCCATGGTGGTCCCGCTTCCGCTTTGAATGCGCGCCTGATGTAGCGCGGTTTCCGGCAACATCCGTTCCATGAAAAATCGTCCGGTCACCAGCTTGGTCTTGAGATAGGCAGAGCTATCACCCGCCGCAATCTTGTCCTGCACGACTTTCGTCATGCGGGCCCACATGTAGCCGAACACCACGAGGCCGAACAATTTCATGTAATCGGTGGCGGCGGCGCCGGCGTTGTCCGGTTTCGCCATCGCATTCTGCATCAGCCACATCGTCGACTGCTGCAAATGACCGAGCGCGGTGGAAAGCGGCGCGATAAACGGCTTCATCGCATCATTACCGCCGTGCTCCTTGGCGAACGCCGTCACCTCACCGAAGAACGCCATCGCGGCGCGGCCGCCCTGGCGCGGCAGCTTGCGGCCGACCAGGTCGAGCGCCTGAATACCGTTGGCGCCCTCGTAGATCATGGCGATGCGCGCATCGCGCACGAACTGCTCCATGCCCTGTTCGGCGATATAACCGTGGCCGCCGAAAACCTGTTGCGCCTGCACCGCGTTGGCAAACCCGCCATCGGTCAGCACGCCCTTCAGCACCGGCGTCATCAGGCCCATATGGTCGTCCGCCGCCTCACGATCCTTCGGATCGTTGGAACGATGCGCAATGTCGCTCTTGAGCGCGGTCCACACCACCATGGCGCGCGCGGCTTCGTTGAAGGCGCGGATCGAGAGCAGCGTACGGCGCACGTCGGGATGCACGATGATCGGATCGGCCGGCTTGTCGGGGGCCTGCGGCCCGGTCAGCGCGCGGCCCTGCAAGCGTTCGCGCGCGTAAGTGACCGCGTTCTGATAGGCGACTTCCGACATCGCGAGACCCTGAACGCCGACGCCGAGCCGCGCCTCGTTCATCATCACGAACATGCCCTGCATGCCCTTGTTTTCTTCGCCGATCAGCCAGCCGGTGGCATTGTCGTAGTTCATCACGCAGGTGGAGTTACCGTGAATGCCCATCTTGTGCTCGATCGAGCCGCACGACACGCCGTTGCGCGCGCCGAGCGAGCCATCGGCGTTGACGAGCACCTTCGGCACCACGAACAGCGAGACGCCCTTGATGCCGGCGGGCGCGCCCTCGATGCGGGCCAGCACCAGATGGATGATGTTGTCGGCGAGATCATGCTCGCCGGCGGAGATGAAGATCTTGGTGCCGGTGATCTTGTAGCTGCCGTCGGCCTGCTTCACCGCCTTGGTGCGCAGCAGGCCCAAGTCAGTGCCGCATTGCGGCTCGGTGAGGTTCATGGTGCCGGTCCATTCGCCGGCCACCATCTTCGGCAGATAGGTCGCCTTCTGCTCCGGCGTGCCATGAACCAGCAGCGCCGCGGTGGCGCCCATGGTCAAGCCGCCATACATCGAGAACGCCATGTTGGCCGAAATCTGGAATTCGGCGACGGTCTGCGACAGTGTCACCGGAAGGCCCTGCCCGCCGAACTCGGCAGGCGCCGACAGCCCCAGCCAACCGCCTTCCGCCACCTGCTTGAAGGCGTCCTTGAAGCCTTTCGGGGTGGTCACGCTGCCGTCGTCATGACGGACGCAGCCTTCGAGGTCGCCGACCCGGTTGAGCGGCTGCAGCACCTGCTCGGACAGCTTGGCCGCCTCTTCCAAGATCGCGGCGCGAACATCGGGCGAAGCGTCGCTGAAGCCGGGGAGATTGTTGTAGCGGTCGAACTGAAAGACGTCGTTGAGGAGGAAATTGACGTCGTCGATGGGCGCTTTGTAGCTCGGCATGTCGTCCCTCTAAACTGGCGTTATTGGAACCGTTTCTACCAAGGAATCTCGCACCGCAGCAATGAATCTATTGCCGCGGACTCAATCATAGGTTGAATATCCTTGCAGCCGCACGAGCGGTCCAACCCTTCGCCGGCGCCACGGCTCGCGGGGCGCGAGCATGAGCCTCACGACAACTTTTCGGCTGGTCCCATCAATCCTTAACGGGATGTTTACCCTAACACGAAAAAGTCCGGTTGAGAGGCAGACGAGCGCCGCCCGATGGGATTGTCTTTACCAAACGGGAGACGCGCGGAGCCAGACGGCGCAGCAAGCGGCGCCACGGCGGACACCGGACCACAACATGAATTCGCGCGGATCATGGAACGTTGAAGAAATCGAACCGTCCGTTCGCGAGAGAGCGGAAGTGGCGGCACGTCGCGCCGGCATGTCGCTCACCGATTGGCTAAATTCCTCGATCGGCGGCGTCGGTGAGCCCGCGCATGACCAGCGCCCCAATCCGCCATTATCACCGCAAAACGCGCCGGAGGTTGCCGAAATCCATCAACGGCTGGATTCGATCGCACGCCAGATCGAGACCATCTCGCGCCCGACCGATCGCGATCAGCCGCCAGTCGCCAGGCAATTGAACGATGCCATTTCGCGACTCGACGAGCGGTTGTCGCGGATCACCACGCCGAAGCCGCAAGCCGAGCCGCAACCCCAGCCGCCCTTCGTTCCGCTCAGCCGGGCATCGATGGCAGAGCGCCCCGCCGCTTCGACCGGGCGTCCGTCGCCGTCGCCGCTCGATTCCGCCATCGCGGAAATCCTCGCCCGGCAAAACGAGTTGGAAGCCGGTCGCGCAGCATCGCAGCCGCCGCTTTCGACCGCTACCGTCGCGCCCGAACGCGCGATGCCCGGCCAGATGTCGGCCCTCGAACAACAACTGGCAAAGATCACCAGCCGGATCGAAGCCCTGCACCAGCCAGCGCAGGTCGACCACGCGATCGCGTCGTTCCGTGGCGAACTCGCCGACATCCGCCGCGTCATCACCGAGGCGATGCCGCGACAAGCCATCGAGTCGATCGAACGCGATATCAGACTGCTGGCGCAACGCATCGACGACAGCCGCCACAACGGCAGCGACAATCAAACGCTCGCCGGCGTCGAACATGCGCTGGGAGACATCCAGCACACGCTGCGCACACTGACGCCCGCCGAGCAACTGGCCGGTTTCGACGACGCGATCCGCGGCCTCGGCGCAAGGCTCGACACCATCGTCCGCTCCGGCGAAGGCCCGGGGACGATGCAGCAACTCGAAGAGGCCATCGCTGCATTGCGCGGCATCGTCTCCAACGTCGCCTCCAACGAGGCGCTGGCGCAGCTCAGCGAGCATGTCCAGGCGCTGTCGTCGAAGGTCGACCAGCTTGCCCGTTCCGAAATTCATTCCGATTCCTTCGCCGCGCTGGAAGCGCGCATCGCGACGCTGACCTCCGCGCTGGAGAGCCGGCCGCAGCGCGTCGTCGACGATCGCTCCGAACAGATCGAGGGTGCGCTGCGCGCCCTGTCTGAACGGCTGGACCGCATGCCGGTCGGCCAGGACGGCCCCTCCGCCTTCGCGCATCTGGAGCAGCGCGTTTCCTATCTGCTGGAGCGGCTGGAAGCCTCCGCCGATCACCGCATGGGCGGCCTGAACCGCGTCGAGGAAGGCTTGCAGGACATCCTGCGCCACCTGGAGCGGCAGCAGGTCAGCTTCGCGGCGATGAGCAATCCGGCCGCCGGCCCGGCGATGGATGACGCCGTGGTCGATACGATCCGGCGCGAATTATCCGACATTCGCTACAGCCAGTCGGAATCGAACCGCACCACACAGGATACGCTGGAAGCGGTCCATAACACGCTGTCCCATGTCGTCGATCGCCTCACCGTCATCGAAGTCGACCTTCGCACCGCGCAGGCCGCGCCGCCCACCGTCGCGGCGCCGCCGATCGCGCCGATGCCGAAGCGGCCGGACTTGCCCAATCCGGCGCAGGGACAAAAGCCGCCATTCGCGCCGCCGTCGCTGGCGCCCACGGTGCAGCCCGTCACAACGCCTGAACCGAACGCCATCCGGGACATCCTGACGCCGCGTCCGCGCGTCGAACCCACGCCGGTCGCACCGCCTCCGATTGCAATGCGCGACGAGCCGCCACGAACCACGCTCGGCCTCGACCTGCCGCCGGATCATCCTCTCGAACCCGGTACACGCCCGTCGAACCGATCGATGACGCCGGCCGAACGCATCGCCGCATCCGAGAATGCGCTGGGCGAAATCGCGCCGCAGACGCCCGACGAGCCGGCCAGCACATCGAGCTTCATCGCCGCCGCGCGCCGGGCCGCCAAGGCCGCATCGACCGCCGCGCCGGCCTCCGAGAAAGCGGGCCGAGGCGCCAAGCTCAACGACTCCATCCGTGCTGCCGCCAACAAGGGCGGTAAGATCAGTTCGAAGATCCGCGCACTTCTCGTCGGCGCCAGCGTTATCGTCATCGTGCTCGGCACCTTCAAGCTGGCGATGACGTTCCTCGACGGCCAAGCGACGCCGGTGGCGCAGAACGCCGTTTCGAAGAAGATGCCCGCAGCGGCCCCGGCAGCACCTTCCACCGCAGTGGAAACTCCGTCGATGACGTCACCGACGCCGATCGATCGCCAATCGCAACAGACGCCGGCCGGCAATCCGCCGAAGGTTAATGACCGCGCGGACGCCGCCGACCAGATCGACAGCACGCCGCCAACGACAGGCATGGCCGCAGAGACATTCGCACCGCCGGTCGGAGCGACGACCCATGCCAGCGATGAGACCGGCAGCCTGACCACCGCGCAAGGCGCCGTTGCAACGGCTCCC
>JAFKKL010000014.1 GCA_017305595.1 Hyphomicrobiales bacterium | reverse complement strand
CTCTCGCACGCTGCGCATCGCGCGAGGATGCCGATGACATCGCGAAGCAACTGGAGGCGATCTGGTGGGATGCGCCAGACGGTTTTCGCCTACGCGGCCTCCTCAATGGGCTGGATGAAGGTGTTCCCTTGCCAGCGGAGCCGCCATCCCGGGCGGTCGATGGCATAACGATCATCAGCCCATTCCTGTCGCCCGACTTCCTGAAAAAGGCAGGCAACTGGGGGGCTGCGGGATCCAGAACGCTGATTTCGTCGATGCCGGCTCTTGCCGATATGGCCGGCCGGTCCAGGACCTCGCTGACCGGTTTCTCGAAGATCCTGGCCTATGCGGCGCCGGACGTGCTCGCTGACGAGTCCACGCTCGCTCTGCCCGGCACCGAACCTGTGGCCGAAGATGATGTGGAGCCGGCGCCCCTTGCTCTCCATGCGAAAATCTTCTGCTTCCACTCGGGTGAAAAGACCATCTTGAGGGTCGGGAGCGCCAATGCGACCGAAAGGGCATGGTCGGGACGCAACTCGGAAATCATGGTCGAACTCGAAGCGGGCGAGGCGTTCGCTTCCGGCCTGGCGTTCCTCGTCGGTAAGGCCACGCCCGTCACCATAGAGGAACTCGCCGCCACAGATATGCGCAGCACAAGTACGGCCGATGCTCTGGAAGAGTCACGCAAGGCGCTCATGGCCTCCTGGAACCCGCTTCTGCGCCGCGACGGAGAATGCTTCTCGATCGATGCGCAGGCGGTTCCTTCGCTTGCCTACCCGGACCATGTGCTGCACGCCGGATCTGCAAATGGCGACCTGCTGCCTTGGCTGCCCGATGCCGCCCGCCTCAATCTTGGGTCGATCCCCTTGTCACTTCAGTCTGCCTTCATTCAGGTGCGGATAAGCGGCCCAGACGGCAATTTGCGATGGATGCAGCGCGTCACCGTCGATCCGCCTCTCGAAGCGCAGCGGGATCTAGCCGCCCTGGCCAGCCACATGGGGCTCCGCGCATTCCATGACTGGATGCGGGCGATGCTTGGCGGCGACACGCTTCCGGTCGGTGGCGGTGCATGGGATGAAGATGTCGGATCGCGGGGCAACCGTCCCCAAGGCCTGGGTTATGACCGCCTTACATTGGAGGATATTCTCACGGCTTGGGCACGCGATCGCAAAGCCTTCGGCCGGGTCGATCGCCATTTTGCGCCCTATGTGGATGCGCTGCTCGCCCACGGCGAAAATCTGAGCGAAGCGGAGCGAGCTGACTTGAACGAACTCGCTCAGATCTGGGCCATCGCGCGCTCCCGGCTTGTCTCATGAGCGCAAGATCGAAACCCTTCCAGGCCGCAACGGTAAAGGCTGCAACTGCCGCTCTGTCGGGAGGCAACGCACTGCGCCGATTCCTTGTCGCGGACGAAGTCGGCCTCGGGAAGACCGTCGTCGCCCGAGATACGCTTGCGGCACTGGCGAGCAAAGCGCGCAAGTTCACGGTCTATTATATTACGAGCGGGCTCAAAGTCGCGGACCAGAATAAGGTCGAACTGCTGCGCTTCCTCGAGAAGGACGATGCCAAGGACGCACTCTCCATCATCGACCGCGTCGGTCTCATTCCGTTCGAGGAAAAGCGCAAGGGAAAGCTGCGGCTCTACGCCTTTACACCCACCACATCATTCTCCAGCTCGCAGCGCCTCTACGGCGGCAAGGCTGTCGAGCGCGCGTTCGTCAAGCTCCTGTTGGACGAACTATACCCCGGCCTGACCGCAGCCTTTCCTGAAGGCTATATCGAATATGGCGCAACGTCCGGCTGGCCATGGGCGTGCGAGGAAGCTCAGGGCAAGTTCGACAATGTCTCCGCCCTTTTCAAGGCGGCCTATGGCCGAGCGTTACGCGCGGAATTTGGCAAGCCGGCCCGCGAAAACATTCTGCACGCGATCGTGGCCAGCAAACATGGTCAGAGCTTGGGCCGGATGCGGAAGGCGCTCGCTCAAGCCGCTCTGGATTCCGCCCCGCCCGATCTCGTAATTTTCGACGAGTTCCAATGCTATCGCGAACTGCTCAATGCAGGCGCCGATAATCCCCTGGCGCGGCAACTGCTGGCGGGAACAGATGGCGGGACGCCGCCGCCGATCCTCCTCCTGTCCGCCACGCCCTACCGTTTCTATGCCGAGCGCTGGGAAAGCGGCGCTGGGGCTGCCCCCCATGTCGAATTTTTCGAGATTATCGAGTTTCTGGGCGGGCCGGCTGTACGCGCCGAGGCCGAATCCCAATTTCGTCGTTTTGGCGATCTGTTGCATTTGATCGGCCACCTGCCTCCCGATGGCCGCACGGCGGCGATCGAAGAGGCGCAAGCGCTCAAGCACCATCTTGAGGCGCTTCTCACACCGCTCATGTCGCGGACCGAGCGTCCGGTTTCCGACCATGCCGGAGAGCCTGCGCCGCCGTCCGTAAGGATCGAGCCCCACGATCTCGACGTCTATCGCCATTTCACCGACCATGTGTCGCCCAAGCTCGCAGGCAGCGCGATCGCCTACTGGCTGTCAGTGCCACTCCCTGCGCAAGCGTTGGGGGACCGATACCAGATTTCTCGCGACATAGATTTTCCGGCCACGCGCAGCGTCCCCCGGCTCGGAGTCACCAATTGCTTCAAGCCGCCCAAAGAGGGTTGGGGAAGCGCCAAGCTCCGTGCCCTCAACGGCCTTGTGCCAACGGAGGCCCTTGCCCTGCCGTGGGTGTTGCCGTCGCTGACTTGGTGGACGCCTTCCGGCCCATGGGCAAAGGTGACGCAATCGCCCAAGATGCTGATCTTCAGCCGATTCAGGGCCACACCGCAAAGCCTGGCAGCCCTTGTCAGCCTTGAGGTCGAGCGCAAATGCGTGGCGAAAAGCAATCTTCCCTACGCTGCCGCGTGGAAGAAACGCCACCTGAACCCGAAGCCGAACCAAGGCCCGACGCTCGCCCTGTTTCACCCGAGCCCTTTCCTGATCCGCGCTGTCGATCCCCTAGATGTGAAGGGCAAGGCTGCGATCAAGCAGATCAGGGCCAGGGCGCGGCAGCAGATTATTCAGGCGCTGCCCCCGTCCATCGCGCCGGAGGCTCCGAATGCGCGAAGCAACCGACGACGCAAACCGGCGTGGGCGATCCTCGCGGCCATTGAGCGCGCGCAAAAGGCGCCGCTGGCTCGGGAGTTCGCGGCGGTCCAGAAGAACTGGGGTCGGGTCGCCCCGAACGATGCAACACTTCAAACCTTGCTCAAGCAGCGCCAAGAGGCCGAGGCGATCACCTGGCTAAGCCGGTGGGAGCTGGACGCTCTGGTGGATATGGCTCTCGGCGCCCCTGGCGTCGTGACGGGCCGAGCACTCTATCGCCACCTTCCTGAGCTTTTCGATTACCAGGAGCAGCATTTCGCGCGCCTTGTGCGCTTCTGCTGGACGCGGCTGCGCACCTATCTGGATCGCCCCGTTTTCTGGTCGATCTTGCCCGGCGAGGACGCCACGCAGAAATATCAGAATGCGTGCGTTGATGGCTGCCTGGAAGCCGTCCTCGACGAACATTTCTGGCTGCGCAAATCCAAGGTCAATCCTGATGGACTGATCGAGGATCTGTCGGCGGCGCTTGCAGCGAACGTCGGCACTTTCGGGTTCAAGGGCGCGAAGAAAAAGGACAAGATCCGTATCCGCTGTCACGCTGCGGTGCCGTTTGGAGGCACCGAGACAGAGACTCATCGGCAGGATCATGATGTCAATGAACCGCCACCGGCGCGCTCTGAGGAAATCCGCAGCGCGTTCAATACGCCGTTCTGGCCCCATGTCCTGGCAACGACCTCTGTCGGACAGGAAGGTCTCGACTTCCATAGCTGGTGCGACCGGCTGGGCCACTGGGATCTTTGTTCCAGCCCGGTTGACCTGGAGCAACGCGAAGGTCGCGTCCAGCGCTTCGGCGGACTGACTGTCCGACAACCGCTCGCCCGAAAACTAGGCGAACAAGCGTTGGCGCAGGCACGCGGCCAAGCATCGTCGCCGTGGGACATCATCGCACGCGACGCCGACAAGGCGTTCGCGGACGACAAAACCGGCCTCAGCCCCTGGTGGGCGATGGAAGGTGCGGAACTGAAGCGACATTTGTTCGCGCTCCCCCAAAGTCGCGATATTGATCGATTCGCAAAGTTGAGGACGCAGAGGCTGCTCTATCGCCTCGCTTTGGGGCAGCCGGACCAGGAGGATCTTGTCGATCTCCTGACCCATCACGACGTGGAAACGACGCGGTCGCTGAAAGCATTGACCCTCGATCTTTCGGCATTCTCACGACAGAAACACCGCGATGAATAGCGGGCGTGCCGGCCGGCGCGTCCGGCACACCCGTCCTGTTCATGCGGGGCAACAAGCTACCCCTCATGCGGCTGGCTATATGTGGACCAGCCTAGTGGGCTTCATGCGGGTTCGCCGCCATTCCCACCACCATGCTTGATCCGCCCCACGGTGCGGCTTCTCCCATGGTCCCCGCGCTTATCGGGTCCGGGTCCCCATATCTGACTCAGGCGCCCGACGTTTCCGCGATCGGGCCGAGCCTGTCGATCTCGGCGATCTTCTGAAACTCGCTGAGATAGTCCTGTTGATGGGTCGCCAGCCAGCGAACCACGCGATTGTTCGCAAGGAGCTTGGCGACGTATCCACGCGCGACGGTCAAATGCAGATTGTCGATGCCGTAGGTTTCCTCGACCGACTTCACCTGGGTCTGGAGCGCCGCCAGCTCGCGCTCCATGCGGGCGATCTGCTGGCCCGAGGGCGTCGGCTTGCCGCCGCCTTTGCCCTTCTTGGTGGCGGCAAGCTGGTTTTCGGATGTCGCCGCGCGCAACGCACGGGCAAACATGACCGTGAAATTGTTCTGGCCGATCATCAGATCGGCGGCCTCGATCTGCCGCACGGCCGTCATCTGACGCAGAATGTCGAACACCTTCATCGAGCAAGGTGTGTCCTTCAGCATCTCGGCCGCCTCGGGGCTGATCCCTTCCAGGAGCCGGAAACGCCGCAGCACGGACTCGACCTGAAGGTTCAAGGCTGCCGCGATGTCGGTCGAGGACACGCCCCGGTCCATTGCCCGCACGATCATCCGATGCTCCTGGATCGGCGGTATGCGATTCACGCGCTTGTTGTAGGTGTAGGTGTCGTCGTCAGCCGCAAGCAGGCACTCGACCTCGGAGATGCCGAGTTCCTTCAGCGCCTCAAGCCGCAGATGACCATCGAGGAGAAACCAGGTTCCGGCATTCTTTTCGTCTGCCATGACGACGGGCGCTTCGATCAGGCCGATCGCTTTGATCGAACTCAGCACCTGCGAATAGGATCGGCTCTCCCTGGCGCCGGGCGGCAACGTCTTCAGCGGAACGATCGCCGCAACGGGGATCGTCAGAAAATCGCGATCGAAGCCCAAATGGATACGGCCGTCATCCCGATCCTTCGGTTCTTCAGTCATGATCGTCTCCCGACACACGGACCTTGAGCGCGCGTGGCATGGTCGCCAGCCCCTCCGCCCTCAACAGATTGATGAAACCGTCATTGCCGAGCAGATCCTTCAGCGCCTCGACGACGAACAGCAGCCGGGTTTGCGTGAAGTCCGACTTCTTGACCAGCAGACGCTGCTTTTCCGCCTCCCGCTGATAGACCTGCATGAGATCGGCGGCCGTCATCCGACGGACGCCGGTGCCCTTTCGGCCCAACCGCCCGACAGGCAATCCACCCTTGCGCTGGCTGCGCATCCGCATTTCCAGCAGACGTCGAACCGCGGCGAGTTTCTTGCCCCGAAGCTTGCCGGTCTCGTAAGCGTCGAGGAGCAGGTTCTGCGCCTCTTCCGTTTCGGCTTTGGAAATCTCCATTGCCAAGGTGATCGGAATGAGCCCGGTCTCTACGGCGGACACCAGCCGTTCCTCGCCACGCTCGAGTAGCGACGCGATCATGTTCACCCAGGATGCCCCGACACCGATCTTCTCCGCGATGGCAGCGTCGTTGTAACCGCGAGATCGTAGCGCGCCGATCTCCTTCATGAGATCGATGGGCCGCGGCGTGCGCCGGGCGATATTCTCGACCAGGCTCATGACGAGGCACTCGCTTTCGCTGGCCTCGATCACCACGGCCGGAATCTCGGTCTGACCAAGCATCTGGAAGGCTTCCAACCGGCCCTCACCACAGACGAGATCATATCTCGGCCCGCCTGCGCCATCGCGGCGGCTCACCGTGATCGGCCTCTTCAAGCCGATGGCTTCGATGTTGTTCACGATCTCCCGATGCTGGCGCTTGTTGCGCGCGCGTGGGTTCAGAACCGTGATCCGGGAGATAGGGATCATTTCGATCTTGTTCGGTCGAACAGCAGGCATCAGGCGGCCTCCCCAAGAGGAACAGGCGCGGCGATGTCATAGAGAAGCTCAAGGTCGTCGAAGCGGTAGGCATCGAGCGCGAGCGCATTCTCCTCTCCTAGCCGCAGCTTTTCGGAGAGCATGTCAATGCGGGGGAACAGATAGAAGTCGAACGGCGCGCGATTGGCTCTATCCATCCGCGCGACAATCGTGATGTCGGGCGCGAGCGAGGTATCGAAGTGCAGGTTCCACCGAAGGAGCCCGGTCGGCGTCTCGATGCACCGCGCGATCACCAACGAGACGCTGAACTCACCGTTGACGACTATCCGGTCGGCCTCGAGATCCTGCCAGGCATCGCTGCCCGTTGCCCGCAATCCATCGAGCACCTCACGAAGAATACCGGGATGGAGCTTTCGCAGTTCGCGGTTGATTTCAACGTAGCGGTAATCGCGATCCGGCGTGAAGCCCACGAGACCGTAGGCGCGAAGCAGGCTGCCAAAGCGGGAGCTGTAGGCGCTGCTGGACGGCATCCCATCGGATTCGTCGATGACGATGCCGGAGAGCAAACCTTTTTGCTGATAAAGCGCCCTCAGAGATTGCAGCATCTCTTCGTCGCTCAGCCGGAAGGAGCGCGCACCGATGATGGTCCTGGCCGCCTCGAACAGTTCGCGTTCGATGACGGCCGCAAACGCATCCTGCGCCCTGATCCACATACCGGGATCGTTCCGGACGCGCTTCTTCTTCAGCTTGAAAGAGCGGCGGTTCCATACGTTGTCGCCGACATATTTCTCGTTGATGAGAATCTGGTGGACGGTTCCCCTGGTCCAGGGTCGCCAAAGGTCGGTGGAAATACCCCGCCTGTTGAGATCGGCCGCGATCTCGCTCTCGCTATACCCTTGATGGACGAACGCCCGGTAGATTTCGCGAACCAGATCGACTTCCTCGGCCGGGCCGAGTGTCAGAATCACGCGGTCAGTCTGGAGACTCTTCTGCTCGCCGCGTTCAAGACACCCCTTGATAGCGCCGTGCTCATCGATGAGCGTTCGCCGTAGTCCAAAACCCGCCGGGCCTCCCTGACGATACCCTTTCTCGATCAGGCGCCCCTGGCCGGCGAAAACCTTGACGGAAAGCTCACGGCTATATTCCCCGGCCATGGCGCTCTTCACGCCCTTGATGATGGCCGCGATCGGGCTTCCGTCATTCTCGAACTGCTCGGCGCAGTATTGGACACGAACGCCGGCGCGCTTGCAGATATATTCGTAGTAGGCGCTTTCGTCGGTGTCCTGGAAGCGCCCCCAGCGGCTCACGTCGTAGACGAGGATCATCTCAAAGTCGGCGCGGCCTTCCACGATGTCCGCGATCAGCCGCTTGAACGCATCACGACCATCGACGCTGAGCCCGCTCTTTCCTTCGTCGGCGTAGGTACAGACGATCTCGATTCCGCGCGCCTCGGCATAGTGCTTGATCGCGTCGGCTTGGTTTTCCGTCGAATACTTCTGATGATCCGTCGACATGCGGACGTATTCGGCAGCCCGAAGAGGACGTTCGGGCTGCTCTGACCGATCATTATCGTAGTCTCTCCGGCTCATCACATTACGCCTCACGAACTTGCCTGCGGCGGTCCGGGCGACCTACCGCCGCAGCGCATGACGGGCCTCTGCCGTCACTCCGCACGGGAACAGTTTAGCTGCGGAGAAAACGGAAGATGTTGCCGAAAACGGGCAGGAAATTACCCCTATGGACAGGTGTTCTTGGCGGACGCGAAGTCTATGCGCGGACCATCGCTGAGCTGCTACGCAAAGAGCATGGCGACAGTCGCCGCGCGATTAAGCAGCTCATGCGCCAGACGGACGCAAGCGAGCGAACCGTCAAGCACTGGCTCTCAGGCCAGCACGGGCCAGACAGCGTCTATTTCCTGCGGCTGGTGGTCTCGTCCCCAGTCATCAGGGCCTTCGTTCTCGGCCTGATTGATGGGCCGGCAGCCATCCCGCTGACCGGGCCAGTGGATCGCATTTCCCTGGTCAGAGCGCGCGAAGCCTATGCTGCCGGGGAAGCCGCAGGGGGACGATCGGCAACGGGCGCGCGGAAAAATGTCCCTGAACGTGTCCCTGAACGCGACCCTATAAATGTCCCTGATCGGGCCGAACTCAACGAGCGGCAGCACTGGTTTCTCGACCGAGTCGCGGCAGGTCGAAGTGACGCACGGGATATTGTGGCAATGTGGGCGGTTAGTCTGAAAACCGCGCGTCGGGACATCGCCGCGCTCAAGGTGGCTGGTCTCATATGCTACGTCGGCTCACGCCGGAAGGGCCGGTATCGACGATCAGCCAAATGAACCGATTGGAGGTCTGGCTGGGCGCGGCGAGGGCCGCGCCTTATCCGATATGCACGCCAGAGCGCGATACCGTTCTACGCCCCTCAATCCGAGCTTTCTTTCAACGTCGTCTATCGACTTCTATCCGTTGAACCCAATGGCTGACGGAGTCCTCTGATGAAATCACACGAACCTCCCGCCGTGACACGGACCATCCGGCGCCATGAGCTTCGGCAAATCGTCCCGTTGGCCGACACGACCATCTACGACATGGAGCAGCGCGGTGAATTTCCGCAGCGCTTCTATCTTACGTCTCGCTGCGTGGTCTGGGACCTCGCCGAAGTCGAAGCCTGGCTCGAGGAGCGCCGCCGCGCCTCGCGCGCGAAAACCGTGAAACGCGCACCCATGCCCGATGTCCAGCTTCGCAAGACCCGCCCCATCAAACATCCGGCTCGGGCGTAAGCAGGTCCATTGTCGGCGGATAAAGGGTCGGCGTGTATTTCTCCCCCACGACCCAAGCGTCCACGATGTTGGACCATTCCTGGATCATGTGCCGGCGCTGATGCTCATATTCCGCCTTGTTGTAGATGCCCCGTGAGGATCGGCCATCCTCGTGCGCCAAGCACTTCTCGATCCAGTCGCTGTTGAAGCCCAGTTCGTTCAGCAGAGTCGAGCCGGTGCGTCGGAGATCGTGAACCGTAAAGGACTCCAGCGGCATTCCTTCCTTCTTGGCCCGCACCACCACCGCCATCGTGACCCGATTGAACGTGGCCCGCGACATCGGCGCGTCAGCGTCGTAGCGCGACGGCAGGACGTATTTCGAGTTACCGGCGCAGGTCTTGAGAGCGATGAAGATGTCGAGCATTTGCTGCGATAGATAGACGTTGTGAGCCTTCGAGCGCTTCATTCGCTCCTTGGGGATCGACCAGACGGCGTTCTCAAAATCGACCTCTTCCCAGACTGCATCCTGCAATTCGCTCTTTCGCACCATCGAGAGCAGAATCAGCTTTATCCCGAGACGGATCGTCGGCAGCGTCGGGACATGCTCAAGCTGTCCGAGCATGATGCGGATCTCCGCGGGAGATAGCGACCTGTCCTTCGGCACGAAGGTCGCGATCGACGATGGGCCAACCTCGTCGGCCGGGTTGGCGACCTTCTCCCCGTGCAGGATGGCGAAGGCGAAAACCAACTTCACAATGTCTCTGACATGGACCGCTGTTGCCGGCGCCCCGCGTTCCTTTACCTTCGCGCACAACCCGCGCAGATCCTCCGGCAGGATCTCGGTTAGCAGTCGATTGCGAAACGCCGGGAGGATGTCGCGCTCGAAGATCGACCGCCGCATCGCGCGTGTACTGTCCGCCATCCTCGCTTCCTGAAGCCAGCGCTCACCGAACTGGCCGAAGCTCTTGGCTTCCTTGATCCTCCGCTTCTCGCGCTGCTTTTCCTGCGCCGGCGAGCGACCCTCGGAAATCGCGCGCTTGGCATCAATCAGCTTCTCACGCGCCCGGGCCAGAGACAGACCCGCCGGGCCATAACGACCCAACGTCAAGGTTTCCCGACGGCCGTTGAGCCGGTAGTCCAAGCGGAACACGATTGAACCCGAAGGTTGGACCACGACGTACATACCGTCACGATCCACAATCTTGTATAATTTATCTTTTGGTTTCAGTGCCTTGATGGCGGTGTCGGTCAGCATCTGCACCCTCCAGATCGGTCAAAAAATGCAGGAGAGCACCCAATTATACCGTCAGGCCAAAACTGGGCCGCCTGACATAGCTTTTATTCAGCATTTACAAGTGTTTATGCCAAAAAATATACCGTCAGAAGCTCTCTTGCCCCTGACGGTATATGCGTTTTTCGGTTGAGACAAGACGCGCCATACCGCCAGCCATACCGTCAAACGGGAGGCTAACCCGGCGATAGATGCCGAAAGTCTCAGAGAGATTTTTTCAGCATTTTCATTGTCTTATGTCGTATTGCAGCGTGAGTTTGGATACGCCCGGATGGGCAAAAATTATTCCCACTCGATCGTGCCGGGCGGCTTGCTGGTCACGTCGTAAACGACGCGGTTGACGCCCTTCACTTCGTTGATGATGCGGGTGGCGGTTTCGCCGAGGAACTTCATGTCGAACGGATAGAAGTCCGCGGTCATGCCGTCGGTCGAGGTTACCGCGCGCAGGCCGACGACGTACTCGTAAGTGCGGCCGTCGCCCATCACGCCCACAGTCTTCACCGGCAACAGCACCGCGAAGGCCTGCCAGATGGTGTCGTAGAGACCCGCTTTGCGGATCTGGTCGATGTAGATTGCATCCGCCTCGCGCAGGATATCGAGCTTGTCGCGCGTGATCTCGCCGGGACAGCGGATCGCAAGGCCCGGCCCCGGGAACGGATGGCGGCCGACGAAAATATCCGGCAGGCCGAGCTCGCGGCCGAGCGCGCGGACCTCGTCCTTGAACAGTTCGCGCAACGGTTCGACCAGTTTCATGTTCATGCGCGCCGGAAGGCCGCCGACGTTGTGGTGCGACTTGATCGTCACCGACGGACCGCCGGTGAACGACACGCTTTCGATCACGTCGGGATAGAGCGTGCCTTGCGCGAGAAAATCGGCACCGCCGATTTTCTTCGCTTCCGCTTCGAACACGTCGATGAACAGCCGGCCAATAGTCTTGCGCTTCACTTCCGGATCGGTGACGCCGTCGAGCTCGCCGAGGAACTGCTTCGACGCATCCACATGCACCAGCGGAATGTTGTAGTGATCCCTGAACATGTCGACGACGCTTTTCGCCTCGTCCTTGCGCAGCATGCCGTGATCGACGAACACGCAGGTGAGCTGATCGCCGATGGCTTCGTGAATCAGGATCGCCGCGACCGATGAATCGACGCCGCCGGACAGACCGCAGATCACCTTGCCTTTGCCAACCTGCGCCCGGATTTTCTCGATGGCTTCCTCGCGGAAGGCGCGCATGGTCCAGTCGCCCTTCAGGCCGACCACCTTGCGCACGAAGTTGCGCAGCAACTTGGCGCCGTCCGGCGTATGCACTACCTCGGGGTGAAACTGCATCGCGTAGAATTTGCGCTCGTCGTCGGCGATCACCGAGATCGGCGAGCCGGCCGCCTTCGCCACCGCGCGGAAACCATCCGGCAGTTTGGTGACGCGGTCGCCGTGGCTCATCCAGACGTCGTATTTGCCGCCCTTCTGCCAGACGCCTTCGAACAGCGCGCAGTCGTCGGTGACTTCGATGGCGGCGCGGCCGTATTCGCGATGGTGTCCGCCTTCCACGGTGCCGCCGAGTTGTTGCGCCATGGTCTGTTCGCCGTAGCAGATGCCGAGCACCGGCACCCCGGCGGTGAGCACCGACTGCGGGGCCGTCGGCGCGTCCTTGTCGAGCACCGAGGCGGGACCGCCGGACAGGATGACGCCTTTAGGCCTCATCTCGCGAAAAGCGGCTTCGGCTTTCTGGAACGGCACGATCTCGGAATAGACGCCCTCCTCGCGCACCCGCCGCGCGATCAGTTGCGTCACCTGCGATCCGAAATCGATGATGAGAATCTTGTCGTGCGCGGCCGCGATATCCGTGGCCGCCGGGCTCGTCTGGCTGTGTGCTGTCATGGGCAGGAGATACGCGACCGGCGGCGGCCCTGCAATGCCGCAAAAGCGGTTATCGGCGGGATTTTCAGCCCCGGATTCTCAGCTTGGACTGCGAGCCAGCACCGAGACGAAGAAGCCGTCGGTGCCGGTGCGCCGCGGGGTCATCAGGAGGCCCTCCGGGCTTTGCAGGCTGGCCGCTAGGAAATCCTCGGCCTTGTCCCACAGCGGGCCCACGACCTGCGCCGGCGGCACCACGGCAAATCCCGGCTGGCGGGCGAGAAAGCCGCGGATTTGCGCGTTGTTCTCGGCCGGCAGCACCGAGCAGGTGATGTAGACGATCCGCCCGCCCGGCTTCACCAGCGGCGCGGCGCGGTCCAGCACCTCGGCCTGCGCCTTGAGCCGCACCTCCAGCGCGCCCGGGCGGATGCGCCACTTGGCGTCCGGGTTGCGCCGCCATGTGCCGGTGCCGGTGCAGGGCGCGTCGATCAGCACCAGATCGGCGGAGGCGCGGATATCGGACAACGGGTCCACGTCGCCCTTCGGCGCGCGCACCTCGGCGTTGTGGACGCCGGCGCGCGACAGCCGCTCGTGGATCGGCGCGAGTTGCCGCTTGTCGCCGTCGGTGGCGATCAGCCGGCCCTTGCCCTGCATCATCGCCGCCAGCGCCAGGGTCTTGCCGCCCGCCCCCGCGCAGAGATCGATCACCTGCTCGCCGGGTTTGGCGGCCGAGAACAGAGCGGCGAGTTGCGAGCCTTCGTCCTGCACCTCGACGCCGCCTTTGACGAAATCCTCCTCGGCATGGATGCCGGGATTGCGGGCGTCGGCGCCGAGGGCGATGCGCAGGCCCCACGGCGACCACCGTGTCGGCTTGGCGCCGAGATGGGCCAGCGAGGCCGCCGTCTTCTCGCGCTTCGCCTTCAGCGTGTTGACGCGCAAGTCGAGCGGCGCGCGGCGGGCCATCGCGGTTGCTTCCGCCACGCGGTCGTCGCCGAACACCTCGGCCAGATGGTCGTCCATCCATTCCGGATAATCACCCGCGACCGGAGCCGGCGCGCCGTTGAGCGTGCGCACCGTCAATGCATGGCGCTCTGCCGGCGACAGCGTATCGGGCGCAAAGCGCGAACCGTCGCACAGCGCGGCGAGCGCATCGGCGCTTGCACCGCGCTCCAGCTTCATCATGCCGAACACCCGCGCGCGCGGGGTGTCGTCGTCCATGATCCAGGCGCTGGAGGCCTTTCGGCGCAAAACGTCGAATACCAGCCCGGAGATCGCCGCGCGGTCACCGGAGCCGGCAAAGCGATGCGCCGTACCCCATTCCTTCAGCGCCTTGGCCGCCGGGACCCGCTGCGCATCGATGGCGGAAATGACTTCAATGGCTGCGGCGAGCCTTGCGCCCGGTGTCATGACGATCCTCGGTCAAGCGCCGCTAGAGCAAAAACAAAAGGCGCAGCGCGAAGTACAGCCACATCGCCATCAGCACAAGCACGCCGGCGAACCAGACCAGCGAACGTCGCCGCACGTCGTTGCTGGTGACGAAGATGCCGGCGTGGGCGAATCGGGTGACGACGAACACCCACGACAGCAGCACGAACACCAAATCGGCGCGACGCAGCGGCAGCGCGATGGCGACCAGCACATAGAACAGTAGCGGCAACTGGAACTGGTTGTTGAAACAGTTACCGATCTGCGTGGCGCGATCCGGCCAGTTGCGGCCGAGCGCGATGTCCTTGAACGTCACCTCGCCCGAGGTCAGCGCGCGGGTTCGCACCCCGGCCATCATCAACAGGAGCGCGAAGGACAGGCCCACGAGCACGAACACCGGCAGCAATACCATCTGGACGGACATCGCGGCCTCCGTTCTCCTGCGCGGGCGTGAGCGCGTCCCGACTAGGCCTTGTCGGGGCCGACGCGGACCAGTTGCTTGCCGAAGTTGGCCCCCTTGAGCAGACCCATGAAGGCTTGCGGCGCGCTCTCGAGCCCTTCGGTCACGAATTCCTTGTGCTTGATCTTGCCCTCGCGCAGCCATTGCGACATGTCGCGGATGAAGTCCGGATACATCGCGGCGAAATCGCGGACGATGAAGCCGCGGAAGTTGAGGCGCTTGACCAGTATCTGCCGCATGATGGTGTTGGCCCACGGCGGCGTCGGCGTGTCCTTGCCGAAGATGGTGTTGTAGTCGGCGATCAGGCCGCAGACCGGAATGCGCGCGAAGTCGTTGAAGCGCGGCAGCACCGCGTCGAACACCTTGCCGCCGACGTTCTCGAAATAGACATCGATGCCCTTCGGGCAGGCTTCCTTCACCTTCGCGCGCAGGTCGGGATCGCGATGGTCGAGGCACTCGTCGAAGCCGAGTTCGTTCTTGACGTAAGCGCACTTCTCCTTGCCGCCGGCGATGCCGACCGCCCGCGCGCCCTTGATCTTCGCAATCTGGCCGACCGCCGAGCCGACCGCGCCCGACGCCGCCGCGACCACCACCGTCTCGCCCGGCTGCGGATTGCCGATGGCCAGAAGACCCGTGTAGGCGGTCATGCCCGGCATGCCGAGGATGCCCACGGCCGTCGAGATCGGCGCAATCTTCGGATCGATCTTGCGCAGGCCCTTGCCGTTCGACAGCGCGTATTGCTGCCAGCCGCTATGAGCCAGCACGATGTCGCCCTTGGCGAAGCCGGGATTGTTGGAGGCAGCCACCTCGCAGACCGTGCCGCCTTCCATCACGCCGTCGATCGGCACCGGCGCGGAATAGGACGGGCCGTCGTCCATACGGCCGCGCATGTACGGATCCAGCGACAGCCAGATCGTCCGCAACAGCACCTCGCCCTCGCCCGGCGTCGGCACCGCGTAGTCCTCGAAGCGGAAATTGGCCGGGGTCGGTTCGCCCACCGGGCGGGATGCCAGAACGATACGCTTGGCGGACTGGGACATGCGGATAACCTCTCAACGGAATTGGATGACGATCGGAACGGCTCGAACGGCAACAGTGTCGTCAGGCCGTGATCCTGGCAAGCGCGGCATCGAAGGCGGCCGCAGCCGGGGCGAGGTCCTTGAACGCAAGGCCGGTCTCGGCGGATTGTTTCTGCTTTTCGGTCGCGGTGGGGCGAATCTCGGCGATCGGTTTCGGATCGGACAGAAACGCCGCCGGCGCGATGACATGAAATTCATGGCTGTCGAGCGGCGCATCCTTCAACAGGAAAACGCCGAGCGCCACAATGTCGTTGCCGCGCCGATAGGAGATGTAACGATCGATCGCGACCGAGCCGTCGCGCTGCATGCCGCCGAGCTTGGCGGAGCCCTTGGAGTCAAGCAGCTTGTGGACGCGAAAGCCCTTGACGCCGGACGAGTGCGCCTTCGCCGTCTCCTCGGACAGATCGTACTTCGCCGCCATCTCCTTGCCGACGGCGGCAATCTGATCGGCAACGGTGTGCTCGAACTCCTTCAGTTCGGTTCGCGGCTTGGCGATGCGGTTCGGCTTCAACGCGTTGCGCGTTTCAAGCACCGCCTTGCATTTGGCGGCCAGATCGTCGGCGGATTTGCGCTCCGCATTGCCGAGCAGGTTCTTCAACTCGGGCGTGGAGAGAGCTTCGAGCCGTTCGTCCGTCCATTCATACATGACAACCGCGATTCCATGGTTCTGACACGGAACGACGGTGTCCCGCCCGGTAATCCTACCGCGTTTTACCGCCGAGGGGAAACCGGAACGCACCAGAAATATCACGTCAAAACAAAACGATAGATTGTCTATTCGATATGTTTGCCAGCGCGCGGGACAAAAGCCGCACCATCGACCGACTTCCCTCGATCCGCCACTTCGGCTTTGCCTGCCGGTTGACCCGCCGGCCAGACCGGCTACAATTGTTATGTTATAACATAACATATTGGAGCAAACGATGAAGCGCTTGCCAGTCACGGTGCTGTCGGGATTTCTTGGCGCGGGCAAGACTACCCTGCTCAACCATATCCTCCACAATCGCGACAATCTGCGCGTGGCGGTGATCGTCAACGACATGAGCGAAGTGAACATCGACGCCGCGCTGGTGCGCGACGGCGGTGCGCAACTCAGTCGACAGGAAGAGCGCCTCGTCGAAATGTCGAACGGCTGCATCTGCTGCACGTTACGCGACGATCTTCTCAAGGAAGTCGAGGCGCTCGCCCGCGAAGGCCGGTTCGATTACCTGCTGATCGAATCCACCGGAATCTCCGAACCGATGCCGGTCGCCGCCACCTTCGCCTTCGAGGACGCCGATGGCCACAGCCTGTCCGGCGTGGCGCGGCTCGACACCATGGTCACGGTGGTCGATGCCCGCAACTTCCTCGCCGACACGGCCTCGCGCGACCTGCTGGCGGATCGCGACCGCGCCGCCGGTGACGGCGATGACCGGGCGGTCGCGGAACTGCTGATCGACCAGATCGAGTTCGCGGATGTCATCGTCGTCAACAAGATCGACCTGATCACGGAGTTGGAGCGTGAACTCCTGCTATGCAGCCTTCGGCAGCTCAACCCCGACGCCGAAATCATCTTCAGCGAATTCGGCCAAATCCCGCTCGAACGCATTCTGAATACAGGGAAATTCTCCTACGAGCGCGCCAGCCAATCGGCCGGCTGGCTTCAGGAGCTGGAAGGCCGCCACCACGCCCCGGAGACGGAGGAATACGGCTTCCGCAGCTTCGTCTATCGCGCGCGACGGCCGTTTCACCCGGAGCGCTTCCACCGCTTCATCACCGCGGAATGGCCCGGCGTGATCCGTGCCAAGGGCTTCTTCTGGCTGGCGTCACGGATGGAGTTCGCTGGATCGCTGTCGCGCGCCGGCGCCATCGTGCGACACGAACCGGCCGGGGTCTGGTGGGCGGCCACCGACCGTGAACGCTGGCCGGCCGATCCGGAGTGGCGCGCGGGTGTGCTCAACAACTGGGACGAGCGTTACGGCGACAGACGGCAGGAAATCGTCATCATCGGCGGTCCGGCGATGGATCAGGCGACGATTACGCGCCACCTCGATACCTGCCTGCTGACCGGAACGGAAATGACGCTGGGTCCCAAGCGTTGGACAGGGCTTCGCGATCCCTTCCCCGGCTGGCGACGCGGAGCGGCGGCGTGAGCCACTCATTGCTCCATGAGTTGTTCGACGCCATGTGGCGCACGCCCGACCATCGCGCGCCGGGGAATCGGCGCCCGCGCGCGGTTACCGATGCAGAGATCGATGCCGCCATCGCGGCCACCGGACCATCTTGTGGCGATATCGATTGCCCCTGCGGCGGCGAAGGCTTGACCTATCATCCCCGCCGCAATGCTTGATGACGGTCGGCGGCCGCACGTGCGCGGTCGCCAGTCCGGATCGCCGTTACACCCCGCCCGGATAATTCGGGCTTTCGCGGGTGATCGTCACGTCGTGGACGTGGCTCTCGCGCAAGCCCGCGCTGGTGATGCGGACGAACTGTGCCTTGTCGTGGAATTCGGGAATGTTCTTCGCGCCGACGTAACCCATTGCCGCGCGCAGGCCGCCGGCGAGTTGATGCATGACGTTGCCGACCGGGCCCTTGTAGGCCACCTGCCCCTCGATGCCTTCCGGCACCAGCTTGAGCGTGTCCTTGATGTCCTGCTGGAAGTAGCGGTCGGCCGAGCCGCGCGCCATCGCGCCGACCGAACCCATGCCGCGATAGGCCTTGTAGGAGCGGCCCTGCCACAGAAACACTTCGCCGGGCGTCTCGTCGGTGCCGGCCAGCAGGGAGCCGACCATGACGACATCGGCGCCCGCTGCTATCGCCTTGGCGAGGTCGCCGGAGAACTTGATGCCGCCATCGGCGATCACCGGGATGTCGGCCTTCTTCGCCGCTTCCACCGCGTCCATGATGGCGGTGAGTTGCGGCACGCCGACGCCGGCGACGATGCGGGTGGTGCAGATCGAGCCCGGCCCGATACCGACCTTGACGCAGTCCGCGCCGGCATCGATCAGCGCCTGGGTGCCGTCGGTGGTGGCGACGTTGCCGGCGATCACCTGCACCTCGTTGGAGCGCTTCTTGATGCGGTTCACCGCCTCCAACACCCGCGAGGAGTGACCGTGCGCGGTATCGACCACGATCAGGTCGACGCCAGCGTCGATCAGCCGCTCGGTGCGCTCAAAACCGCCCTCGCCCACGGTGGTCGCCGCCGCGACCCGCAAGCGACCCTGCGCATCCTTGCAGGCCAGCGGATGGGTGACCGCCTTTTCCATGTCCTTCACGGTGATGAGGCCGACGCAGCGATACTGATCGTCGACCACCAGCAGCTTCTCAATGCGATGCTTATGCAGCATCCGCTTGGCTTCCTCCTGGCTGACGTTCTCGCGAACCGTCACCAGGTTCTCGTGAGTCATCAGTTCCGACACCTTCTGGTGCGGATCGGTGGCGAAACGGACGTCGCGGTTGGTGAGGATGCCGATCAGCTTGCCCGGAATTCCATGGCCGCCGCCAGTGACCACCGGGATGCCCGAGAAGCCGTGGTCCTTCATCAGCAGCAGCGCATCGGCGAGTTGGGCGTCAGGGCCGATGGTGAGCGGGTTCACCACCATGCCGGATTCGTACTTCTTGACCTGCCGGACCTGCGCGGCCTGTCCTTCCGGATCGAAGTTGCGGTGGATGACGCCGATGCCGCCGGCCTGCGCCATGGCGATGGCCATCTTCGCCTCGGTAACGGTGTCCATCGCGGAAGCGAGGATCGGGATGTTGACGGAGATCGATTTGGTGACGCGGGAGCGGATGTCGGCTTCGGACGGCAGGATATCGGACAGACCGGGCTTCAACAGAACGTCGTCGAACGTATAGCCTTCCTGAAACCGATCAGATCCTTGAAAACGCGTCATTGCCAACTCCATTCGCGGCCCTGTGCCGCCGGCTTACCCGGAATGAGCGTCCGTTCGGTGACGCAAAGGCGGCGCGTCGCCGTGGAATCGGGAACCCATTACGAGGGATTGGCGGTGGTCGATAGCACGGCGTCCCAATGTTTCAAAGGCTTTTGCCGCAATGCAGGACCGCTTATCCCGCGCGATCGCGCCCCTTGCGGGGGCCCGGCGGCATCCGCAACGAAACCGCCGACTGACGCCGGCCGAACCGTGTGGCGCTGGTGAGGTAAATCAGGACCAGCGCATGCGCGGGCCCCGCCAGCAGCGGCGCGAACATCGCCAACGTCAGCGCGAAATAGGCGCTGATGCCGCAGATGATTATGTTGAGGAACGCCGAAATCCGCTGACCGTCGATCCACAACGCGACCGACGGTAGCAGAATGGCCAATGCATAGATCATGTTCGCCGCCCGCTTGCCGACAGGACTTGCCTATCGGCTTGGTGCGGCGTTGCCGATCCCCCGTTAGCGGGGGTAACCCGGCGGCGGGCCGTGCTGGCGAATCGCCTCCACCACCTCGCGGTGCTTGCGATCCTCCCGCTTCATGTACACCGCCAGGATGGCGTGCGCCGACGGTACGAAGAACAGGACCGGGAAGATCAGCCCGAAGATGATGCAGACGACAAGCAGCACTACATTGAAGATCGCCGAGAACGGCTGGCCGTTGAACAGCAGACCGAGCGGCGGAAGAAGAGCGGCGAGGACATAGATCATCGTCGGAACTCCGTCAGACAGGCCAGCCCCGCACCATGCGGCGTACCTTCGCAGCCAGCATCTAGGAGGCATTCCGGATTGTACAATAGTCGCAGTCCACGGAGGATGCTAAAGGCCCGGCTCTCTCACGTCCCTCATCCCCGCAAGGCGCAATGAATAAAGAACGCGTGATCCCGCTGATCGTGGCGACCGCTCTGTTCATGGAAAACATGGACTCGACGGTGATCGCCACCTCGTTGCCGGCGATCGCGTCCGACATCGGCACCAGCCCGCTGACGCTGAAGCTCGCCATCACCTCCTATCTGCTCTCACTCGCGGTGTTCATTCCGGCCTCGGGATGGACCGCCGACCGCTTCGGCGCACGCAAGGTGTTCAGCGCCGCGATTGCCGTGTTCATGATCGGCTCGATCGGCTGCGCCATCGCCTCCTCGATCAACGACTTCGTGATCGCGCGCGTGGTGCAGGGCCTCGGCGGCGCGATGATGACGCCGGTGGGGCGGCTGGTGCTGCTGCGCTCCATCGATAAGAGCGCGCTGGTCAACGCCATGGCCTGGGTGACGGTGCCGGCGCTGATCGGGCCAGTGATCGGCCCGCCGCTCGGCGGCTTCATCACCACCTACTTCTCATGGCACTGGATTTTCCTGATCAACATTCCGATCGGCATCGTCGGCATCGTGATGGCGCAACGCTACATCGATCCGATTCGTAGCGAGAACCCGGACCGCTTCGACCTCGTCGGCATGGTGCTGTCCGGCCTCGGGCTCGGTGGCCTCGCCTTCGGCCTCTCGGTCGCGGGCCTCGGGCTGATGCCATGGCAGGCGCTGGTGGCACTGATCGGCGGCGGTGTGCTGTTCACCGTGCTCTACGTCCGCCACGCCAGGCGAACCGACAGTCCGGTGCTGGATTTCAGCCTGATGCGGCACCCGACGATGTATGCCAGCGTCATGGGCGGCTTCCTGTTCCGGCTCGGCATCGGCGCGCTGCCGTTCCTGCTGCCGCTGTTGATGCAACTCGGCTTCGGGCTGTCACCCTTCAAGTCGGGCCTCGTGACGTTCACCTCGGCGCTCGGCTCGATGGGCATGAAGGCCTTGGCCGCGCGCGTCATCCGCGCCTTCGGCTTCCGTAACATCATGTCGGTGAACGCGCTGGTCAGCGCCGTCTTTCTCGCCGCCTGCGCGCTGTTCACCATTTCGACGCCACTCTTGCTGATCGTCATCATCCTGATCGTCGGCGGCTTCTTCCGCTCGTTGCAGTTCACCGCGCTCAACACGCTGGCCTATGCCGATATCGAGCCGGAGAAGATGAGCCGTGCCACCACGCTGGTCAGCGTCGCACAACAACTGTCGGTATCCGCGGGGGTCGCCATTGGCGCGTTCTCGGTGGAAGCCACCATGGCGTTGAGCCATGCCAGCGAACTCACCGCCAAGGAGTTCGGCCCGGCCTTCGTGATCGTTGGCATTTTCGCCGCGCTGTCGGGCTGGTTCTTCTTCCGGATGCCGGTCGACGCCGGCCATCAGATTTCCGGCCGGCAGGTTGTCGTCGTCACTCCGCCGCGCGAGGCGGAAGCGGAGGAAGAAGCCGCCCGTGAAACCGCGACCGCGCGCGACCAGAAACTCGGCTGATCCGAACGCTGTTGCGACCGCGTAAGCGGCGTGGTTTGCTTGATGCCGGCTGATGGCACGGAGACGCAGGCATGGCGCGGCTGTGGTGGATCACGGCTCTCCTGATGATCGCATTCGGTCCCGCGACCGGCCATGCCGCCGAGCGTCCGCCGGCGAGCCAGTGCCTCGCGATGGCGCAGATGCTTCCTCACGTCGTCTACGCCAGCATCCGCACCGCCGCGCGTGCCGATGAAGTCACCATCCGCTATGCCGGGCATTCGACCTATGTGATCGACACGCCAGACGGCGTACGCATCGCCACCGATTACACCGGCACCTACGACACCGGCGGATTGCCCGACGTGGTCACCATGAACCGGGCGCATTCCACGCACTACACGCTCAATCCCGATCCGCGCATCAAGTACGTGCTGCACGGCTGGGGCGAAAACGGCGAAGCGGCGAAACACGCGCTGACGGTGCGCGATGTCTTCATCCGCAACGTGCCGACCGATATCCGCCGCTCGCTCTACGAGGACGGCGCCAACGTTGCGATGATCCCCAACGGCAACTCGATCTTCATCTTCGAGGTCGCGGGCCTCTGCATCGGCCACCTCGGCCACCTGCACCATCCGCTCGACGACAGCCACATCGCCGCCATCGGCCGGCTCGATATCGTCATGGTGCCGATCGACGGCACCTACACCATGTCCCTCGACGGCATGTCAGAAATCGTGCGGCGATTGCGCGCATCCATCGTGCTGCCGATGCATCGTTTCGGCACACCGCTGTCGGATTTGCTCGATCGGCTCCGCGGCCAGTTCGCTATCGACCGCCGCAGCGAGCCGTCCTTCCGAATTTCCGTTGGAGCCTTGCCAAAAACGCCGACGGTGATCGTGCTGAGCGGGATTTAGGCACGTCTTGACAACGCTTGACTTGCAACAACGCAGGCAGCGAGAATGAAACGGGGAACATTGAGAGGGCCTGATGCTGATTTGCACACCGGTAAATGACGACGCGGAAGCACGCTATACCTGCGCTTGCCACAGTCCCGCTTTCGCCCGGCTGAACGCAGCGATCGAGCGGCGGTTTTCGCGCCGCTCGTTCCTGGCCGGCGCGGGCGCGATCGGCGCAATGGCGCTGTCCCCGAAAAGCGCGACGGCTGCCGTGCCACGCGCACCGACGGGGCCGGTTGTCTTCACCAATGTCCGAATTTTCGACGGCAAATCGGCAAGCCTGATTGCGGGACGCAATCTGATCGTCGAAGGCAACCGGATCAAGGCCATCGCGGCGGCGGGCGAACGCCCGCCGGAGGGCGCGCAGATCATCGATGGCGGTGGCCGCACGTTGATGCCGGGTTTGATCGATGCGCACTGGCACACGGTGATGTGCGGGATTCCGGAAGTGGTGGCCCTCACCGCGGACGTTCCCTACGTTCATCTGGTGGCAGCTCAGCAAGCAGAGCAAACTCTGATGCGCGGCTTCACCACGATCCGCGATGTCGGCGGCCCGTCCTTCGCTCTGAAGCGTGCCATCGATCAAGGTATGTTCGCCGGTCCCCGTATCTTTCCCTCGGGCGCCATGATCTCGCAGACCTCCGGGCACGGCGATTTCCGGCTGCGCTACGAGGTGCCGCGCGGCTCCGCCAACGATATCAGCCACGCCGAAGCGGCAGGCATTTCCGCGGTTGCCGATGGCGTGCCGGAAGTGCTGCGCCGCGTGCGCGAGCAGCTTCTGCTCGGCGCCAGCCAGATCAAGATCATGACCGGCGGCGGGGTCTCTTCCGCTTACGACCCGATCGATGTCAACCAGTTCACCGCCGAGGAAATCCGCGCTGCGGCCAATGCCGCATCGGACTGGGGCACCTATGTCTGCTCGCACGTCTATACGCCGGACGGCATCAAGCGCGCGTTGCAGAACGGCGTGCGATGCATCGAGCACGGTCAGCTCGCCGACGAGGACGCGGTGAAGATGATGGCCGACAAGGGCGCCTGGTGGAGCCTGCAACCGTTCCTCGCCGACGAAGACTCCAATCCCAAATCGAACCCGGTACAGCGCCAGCAGCAGGAAGAGATCGCCAAGGGAACGGTCCGCGCCTACGAACTCACCAAGAAGCACAAGGTGAAGACCGCTTGGGGCACCGATATCCTGTTCAATCCGAAGGGCGTCGCCAACCAGGGCAAGCAACTCACCAAATTGTCTCGATGGTTCGACAACGCCGACGTGCTGCGGATGGCAACGGCAGCGAACGGCGAGCTTCTCGCCATGTCGGGCGAGCGTAACCCCTATCGCGCCAAGGTCGGCGTCATCGAGCCGGGCGCGCTCGCCGACGTATTGCTGGTCGACGGCAATCCGCTGGAAAATCTCGCGCTGATCGCCGATCCCGAGCCGAACTTGAAAGTCATCATGAAGGACGGCCGGATCTTCAAGAACACGCTGGCCTGAGTATTACGCGCGACGCGGTGTTACGCGCCGCCGCGAAAGCCGGTGGCGAGCAGATAGCGCTCCGATGAATCCTGACGGCTTGCCGCCGGTTTGACGTGGCGCACGGTGGCGAAGTCGCGTTTCACCTGCGCCAACAACTCTGCGTCCGCGCCGCTCTGGAATACTTTTGCGATGAAGGTGCCGCCGGGCTTCAACACCTCGGCCGCGAAGGCCGCAGCCGTTTCCACGAGGCCGACGATGCGTAGTTGATCAGTCTTGCGGTGGCCGGTGGTGTTGGCGGCCATGTCCGACATCACCACGTCGACGCCGCCACCGATCATCTCACGCAGCATGTCCGGCGCCTTGTCGTCCATGAAATCGAGTTGTGTGAAGGCGACGCCGGGAATTTCCGGCATCTCGAGCAGATCTATCGCCACTACCTTGCCCTTGCCTTCAAGCGAACCGACCTTGCGGGCGGCGACCTGGCTCCAGCCGCCGGGCGCGGCGCCGAGATCGACCACCACCTGTCCCGGCTTCAACAGCCGATACTTGTCGTCCATTTCGATCAGCTTGTAGGCAGCACGCGAACGCCAGCCGTCGCGCTTCGCCTGCGCGACATAGGGATCGTTGAGCTGCCGCTCCAGCCACAGTTTCGACGACAGTTTGCGTTTGCCGGCGCTCTTGACGGTGACGTGCAGCCGCCCGGTAGTGTCCTTTGCCATGCCGGTTGCTTATCTCGAAAACGTCATGAACGATAGGCCGCGAAGCGAACCGTTACGCCAAGCCGATGGCGCCGTCCTCGCGCATCATTTCCACCAGCATGCCCTCGCGCAACCCGCGATCGGCGACGCGCAGGCGCGGCAGCGGAAACGCGTTGCGGATGGCGTCAAGAATGGCGCAGCCCGCCAGCACCAGATCGGCGCGTTCGAAGCCGATGCAGTTGTTGTTGGCGCGCTCCTGATAGCTCATGCCGAGCAAGGTGGAGATCGCGGAGGTGATCTCGCCGTCATCCATCCAGAGTCCGTCGACGCGACGGCGATCGTAGCGCGGCAACCGCAGGTGGATGCCGGCCAGCGTGGTCACGGTTCCCGAGGTACCGAGCAGATGCATCGTCTCGAGGTTGCCGCCGTGCTTCGCCGCGAACGGCGCGACGTGGCGGGAGACTTCCTGCACCATCCGCGCGTAGACATCGGCGCTGACGTCCTTGCCGCCGAAGCGTTCCGCCAGCGTGACGACGCCGAGCGGGATCGACATCCAGCCCTCGACGCGCGGCGCGCCGCCGTTGCGATCGATCCGCACCAGTTCGCTGGAACCGCCGCCGATATCGAACAGGATCGCGCCGGTGCCCTGCGGGTCGACCAGCGGCGAGCAGCCGACCACCGCCAGCGACGCCTCGGTCTCGCGGTTGATGACTTCGAGCGCGATGCCGGTCTGGGTCGCGACGCGGTCGCGGAACGCCTCCGCATTGGAGGCCGCGCGGCAGGCTTCGGTCGCGATCAGGCGCAACCGCTGGGCGTTGCGATGGCGCATCTTGTCGCGACAGACGCTCAGCGCCGAGATGGCCCGCCCGATCGCCGCCTCGCTGATGCGGCCGGTGGCGGAGATACCCTCGCCGAGCCGGATGATCCGCGAGAACGAATCGATCACACGAAACCCCTCGCCTTCCGGGCAGGCGATCAAGAGGCGGCAGTTGTTGGTTCCGAGGTCGAGCGCGGCATAGACGCCCGCACTTGCCAGTGCGGCATCGCCATTGGCGCGCTGATGCGATCGGGGCGGCTCCGGGCCATCGCTGCGCCGGGCGTCGTTGTTCATGCAACCTGTCTCTCGCGGCCGGATCGGCCGACTGGAATAATGTTTCACGGAAAGTTTAGAGCATGATCCCGAAAAGGGGAAACCGGTTTTCGGAAAAGATCATGCTCAACCCAAAGGACGTGCGTGGTGGCGCAACCACGGCACGCAGCCGCCATGCCCAATCCGGCGTTGCCGGTCACCGGGGGTTACGGTATTTCGGTCGGGAAGCGATAGCGCATGTAGCGCGAAACGCTTGGAAATCGATGGTTTCATGGACAACAAGACACCTAGACCGACTGCCAGCCTCGCGCGCGACAACGCCATTGCACTGCAAAAGCACGCCGTCGGGCAGCCCGTTCGCCGCAAGGAAGATGATACCCTCGTGCGCGGCAAGGGCCGCTACACCGACGACTTCAGCCTGCCCGGTCAGGCCCATGCCTGGATGGTCCGCAGTTCCCATGCCCACGGCGTGATCCGCGCCATCGACACCAGCGCGGCGCGGCAGATGCCGGGCGTGCTCGGGATCTATGTCGGCAAGGACCTGGTCGAGGCCGGCTACACGCCGATCCGTTGCAGCCTGCCGATGAAGAACGCCGACGGCTCGCCGCTGTTGCAGTCCGACCGCATGGCGCTCGCCATCGACAAGGTCCGCTTCGTCGGCGACCCGGTCGCCTGCGTCGTCGCGGAGACCGCGGCGCAGGCGCGTGATGCCGCTGAAGCGGTGATCATCGAAATCGATGAGCTGCCGTCGGTGACGAAATCCGAGGACGCCATCAAGCCCGGCGCGCCGCTGCTCTACGATCACATCCCCAACAATATCGCGCTCGACTATTACTCCGGCGACCGTGCCGCGACGGCGGCGGCTTTCGCCAAGGCCGCGCATGTCACCTCGCTCGACATCATCAACACCCGCGTCGCCGTGGTGCCGATGGAGCCGCGCGCGGGGCTCGCCTCCTACGACAAGGCCAGCGGTCGCTTCACGGTGCATGTCGCGACGCAGGGCGTGTCCGGCAACGTCGCTTCGCTCGCCAAGCTGATGAACGTGCCGCGCGAGAAAATCCGGCTGCTCACTTATAACGTCGGCGGCTCGTTCGGCATGAAGAATGCGAGCTATCCGGAATACGTCTGTCTGCTGCACGCATCCCGACTGCTGGGGAGGCCGGTGAAATGGCTCGATGAACGCTCATCGAGTTTCCTCAGCGACAATCACGGCCGCGCGCAGGACGTGCGCGCCGAACTGGCCTTCGATGCCAAGGGCGCCATCCTCGGCGTTCGCGTCACGGGCTTCGGCAATCTCGGCGCCTATATCGCCGGCGTCGGGCCGCTGCCGCTGTCGCTCAACATCGCCAAGAACATCGCCAGCGTCTATCGCACGCCGCTGATCGAAGTTGATATCAAGTGCGTGGTGACCAACACCACCTTCATGGGCGCCTATCGCGGCGCGGGCCGCCCCGAAGCCAACTACTTCATGGAGCGTCTGCTGGATCGCGCCGCAGCCGAGATGGGCATCGACCGCCTGACCTTGCGCCGCCGCAACCTGATCAAGCCGCCGCAAATCCCGTTCGCCGCTGCCAACGGCCTGACCTACGATTCCGGCGACTTTCCCGCCGTGCTCGACAAGGCGCTTGAACTGGCCGACTACGCTGGCTTCGCCCAGCGCAAGCGTGAGGCGCGCAAGCGCGGCAAACTGCGCGGCATCGCGGTCGGCTGCTATCTCGAAGTGACGGCGGGCTTCGCCGAACTCGGCAAGATCGATTTCGAGGCGGACGGCACCGTGCTGCTGACCACCGGCACGCTCGATTATGGGCAAGGCCACGCCACGCCGTTCGCGCAGGTGCTGGCGGCCAAGCTCGGCGTCCCGTTCGACAATATCCGCCTGATGCAGAACGACAGCGATGTGGTGCACAGCGGCGGCGGCACTGGCGGTTCGCGCTCGATCATGGCGAGCGGCACCGCCATCGTCGAAGCCAGCGATCTGGTGATCGCCAAAGGCAAGATCGCGGCGGCCAATAAACTGGAAGCCGCCGAAAGCGACATCGAATTCACCGACGGGCGCTTCACCATCGCCGGCACCGACCGCTCGATCGGCCTGCTCGAACTCGCCAACGCTCTGCGCACATCGCCGCCGGTCGACGGGCAGCCCACCTCGCTCGATGTCGATCATGCTTCGCCCGGCGTGCCGTCAACGTTTCCCAACGGTTGTCATATCAGCGAGGTCGAGATCGATCCCGACACCGGCGTCACCAAGGTTGTGAAGTACACCGGCGTCAACGATTTCGGCGTGGTCATCAATCCGATGATCGTCGAGGGCCAGTTGCACGGCGGCGTCGTGCAAGGCATCGGTCAAGTGCTGATGGAGCAAGTCAGCTACGATGACAACGGCCAGCCGATCACCGGCTCGTTCATGGATTACGCCATCCCGCGCGCCAGCGACGTGCCGGCAATGACGATCGGCGAACAGCCCTCGCCCGCGACCAGCAATCCGCTCGGCGTCAAAGGCTGCGGCGAAGCCGGCTGCGCCGGCAGCCTCGCCACGCTGGTCAACGCCGCGATCAACGCGATGGCGGACGAAGGCGTGACCCAGATCGAAATGCCGCTGACACCGGAGCGCGTCTGGCGCGCGCTACGCGACGCGCGGCAGGCCGGAAGAGCCTGACTCGATGCACGGTTCGTTGCCCTAAATCTCAGTATCGTCCTCGCGAAGGCGAGGACCCAGAACCCCTAGCGGTTCGGGTGATTGCAGGCATGAGCAACAAGCGCTTTTTGCATCATTGCTGCTGCGGAGTCTGGGTCCCCGCCTGCGCGGGGACGACAATCTTGGTGCTGCACACCCGTGCACGAAACGAAGTCAGCCGATCCATCTACGCCGCCTGCACGCGCGGCTTGTAGATTGCGATGTGGTGGCAATGCGCGACCGGGGTGCGGCCGTTGGCGACCACCAGCGCGTCGAGTTCGACGAAGCGGTGGCCCTTCTTCTCGTAATTCGCGGTGACCTTGGCGCGCGCCGCCAACTCGTCGTGCGGATGCGCGGACGACAGCAGTTGCATGGCGCTGCCGACATGAATCCACGGCCCCAAAATAGCGTTCTGCACCAGCACCTGATTCATGATGCGCTGGAAAATGCCGGGATGCAGCGCGCCGGCGTCACGATAGATTTGATCGGTGGCGCGCACCTCAGTGAGATATTCGGTGAATTCCTTGTTGTTCCAGCTTCGCGGCGCGGTGCCCAGCCACGCGCCAAGCTGGTAGGAGTTGTCATCCACCGGGAGGCGCTCGGCGACCGGCGCAGTTTCCGGATACTCGCTCAGCACGATCCGTTCGGTCCGATTCGGCAGCGACGCTTGCCCGGTAGCGCAAAGCTGGTCCTTGCTCTCGACCCGCAAGGTCAGCCCCTGTGGGTCTTCCTGGCTAATGACGTCCGCCATCTCGCCGTCATAGACCGGCTTGACGAAGCGCCCTTCGATGCGCCCGCGCTCGAGAAAGGTGCGACCCCAGCGAGCGATCGGCATATGCATCATGTAGGCCAGCACTTCAACGCCGGGAACCAGCCCGCCGCTGAAGCCGTATTGCCGCGCCACCGCGTCGTCGTGAATTTTGTTTTCAGACTGCTTCGCGGTGTTGTAGGCCTCGACGCGATAAGGCTGCATGCTGGACATCGATCTTTCACTCTCAATTGGCGACAATTGCGCCAATGCTACGCGCCCAGCCCGCGATGGCAAGACCGCCCTTAGCAACGCTCGCATTTTGCGGGCTAATCGCGTAGGAAACGGGCCGCACATTCCGCCGACAGGAAATTCGCTTGTGACCATCACGCCGCGCATCTATATCGACGCCGATGCCTGCCCGGTGAAGGACGAGGTCTATCTCGTCGCTGTGCGCCACAACCTTCCAGTGAGCGTGGTGGCGGGCAAGTTCATCCGTGTGCCGCAAGACCCGTTGATCGAGCGTATCGCCGCCGGCGACGGCATGGACGCTGCCGACGACTGGATCGCGGAACGCGCCGGCAAGCATGACATCGTCATCACCGCGGACATTCCGCTCGCCAGTCGCTGCGTCAAGGCCGGTGCCACAGTGATCGCGCCGACCGGCAAGCCATTCACCGAAGAGTCGATCGGGATGACGCTCGCGGTGCGCAACCTGATGACTGATCTGCGCTCCAGCGGTGAAGTCACCGGCGGGCCCGCGGCCTTTTCGCCGCGTCATCGCTCCGCCTTTCTCTCGGCGCTCGATCAGGCTATTCGGCGCATCCAGCGCGCGCTGCCAAGCGACGTCTGACAATCATTCGAATTTCGACCCAGTTGAAAGCACTATGGCTCCTCCTCTCATCCAGTTGAAAGATATCGGCCTGACCTTTGGCGGCACGCCGCTGTTGTCCGGCGTCGAACTGTCGGTGTCGGCGGAAGAACGCGTCTGCCTGATCGGCCGCAACGGCTCCGGCAAATCGACGTTGTTGAAGATCGCGGCCGGTCTGGTCGAAGCGGATAGCGGCTCGCGTTTCGTGCAGCCCGGCGCAACGGTGCGCTATCTACCACAGGAGCCGGACTTCGACGGCTTCGCCACCACGCTCGCTTATGTCGAAGCCGGGCTCGGCCCCGGCGACGATCCCTATCCCGCACAATACCTGCTCGAACAACTCGGGCTGCACGGCGACGAGAACCCGGCGCAACTCTCCGGCGGCGAAGCGCGCCGCACGGCGCTCGCCCGTGTGCTGGCGCCCTCGCCCGACATCCTGCTGCTGGACGAGCCGACCAACCACCTCGACCTCACCACCATCGAATGGCTGGAAGGCGAACTCGGTTCGCGCCGTAGCGCGCTGGTGCTGATCAGCCACGACCGGCGTTTCCTCTCCAACCTGTCGCGCAGCACGGCGTGGCTCGATCGCGGGCAAATCCGCCGCATCGAGCGTGGCTTCTCCGCATTCGAGGAATGGCGCGACGAGGTGCTGGCGGAAGAAGAACGCGACCAGCACAAGCTCGACCGCAAGATCGTCGCGGAAGAACACTGGCTGCGCTACGGCGTCTCCGGACGGCGCAAGCGCAACGTCAAGCGCCTCGGCAATCTTCATGCCTTGCGCGCGGAGCGCCGCGACTATCGCGGCTCGACCGGCAGCGCCAGCCTCGCCGCCGCCGAGGCCGACAAATCCGGCAAGCTGGTGATCGAGGCTAAGGGCATCGGCAAGGCGTACTCCGGCCGTGCCATCGTCGACAATTTCTCGATCCGTATTCAGCGCGGCGACCGCATCGGCATCGTCGGCCCCAACGGCGCCGGCAAGACCACGCTGATCAACATGCTGACCGGCGCCAGCGAGCCCGACAGCGGCAGCATTCGCTTCGGCGCCAACATCGAGATGGCGACGCTGGACCAGCACCGCGAAAGCCTCGATCCGAAATCGACCTTGGCCGACGCGCTGACCGGCGGGCGCAGCGATCACGTCATGGTCGGCGGCAAGCCGAAGCATGTCGTCAGCTACATGAAGGACTTTCTGTTCACGCAGGAGCAGGTGCGCACCCCGCTCGAGGTGCTGTCCGGCGGCGAGCGTGGCCGCCTGATGCTGGCGCGCGCGCTGGCGAAGCCTTCGAACTTGCTGGTGCTGGACGAGCCGACCAACGATCTCGACCTTGAGACGCTGGACGTGCTCGAGGAAATGCTTGGCGATTATCAGGGCACGGTCATCCTCATCAGCCACGACCGCGATTTTCTCGATCGCGTCGTGACCTCGGTGATCGTGCCGGAAGGCAATGGCCGCTGGATCGAATATGCCGGCGGCTATTCCGACATGCTGATGCAGCGCGGCGCGGACTTGCAACGCGCGGCAGTCAAGCAACCGGCGAGCACGGCACAGACGGCCGCGCCGAAGGAGGCGAAGGCTGCGCCGCAGACCAAGCGACGCCTCAGCTTCAACGAGAAGCATGCGCTGGAAACCTTGCCGAAGACCATCGAGACCTTGCACGCCGAGATTGCGAAACACCAGAAGCTGCTCGACGATCCGAACCTTTACAGCAAGGATCGCAAAAAATTCGATCAAGCCTCGCAGGCGATCGCCACCGCGCACAACAAATTGTCGGAGGCCGAGACCAGGTGGCTTGAACTCGAGATGCTGCGCGAGGAAATCGAACAGAGCTGAAAGGATGCGCCGATGACGACTCCCCTCGCCGCCAAGATCGCCCGAGAATTCGGAACCCCCGCCGCGGTGATCGACATGGACCGCGTCGAGCGCAACATCGCGCGGGTGCAGGCGGCATGCGATGCGGCGGGCGTCGCCAACCGGCCGCATATCAAGACGCACAAGTCGCCGGAACTGGCAAAACTTCAGATCGAGGCCGGCGCGCGCGGCATTACCTGCCAGAAACTCGGCGAAGCCGAAGTGATGGCGGAGGCCGGCATCGATGACATTCTCATCAGCTACAACCTGCTGGGCGACGAGAAGATGGCGCGACTCGGCGCATTGCGTTCGCGCATCGACGTTACCATCGCAGCCGACAACCCCGTCGTCGTCGCCGAACTCACTAAAGCGGCTGCTGTTGCTGGGCGTGCGCTGCCGGTGGTGGTGGAATGTGATACCGGCCGCAAGCGCGCCGGTGTTGAAACCGCCGCTGAGGCTATCGAACTCGCCCGTGTGATTTCAACATCGCCGGGCCTGAGCTTCGCTGGATTTATGCTGTATCCAACCGAGAGCGGCTGGCCGCAGGCGCAAGCGTTCTTCGACGAGGCATTAGCCGGCGTCCGCGCACTCGTGCTGGAGCCCGCCATCGTCTCCACCGGGGGCTCACCGAACCTGAAAAATCTCGGGCAACTGCGCGGCGCGACCGAACATCGTCCCGGCACCTACATCTACAACGACCGGATGCAGATGGCGGCCGGCGTTGCGACGCTCGACGACTGCGCGCTGCATATTTATTCGACGGTGGTAAGCCGCGCCGCGCCCGAGCGCGGTATTCTCGATGCCGGCTCCAAGACACTGACCGCCGACAGTGGCGGCCTCGACGGTTTCGGCTTGATCCTCGAACACCCGGAAGCCAAGATCGCGCGCTTCGCCGAGGAGCACGGCTTCCTCGATCTGTCGCGCAGCAACACCCGGCCGAACATCGGCGACGTGGTGCGCATCGTGCCGAACCACGTCTGCGTCGTCGTCAACATGCTGGACGAAGTGGTGATGGTACGCGGCGAGGAAATCGTCGGCGTGCTCCCGGTCGCTGCGCGCGGGAAGCTGCGGTAACGCGCATCCCACGGCATAGCATCATGGCCAAGCATAGCCGTTCGAAGAACGGCGTCGCTTCGCTCGCCTATGTCTCGGCTATCCACGTATTTTCTTTGTTTAAATCTCGGTAAGACGTGGATGCCCGGCACAAGGCCGGGCATGACGAATACCAAGACGATCGTCAACGAATGAAAGCAAGCGCCCCGCGCCCTGCCGCATTTCCAGTCGCGAACGACGCTTGCAGCAGATAGCCGCCGGTCGGGGCTTCCCAATCGAGCATTTCGCCAGCGGCGAACACGCCGGGAAGACGGCGCAGCATGAACGCATCGTCGAGTTCGTCGAACGCGATGCCGCCGGCCGTCGAGATGGCACGGTCGAGGCCTGTGGTGCGGATCAGGCTGATTTGCACATCGTTGATGCGCGTAGCGAGATCGGCCGGCGACAGATGGGGCAGATCGACTTTCGCGGACAACGCGGATTCATACAGTAACCCGATTGCCACCGGCGCTAGGCCAGCGGCTTTACGCAAATACGTTGCGAAGGATTGCTTGCCACGCGGCTTTGACAATCGTTCAATCAATCGTTGTTGATCCAGGTCGGGCCGCAATGCGAAATGCAAAATCACATGCCCTGCCCGCGTGATTTCCTCGCGCAACACCGACGCCAGCGCATAGACCGCGCCACCCTCGATGCCCTCGCGGCCGATCATCGCCTCGCCACGCACGGTATTCGCACCGAATCGCAGTTCGATATTCTTCAACGGCTGACCGGCGAAGCGTTCGCTGAATTTTTCGGACCACGCGACAATGAAGCCGCAATTGGCCGGCCGCAGGGGCACGATCATCACACCCCGTTGCGTCAAGAGATCAACCCAATGTCCATCGGAGCCGAGACGCGGCCAGCTTGCACCACCGAGCGCCAGCACGGTCGCGGCGGCCTTCACCGTTATTTGTCCTTGCGGTGTCGCGAATAGCAGGCGGCCATCGTCGTCCAACCCGGTCCAGCGATGGCGCAAAGCCAACGTTACGCCGCTTGCATCGAGACGGCGCAGCCACGCGCGCAAGAGCGGCGACGCCTTAAAGCTTTTTGGAAATACCCGGCCGCTGGAGCCGATGAATGTCGGCTGCCCCAGCGCTTCGCTCCACGCACGCAATGTATCGGGTGGAAAGGCGTCGATGACTGAAGACAAGCGCGCCGCCGCGTCAGTGTAACGCGTCATGAATTGCGGCAGCGGCTCGCTGTGCGTGAGGTTGAGGCCACCGCGCCCGGCCATCAGCAGTTTGCGGCCGGCCGAAGGCATCGTGTCGTAGACGGTGACCGACGAGCCACCATTCACCAGCACCTCGGCCGCCATCAGGCCGGCAGGCCCCGCCCCGATCACCGCGACGTCTGGTTTCGGAGCGGCAGTCATGACGATGTCGCTTACTTCTCCAGGTTGATGCCGGCGGCGGCCGCCGCCTGCGCGACGTACTTCTGCGTCTGCTGGAATGCGCCTTCGAGCGCCTGCGCCTTCGACATGTCGGCGATGGCGTTGAAGTGCGCCGCGACGGCGTCGGGCGTCCACTCGTTCTGCGGCAGGTTGATGCCTTCGGATTCCAGAATCTTGATCACCGCGAACGAACCCGCGCCCGCGCCCATGATGGTGCGCGTTGGCGCGTTCTCGCCGAGCAGGAACAGCACCGCCGGTGTGATCGCGTCCGGCCGCATCAGGTCGAGCGCCTGCTTCGGCAGCAGTTCCTCGGTCATGCGGGTCGCCGCCGTCGGCGAGATGATGTTGACGCGGATGTCGGTCTTGCGGCCTTCTTCCGCCATCACGTTCATCAACCCGACCATGCCGTATTTCGCGGCGCCGTAATTGGCCTGACCAAAATTGCCGTAGAGACCGGAGGACGACGTGGTGAGCACGATGCGGCCGTAGTTGCGCGCGCGCATGCCTTCCCACACCGCCTTGCAGCAGTAGAACGTGCCGGTGAGATGCACGTTGAGCACCTTGGCGAAATCCGCGACTTCCATCTTGGCGAACGACTTGTCGCGCAGGATGCCGGCATTGGCGCACATGATATCGACGGCGCCCCACTTCTCGGTCGCCTTCGCGACCATCGCGGTGACCTGTTCGAAATCGGACACGTCGGCGCCGTCGGCCATGGCTTCGCCGCCGGCCTTGCGGATTTCCTCCACCACGGCTTCGGCCGCGGTCATCGAGCCGCCGGTGCCGTCGCGCGCGCCACCGAAATCGTTGACGACGACCTTCGCGCCGTAACGCGCCAGACCCAGCGCATGCGCGCGTCCAAGCCCGTTGCCCGCGCCGGTGACGATGGCGACGCGTCTGTCAAATCTGATTGTCATGCTGTTATTCCCAGTTTCAAGCAAAATACAGGAGGCCTAACCAATCGGCGGCCAGCGCCGGCTTGGCTTCGCCATCGATCTCGACGCTGACGCTGGTGCGCGACAACAATTCGTTCGGGCCGCGCATCTTCGCTTCGGTCAACGTGAAGCGCCCGCGCACACGCGAGCCGGCGCGCACCGGCGAGACGAAGCGCAGCTTGTCGAAGCCGTAGTTGACGCCCATGGTCGCGCCTTCGATCTTCGGCAGCGCCTCATAAGAGAACACGCTGAGCAGCGACATCGTCAGGAAGCCGTGTGCGATGGTCGCGCCGAACGGCGTCTCGCGCGCCGCCCGCTCGGGATCGATGTGGATGAATTGGTGGTCTTCGGTGACGTCAGCGAAAGTATCGATCCGGCTCTGATCGACGGTGTGCCAGGCGGAAATCCCGATTTCCTTGCCAACGAGGTCGAAATAGGCGTCGCGTGTGATGGTCAAGCTCATTCTGGTCCTGCTGTCGGAATGTTCCGGCAGCAGTTTTCACAGAAAGGTTCAATGGCCAAGCAAAATATGCGGAAATTTCTACTTGATCTTGTCGCCGATCCTGCTCTCGACCTCGGGGTGGCAAACTTCATCATCGTGAGGAGCGATAGCAACGAAGCAATCCAGACCATAAAAAGAATGGATTGCTTCGCATCGCTCGCAATGACGGAGACGAGAGCCCGTGCGAAATCCTCGATAAACCTGCCTGCCCTCGGCGTCAGCTTCCCGACGCTCCGGCCGCACGCGCGGCCTGCAATTCGGGGAACTCCTCTTCGCGGAATTCCGCGCCGCGCAGTTTATCGTCGCGGTCGCCGTCGTGTTCGAGGCGGCGCAACTGCACCCGGCGAATCTTGCCGGAGATGGTCTTCGGCAATTCGGTCACCAGTTCGATGCGGCGGATGCGCTTGAACGGCGCCAGCCGCTCTTGCAGGAAGCGAAAGATCGACAGCGCGGTTGCAGCGGAACGCTCGGTGTCGCCGACCAGCAGGATGTAAGCCTTGGGCACCGCGAGCCGGATCGGATCCGGGCTCGGGATCACCGCCGCCTCGGCAACGAGATCGTGTTCCAGCAGCACGCTCTCAAGTTCGAACGGGCTGATGCGATAGTCGGACGACTTGAAGACGTCGTCGGCGCGGCCGACGAAGGTGAGATAGCCGTCGTCATCGACGAATACGACGTCGCCGCTGCGATAGACTTCGCCTTCCGCACCCGCAAGCTTGCCGTCGTCAGTCTGGTAGCCTCGCATCAGTCCGGCCGGGCGTTGATCGCCGAGCACCAGCGCTACCTCGCCTTCCTTGGCGGGGTTGCCGTCGGCATCGACGACGCGGATATGATAGCCCGGCATCGGCCGCCCCATCGATCCGACCTTCAGCGGCTGCTCCGGCGAATTGCCGACCATGGCGGTCGTCTCGGTTTGGCCGTAGCCGTCGCGAATGGTGAGGCCCCATGCGCCTTTCACCTGATCGATAATCTCGGGATTGAGCGGCTCGCCGGCGCCGCAGACCTCGCGCAGCGACACCTTGAAGTCCGACAGTTTCTCCTGAATGAACATGCGCCATACCGTCGGCGGCGCACACAGCGTGCTGACGCCGCAGCGGCCGATGGTGGCAAGCAAATTCTTGGCGTCGAAACGCGGCTGATTGACCACGAACACCGCCGCGCCCGCGTTCCACGGCGCGAAGAAACAGCTCCAGGCATGCTTGGCCCAGCCGGGCGAGGAAATGTTCAGATGAATGTCGCCGGGCTTGAGGCCGATCCAATACATGGTCGAGAGATGCCCTACCGGATAGCTGCGCTGGCTGTGACGCACCAGCTTCGGCTTTGCCGTGGTGCCGGAGGTGAAATACAACAGCATCGGATCGTCGGCGCGCGTCACGCCGTCCGGCGTGAACGCATCGGAGAACTCGGAGGCCTTTTCAAACGACAGCCAGCCGTCGCTGCCCGGTCCGACGACAATGCGCTTGAGATCGCCGCTCTTGAGCGAGGCGAATTTCGCCACCTGATCCTGCGCGGCAACCACCGCCTTGGCGCGGCCGCGATTGAGCCGGTCTTGCAATTCATCCGGCGTCAGCAGCGTGGTGGCGGGAATGATGACGACGCCGAGCTTGATGCAGGCGAGCATCGTCTCCCATAGCGGCACCACGTTTCCGAGCAGCAGCAGCAGATGATCGCCGCGCTTGAGCCCCTGCGCGCGCAAAAAGTTCGCGACGCGGTTGGAGCGAAGCGACAATTCGGCGAATGTGAGTTTGGTTTCGGTGTTGGTCGCGGCCTCGACGATCCACAGCGCCGGACGATCCTTGCTTTGCGGATCGCGCGCGAGATCCGCGTCGAACCAGTCGAGCGCCCAGTTGAACTCGGTCTGGTCGGGCCATTTGAAACCGGCCACCGCGCCGGCGTAATCGGTACGGTGGTCGAGGAGAAATTGGCGGGCCTCTTGGAATGTCGTCATCGTCGCAACCTCGATCATGGCTGTATTCGGGGACAGGATGTCACCGCGCAACGTGGCAGGGCAATCCGCCTTTTGCGTTAGATCGAGACTGCCCGTCGGGCCGCTCCCGCGCGGCTATTTTCCGGCGATTTCGCGCAAATGATGGATGATGCCGGAGAAATCCGTGCCACCCTCGCCCCAG
>JAFKKL010000353.1 GCA_017305595.1 Hyphomicrobiales bacterium | reverse complement strand
CTCGAGGGCGACAAGAAACTGGTCTGGACCTATTTCGAGGCGATGGTGCCGGACCGGATGCCGAAGTCGCTGCTGGTGGTCGGCTCCGGCGCCATCGGCATCGAGTTCGCGTCGTTCTTCCGCACAATGGGCGCGGAGGTCACCGTGGTCGAGGTGCTGCCACAGATTTTGCCTGTCGAGGATGCCGAGATCGCCGGCTTGGCCCGCAAGCGGTTCGAAAAGCAGGGCATCAAGATCATGACCGGCACCAAGGTCACCAAGCTCGACAAGAAGGCTGACAGCGTCGTCGCCACCATTGATGACGGCAAGGGTAAGCCGGTCACCGCCGAATTCGAGCGGGTGATCTCGGCAGTCGGCGTGGTCGGCAATATCGAGGGGCTGGGGCTGGAGAAGCTCGGTGTCAAGACGGATCGCGGGTGTGTTGTGATCGACGGTTTCGGCAAGACCAACGTCCCGGGTATCTACGCCATCGGCGACGTCGCCGGGCCGCCGATGCTGGCGCATAAGGCCGAGCATGAGGGCGTGATCTGCGTCGAGGCGATCAAGGGCCTGCACCCGCACGCAATGGACAAGAGCCTGATCCCCGGCTGCACCTACTGCCAGCCGCAGGTGGCGTCCGTCGGTCTCACCGAAGCCAAGGCGAAAGAGCAGGGCCGCGACATCCGCGTCGGCCGCTTCCCGTTCGTTGGCAACGGCAAGGCCATCGCGCTTGGTGAAGATCAGGGCCTGATCAAGGTGATCTTCGACAAGAAGACCGGCCAACTACTCGGCGCGCACATGATCGGCGCGGAAGTGACCGAACTGATCCAGGGTTACGTGGTGGCGATGAATCTCGAAACCACCGAGGAAGAACTGATGCACACCGTCTTCCCGCATCCGACACTATCGGAAATGATGAAGGAAGCGGTGCTGGATGCTTACGGCCGGGTACTGAATATCTGATCTTGCTCGGGAAGGGGTGGCGTCGAAGGCCGCCTCCCTCACGGCATTTCAAACAATCGTTCGATGGATCGGCCTGACGGATATGGTTGCCGTCGGGCAACGAATGTTGCGTTAACGCAACACTGGTTGAACATTTAACCCTGAGGGCCGGCAACCCTTGCCTACGCCGCTATTTGGCCACACCCCTTGATGAAATCATTCTAAGCATTTCGGCAGTAAAGCCTTCCGGCTGAGCTTTCCGACGGCTTAGAGGTTTCGCCTGTTGGGCCGGGCGCGATCGATACGGTACAGGTCCCGGGATGGGTTCGCGATGGACGCGAAGACCAACATCAAGGCGAGACTGCCAAGCCGGCACGTGACCGAAGGCCCCGAGCGTGCGCCGCATCGCTCCTATCTTTACGCCATGGGCCTGACGACAGCCCAGATTCATCAACCCTTTGTTGGCGTCGCTTCATGCTGGAATGAAGCCGCACCCTGCAACATCTCGCTGATGCGCCAGGCGCAGGCAGTGAAGAAGGGCGTGGCGTCCGCTGGCGGCACGCCGCGCGAATTCTGCACCATCACCGTCACCGACGGCATCGCCATGGGCCACGACGGCATGCGCTCGTCGCTGCCGTCGCGCGAAGTGATCGCCGACAGCGTCGAACTGACCATTCGTGGCCATGCCTATGACGCACTTGTCGGCCTTGCCGGTTGCGACAAGTCGCTGCCGGGGATGATGATGGCGATGGTCCGGCTCAACGTGCCGTCGATTTTCATCTACGGCGGCTCGATCCTGCCTGGCAATTTCCGCGGCCAGCCGGTCACCGTGCAGGACATGTTCGAGGCGGTCGGTAAGCATTCGACCGGCGAGTTCTCCGATGCCGATCTCGACGAGATCGAGCGGGTGGCGTGCCCGTCGGCGGGGGCCTGCGGCGCGCAGTTCACCGCCAACACCATGGCGACGGTCTCCGAGGCCATCGGGCTGGCGCTGCCGTACTCGGCCGGGGCGCCGGCGCCCTACGAAATCCGCGACTCTTTCTGCATGGCGGCCGGCGAGAAGATCATGGACCTGATCGCCGCCAATATTCGCCCGCGCGACATCGTCACCCGCAAGGCACTGGAGAACGCCGCCGCCGTCGTGGCGGCTTCGGGTGGCTCTACCAACGCGGCGCTGCACCTGCCGGCTATCGCTCACGAATGCGGCATCAAGTTCGACCTGTTCGATGTGGCTGAAATCTTCAAAAAGACACCATATGTCGCGGATTTGAAGCCGGGCGGCCGTTATGTCGCCAAAGACATGTTCGAGGTTGGCGGCATACCGCTGCTGATGAAAACCTTGCTCGATCATGGCTTTCTGCATGGCGACTGTCTGACGGTAACCGGACGCTCCATTGCGGAAAACCTGAAGTCGGTGAAGTGGAATCCGCACCAGGATGTGGTGCGTTCAGCAGACAAGCCGATCACCGTAACGGGCGGCGTCGTTGGCTTGAAAGGGAATTTGGCCCCGGAGGGTGCGATCGTGAAGGTCGCTGGCATGTCGGAGTTGAAGTTTACCGGCCCGGCGCGCTGTTTCGACCGCGAGGAAGATGCGTTCGAGGCGGTGAAGAATCGCACCTACAAGGAAGGCGAAGTGCTGGTGATCCGTTATGAGGGGCCGCGCGGCGGCCCCGGCATGCGGGAGATGCTGGCAACCACCGCGGCGCTGTACGGGCAGGGCATGGGCGGCAAGGTCGCGCTCATCACCGATGGCCGTTTCTCCGGCGCGACGCGCGGCTTCTGTATCGGCCATGTCGGGCCGGAAGCCGCCGTGGGTGGCCCCATCGCGCTGCTGCGCGACGGCGATATCATTGAAATCGATGCCGTGGACGGCACGCTCGACGTCAAATTGTCAGACGCCGAGTTGACCGAACGCAAGACAAGTTGGAAGCCGCGTGCGAGCGACTATCGCTCAGGCGCGCTATGGAAATACGCCCAGCAGGTCGGCCCCGCGGTGGACGGCGCCGTAACCCACCCGGGCGGGGCGCATGAGAAGCAGTGTTATGCGGATATCTGAGCGTATTGTTGTTGCGTTGAGTGTGATGGGCTTCGCGTTGGCGGGGCCGTCGGCGTTTGCCTTCGAGGGCACCACCGTCGGGCAGGATTCGGCGTCGCCGGTGGCTTCCGCCGCGCCGCCGGTCGGCTCCGCGGGCGCGTTGCGCAAGTCCGCACCCACCAACAATACCCTGTCCGCGCTGCAATACGCGGCTGAGGACGGTCACCCGATCGCACAATGGAAACTTGGCCGGATGTACGCCAAGGGCGACGGCGTCGCGCAGGACGACCTGCGCGCGTTCCAGTATTTCAGCCGCATCGCCAATGCGCACGCCGAGGACAGCCCGACCGCGCCGCAGGCAACGGTGGTCGCGAACGCTTTCGTCGCGCTTGGCCGTTATTACTTGGAGGGTATCCCCAACTCCAAGATCAAGGCTGACGCCGAACGCGCGCGAGAGATGTTTTCCTATGCCGCGTCGTATTTCGGCAATGCCGATGCTCAGTATGATCTGGCGCGGCTCTATCTCAACGGCGTTGGCGCACACCGCGATCCGAAATATGGCATCCGCTGGCTCGGGCTTGCCGCCCAGAAGGGCCAGCATCAAGCTCAGGCGTTGCTCGTCCAGATGCTGTTCAATGGCGATCACCTGCCGCGGCAGGCGGCGCGCGGCCTGATGTGGCTGACGCTGGCGCGTGACAGCGCGGGCCCAGAGGAGGCCTGGATCAAGGACAGCTACAATAAGGCGATCGCCAGGGCGTCCGAGGACGACCGCGCGATGGCGTTGCAGATGATCGAGCACTGGGTGCAAGGCCGTCGGGACTAAGCCGGCCGGTGTCTCACGCCGCTTCCAGGTCCAGATCGATCCACACTGGAACGTGGTCGGATGGCTTTTCCCAGGCGCGGACATATTTGTCGATGCCGACACCGCTGAGCCGGTCGCCGGCCTGCGGCGACAGCAACAGGTGATCGATGCGCAACCCGTTGTTCTTCTGCCAGGCGCCGGCCTGATAATCCCAGAAGGTATATTGGCCGGCGGCGTCTGTGGTGGCGCGTAGCGCATCCGTCAGCCCGAGCCCAAGCAGAGCTTGAAACCGTTCCCGTGTTTCGGGCCGAAACAGCGCATCGTCGACCCAGGCTTCCGGATTGTGGACGTCGCGCGCCGCCGGAATGACGTTGAAGTCGCCAGCCAGAACCAGCGGCTCCTCGGCCTTGAGGCGCTCTTTCGTGTACTCAAGAAGTCGCGACATCCAATTGAGCTTGTACGGATATTTGTCGGTGTTCGTCGGGTTGCCGTTGGGCAGATAGAGGCAGGCGATCCGCAGGGCGCCATGCTTCAGCGACACGACGCCTTCGAGGAAGCGGGCGTGGGCATCGTCAGGATCGCCGGCCAGTCTCGGCGTGGTTTCATCGAACGGCAGGCGCGACAGCAAGGCCACGCCATTGAAAGTTTTTTGTCCATGGGTGACGACGTTGTAGCCCAGCGCTTCGATCGCCTCCCGTGGAAAGGCTTCGTCGACGCATTTGATTTCTTGCAGGCAGGCGACGTCCGGCGAGCATTCGCTCAGCCAGGTCAGCAAATGGTCCAGCCGTTGCCGCACCGAATTGACGTTCCAGGTAGCGATCCTCATCGCTTGCGTTACCTCGTTTGGTGATGATGGCATCGGCGGTCCGACGTCTCCGCACGCAGAGAATCGCGGCCTGGCAGCCATCATGAGATGGGTATCGACTATACCGGCTCGTGCAACAACGGGATAGGGAAGCTGGAGAGGCCGACGCCCGCGACGGTCGCGGAGGATAATCATCCACAGATCACGGGCTCCGCGAAACAGTCCTTGTCCGGCCAATCCGCCACCGTTGCCATTGTGCAGCACGTCGCCAGAAAAGCGCGCGGCAACGGTTCGGGATTGAGGTTTGTGTTT
>JAFKKL010000352.1 GCA_017305595.1 Hyphomicrobiales bacterium | reverse complement strand
CGGGCAGCAGGTTGTTGCCGAACGTCGCATCGTTGTCGAAGCGGAAATCGCTGTAGGTGTAGGCCATGTTCAGCCACAGCCTGTCGGCCTGATCGCCGCGCACGAAAATGTTCTTGAACAGCGCGACACCCAATCCCGCCTCGATACCCTGATGCACCGTGCGGTCGGCGTTGGTGACATTGCAATTGCCGAACGCGCTGTAGATGCACAGCAGTTCGTCCTTGATCTCGGCGCGATACGCCGTCAGCTCCCACGTCAGGTCGGGCCGCTTGCCGCGCGTGCCGATCTCATAGGTGGTGGCGCGTTGCGGCCGGATACTGGTGAACGGAATCGTCGGAATGCCCGGCCCGTTTGCGCTCTCGCCGAAACTCGGCACCTCGGCGCTGCGCGAGACGTTGGCGTAAGCCTGCCAGGTCGGATCGATCTGCCACAGCAGGCCACCCTTCGGACTCCACAGGTTGAATGACGTCGCACCCGACTGGTCGCCGTCGCTGAGAAAGCGGTCCTTCCGGTTGCGGGTCGCATAGAGAAACTGCGTGCCCGCCACCGCCGCGACGTTCGGCAGGAAATAGAACGAATCCTCGACATAGACCGACGTGTTCTTCGAACTGTCGATCGACGACGACAGCAGCGGGCCCTTCTGCCCGGCGAGATTGGCGTATTGCTTGTTGTCGATCCGCCCGTTGAGGACGTTGACGCCGGCGACGAGGCGATTGCGGAAGCCGCCGATCACGCGATCGTCGGTGACACGCGCGAAGCCGCCATAGTCCTGATAGCGGTAGTCGAGCCACTGGAAGATCGGATGCATCAGGTGGCGGTCAACACCGAACGCGCCGAAATCCACCGTGGTGTTGTCGAAGCGGATCGTCGTCTTGTTGGCGAGGCGAACGGTATCGATGTTGCGCTGCTGGTCGAGCGCGACGTTGCCGGCCGCTGCCGTCATCGGCGACGTCAGCGCCGAACTCTTGCTCACCGTGCCGGGAATGCGCTGCCGTACCTCATTGGCGTTGAGATAAAACCGCGTCTCGAAATCGGGCGAGAACTGATAGCCGACATTGCCACTCACTCGCGTCGCATGGCCGAAACTATGATCGCGAAAGCCGTCGCTGGCTTGCGTTGATGCGGTGACGAAACCGTCCCACGGACCGTTCGCTCCTCCGGCATTGGCTTGCAGCCGCCAGAAGCCGAACGCACCCGCATCCATGCTGACGCCGTTGACGAACGGATCGCGGCCGGACGGCGTCACGAAGTTGATCGCGCCGCCGAGCGAATTGGCGCCGAAGCGCAGCGCGTTGCCGCCCTTGAACACCTCAACATATTTGTAGGCGGTCGGGTCGATCTCCTGAAAATCGCCGTAGCCGTCGGCGGTGTTGATCGGGATGCCGTCCATGTAGAGCTGCACGCCGCGCAGATGGAAATTCCGCGACAGGCTGGAACCACGGATCGACAGCCGGGTGTCGTCGCCCCACTTCGGTTGCGCGAACACGCCGGGCACGTAATCCAGCACGTCCTTGATGGTGTTGGCGACGGTCGAGTTCTTGTAGGCATCCGCCGTCACCAGCGCGACGCCGCCCGGTGTCTGCTGGATTTCGCGCAAGGCCTGTTGGGCAGTTGCGACCGTCAGCGACCCCGGCGCCATCGCCGGCACCACGACATGGGATGACGGTCGCGCACTGCCACCGCTCTGTGTCGCGCGTGCGACGCCGCGCGATGTCCGGGCGCGGTGTGCGCGCGCCGGTTTCGGCGCGGTAACGGTAACCGTCGGCAGCGTCGCTTCGGTCTCCGATTGCGCAAAGGCCATCGGCGCCGATGTCGTCAAGGCAGCCGCCGCCAGCACGCCGCATAGCGCGCTCCGGCCGCCCAAGGCGGAATAACGAGACATGATAATTTCCTGAATCCGGCCCCAGCCGGCGCGTTCACGGATCAACCAGGACGCCGCCAATCAAGGCGCGGCGTTCGCGATGTCGCTTAATCAGGAATGAGCGGGAGGGGCGCGCGCCTGCGCGTGGGCATACGTAATCGAGGCGCGAATTTCAGGACGCTGATTGTGCCAGACGACGGCTTTGGCGTCGCATTGCACTTTGACGAAAGACGATTGCGGATCCGGCGGCGGCGTCGCCGCATGCGCCACGCAGCACAGCGTACAACAGATATTTGCGGTCTGATGCGAACCGGTATTGCCGGCATCGTTCGTCACATCGGAAGCGCTGGAGCAAATACCGGCGAGATGCAGCGGGTCCGAGGCAGCGGTGGCAAACGCCCACGACGCGCTGATGGGTGCAAAAAACTGCACCAGCATCGCAAGCATGACGATTGGAAGAAATCTTCCCAGCCGCCGTTGCATCATCGCACCGCCTTTCCGTCCGTCAGCTAACACGCTCAGATGAACGAGTCGAGGTCAGGTTCCCGGAATAGAGGTTTCTAACAGCAGACCAAGCCGTGCCATTTGCGGGGCAACAAATTCGAGACCAATCGCTCTGTAGCGTTTTCGGTTTGACCGAAACATTGACCACAAACGATGCACGCTCCCTCTCCCCTTGCGGGAGAGAGCTGGGGTGAGGGGTATAGCCTCAATAATGATCGCTCCCCCTCACCGGAGCCTGCGGCTCCGACCCTCTCCTCAGCGGTGAGAGATGCATTGAGCCCTCGCCCTTACGCCGGCCAAGATACGGATGATGCCGGGACAATTCCGCGGATGAATTTTCCAGGCGGTCCGTGAATCGTAAACTTTAATGTTTGAAACGAGTGACAAGGCGTCGCAGATCGGCTATCTGTTTTTCCCTCAGGCAATTCAACTTGCGATTGTCTGGTGGTCCAAGTCTCGGGAGGAGCCCTGGCGCGCAAAAGCAGCGCTACCCCGGTGAATCAACGATAAATCTTGATATTTCGGGGATAATTAAGGGTCGACACAATTTTCCGAGCAGGGCTTTGGCCCTGCTCTTTTTTTCGCGACGACTGCTTGGGGGATCATCTTCTCCGCGACGATGCGATCTCACGGAGATTAGACTAAAGCATCATAAGTCGAGGCTTGCGTGAGGGCGTCATTCCGAGCCCCGACATGCGCAACTGCGAAGCCGGAGAAAGGCTGTCGGTTCGATACCGCACCCACGTCGCGATGTCGGCTCAGAGCTTCAGTCGTCCGGCGGACATACCCATCAGGTCGGACAGCCGCCCGACATTCAGATAGCCGAGCTGGTAGAGCACCATCGCGATCGCGAAGATGATCGCGGAAATGATGGTGGTCCAGATCAGCTTGCGCACCATCATCGCCCGCACCGGGGCGCCGGGATCGGTGCCTTCGATGGTCTCATTGCTCTCGTCCTGACTGCGGACACCGAACGGCAGGGTGATGAACAGCACCACCCACCACAACACGAAGTAGATCGCGAGAACCGACGAGATGGTATAGACCATGACGCTATGCCTGCTCGATCTCGACCAGCGCGCCGGAGAAGTCCTTCGGATGCAGGAACAGCACCGGCTTGCCGTGCGCGCCGATCTTCGGCTCGCCGTCGCCCAGCACCCGCGCGCCTTCCTTGATCAGCGTATCGCGCGCCGCAATGATATCCGGCACTTCGTAGCAGACGTGATGGATGCCGCCGTCGGCATTGCGCTCGACGAATTTCGCGATCGGCGAATTGTCGCCGAGCGGTTGAATGAATTCGATCTTGGTGTTCGGCAGCGTCGCGAACACGGTGATCACACCATGCTCCGGCAGCGGCACCGCCTCGGAGATGTCGGCGCCGAACGCGGTGCCGTAGATCTTCGCGGCCTTCTCCGCATCCTTGACGGCGATGGCAACGTGATTGAGGCGGCCCAACATCAGACTTCTCCGTTCAAACGACAAGGACGTGAACAAAACACAGCGGCTTCTTGCCCCACTCTTCGGCGACAGCCGACCGCACCGCACGGCGCACCGATTCCGCCATCGCGTCGGGATCGCGCCGCCGCGCCCGCGGCAGCGTTTCGACGGTGGAGAGTACCGCGTCGTAGGCGATATCGTCGAGCAGTTCGCCCGCGGCATTTTTCTCCGGGATGCCGACCAGTTCAACTTCGGGGTCATCCGCCAGTTCGCCGGTCTCGGTGACGGCAAGAGCGACGAAGGCGCAGCCGGAAAAGCCCATCTTGCGCCGCTCGACCACCGCGCGCGACTTGGCGTCTTCCAGGAGCGCACCGTCCTTGTAGAGCTTGCCCGACGGCACCTCGCCGACAATCGACGGATCGCCGGGCGCGAGCCGCACCTGATCGCCGTTCTTGCAGACCAGCACCTTCGGCACGCCGAGAGTGCGCCCGAGCTTGGCGTGCTCGGACAGATGCAGCGCCTCGCCATGAACCGGGATCAGCAGTTGCGGCCGTACCCACGACATCATGTCGCGCAACTCGTCGCGGCGCGGATGGCCGGAGACGTGCACCAGCTCGGTGCGGTCGGTGATCACTTCGATGCCCTGCGTGATCAGGCCGTTGATCACGGAGCCGACTGCTTTCTCATTGCCGGGAATGGTGCGCGAGGAGAAGATGACGGTGTCGCCCCGGTTCAAGGTCACTTGCGGATGATCGTCACGGGCGATGCGCGCCAGCGCCGCGCGCGGCTCGCCCTGGCTGCCGGTGCACAGCGCCAGCACCTTGTCCGCCGGGAAATGCCCGTAATACTGATCGCTGCGGAATTCCTGCACGCCGTCGAGGTGTCCGGTCTCGCGGGCCACCTGCACAACGCGCTGCATGGCGCGGCCGACCACCACCACTTCGCGGCCCGCCGCACGCGCGGCGTCCGCGACGGCACGGATGCGCGCGACGTTGGAGGCGAACGTCGTCACCGCGACGCGGCCGCGCGCCGCCTTCACCAGCTTGGCGAGCGTCGCCGCGACTTCGGTTTCCGACGGCGAGCGCCCTTCCCGCACGGCATTGGTGGAATCGCCGATCAGCGCCAGCA
>JAFKKL010000351.1 GCA_017305595.1 Hyphomicrobiales bacterium | reverse complement strand
GCGATCGTCGAGGCCATCGGCCTCGGCGCCGCCATCGATTACGTCAATTCGATCGGCAAGGCGCGCATCGCGGCGCACGAGCATGATCTTCTGATCTATGCGCAGGATCGCCTGCGCGAAATCAATTCGCTGCGCATCATCGGTACCGCCGAGAACAAGGGGCCGGTGATCTCGTTCGAACTCAAGGACGCGCACCCCCACGATGTTGCGACGGTGATTGATCGGGCTGGGGTTGCAGTGCGGGCCGGGACCCACTGCGTGATGCCGCTTTTGGAACGTTTCAACGTCACGGCCACGTGCCGGGCGTCATTTGGCCTGTATAATACGCGCGCCGAAGTCGATCATCTGGCGGAAGCGCTGCTCAAGGCGCGGGATTTGTTCTCATGACGGATACTGCTGACACCAAGACCGCGACCGCCGCTGCCAACGTGCAGACCATATCCGCGCTGCCGGCCGAAGAAACCGAACGGCTTGGCATCGAAATCGTTGCCGCGCTGAAGACGGTGTTCGACCCCGAAATTCCGGCCGACATTTACGAACTGGGTCTGATCTACAAGGTAGATATCAAAGACGATCGCGCCGTCGATATCGAGATGACCTTGACGACGCCCAATTGCCCGGCCGCCGCCGAACTGCCGACCATGGTGGAGAACGCCGTCGCCAGCGTCGCCGGCATCGGCATCGTCAACGTCAGCATCGTTTGGGAGCCGGCCTGGACGCCTGAGCGCATGAGCGACGAAGCCCGCCTCGTTCTGAACATGTGGTGAGGCGGTGCCGTGATGCCGAAACTCGCCGGCGTCATCGAAACCGCGCTTTACGTCGACGATCTGCCGCGCGCCATCGCGTTCTATCGGGACAGTCTTGGCCTCACGACGCTAAACGAGGATGCGCGGTTCGCGGCGTTCAATGTCGGCGGCCGCAGCGTCCTGTTGCTGTTCAAGCGTGGCGCAACACTGGAAACCGTGCATTTGCCGGGCGGCACCATCCCGCCGCATGACGGACACGGTCCGTTGCACATCGCATTCTCGGTCACGTCCGACGAGTTGCAGGCATGGGAAACACGGCTCGCGGAGCAGGGCATCGCCATCGAGGCGCGCACCGCTTGGCCGCGCGGCGGTCACAGCATTTATTTCCGCGATCCCGATAACCACCTGCTCGAACTGGTGACGCCCGGCGTCTGGGCGATCTATTAAATCATCGTCGCCAAGCCGGCATTGACGTTGCCGCCATCAAGACGGCGCGCGAGCGGACTCACGCAAATCGCGCAACTTTCTCGTTCTCTCGCGACGCATTGACTTGCACACTCGACATTCCGTCGCGTTGAAGGGCTTTGTCGCACAGCGCGAGTTGTCCGCTGGCAACGATCCGGTCGAGCGGTGCAGGGCGTCCCAACAGATAGCCCTGAACTTCGTTACAGCCCTCGTGCTTGAGCAATTCGAGTTGTCCTTCCGTCTCGATACCTTCAGCCAATACCGGAATCGCAAGGCTCTGGCCCAAAGCGAGCACCGCACGAATGATGGCCTTGGCTTGCAGGTTGGATTCGACTTCGATGATGAAGGAGCGATCGAGCTTGATCTTGTCGAACGGGAACGAACGCAACGTATCCAGCGACGAATATCCCGTGCCGAAATCGTCCAACGCGACCTTCACGCCGAGCGCCTTGATCTGGCGGAGGATGTGCAGCGATCGTTCCTTGTTGGCGAAGATCGTGGTTTCCGTCAGCTCCAGTTCGAGCCGATCGGCGGGTAGGCCGCTCGTCAACAGGGCTTCCATAATGACCTTGTGCAGATCGACATGAGCGAACTGCACCGGCGAAACGTTCACTGAGACCTTGTACGGAGGGGCCCACGATGCGGCATCGCGGCATGCGGTTCGCAAGACCCATTCGCCGAGCTGGATGATCAATCCATTCTCCTCGGCGATCGGAATGAATTCTGACGGGGGGATGAAGCCTCGCTCCGGATGCTCCCAACGCAACAATGCTTCATAACCGACGATTTCGCCGGTCGAAACCGAGGTCTGCACCTGATAGTAGACGGCGAGCTGATCGCGAAGCATTGCCTCGCGCATTTCGTTGGCAAGACTGCGGCGCGCGCGGACAATTTCATCCATCGACGGTTCATAGAAGCAAATCGCTTGCGAAACGTCCGCTTTAGCCCGGTACATCGCAAGATCGGCATTGTTGACCAGTGTGACTTTGTCGGCCGCATTGTCGGGATAGACAGCGACGCCGATGCTCGCGCCCGGCATGAACTCATAGCCATCGATCTTGATCACTTGCGACAACACCGTCTCGATACGGGAGAGGAAATCGATCAGGTCGGCCGGCGTGGACGTTCGATGAAAGGCCGCAAATTCATCGCCTCCCAGGCGCGCGACGAAATCGCTTTCCTTCAGAGCGCGCATCATCCGCTCTGCGATATTTCTGAGAACCTCGTCGCCGGCTGCGTGACCGCGCAGATCGTTGATCTCCTTGAACCGATCGAGATCAATTTCAACGAGCGCGACTTTGCCGCCGGTCATCTTGGCGAACTCAATCTCGTGATCAAGCCGCTCATTGAAACTCCGCCGGTTGGGCAATCCGGTGAGACTGTCATGCAGCGCCATCTGCTGCAATTGCTTGTAGGATTCAGCGCGAACCCCTTCGTCGATAAGATAACCGGCGAGGCCGGCGCAACCGATCAATACGGCAACACCGGCAACCGCAAAGCCTAGGGCTTGCAGCGCGGCGGCCCAACCTTCGGAATAATTCGAGGCTTCGCGGCGCATCGCGACATGAAATGCAGCGGCGGAGAACAGAACCGCGCAAGCAATCGAGGCGACCACATAACCTTCATTCCACGAAACGATGCCTTGCACGCGATAGGCTATCATCCCGGCATAGTGCATCGCGCTGACGGCCAGGCCGACAATGCCGCCGCCGATCAACGGTGCCAGCCGAACCCAGCCGCTTGCTGCAATGACGAAACCGCACGCCGCGCCGACCATGGCAACCAGCAGCGATATGGTGGTGAAGGCCGGATCGAACTCAAACGGCACACCGGAATCGAAGCCGATCAAGGCAATGAAGTGGGTCGACCAGATCGCGGATCCCGCAAGAATAGCCGTCAGAAAATGCCAGACGATTTTCTGAATATTTTTCCGTGTCGTCGCGCGACTGAATAGCCGAATAACGCCCCACGAACTGATGATACATACCACCACTGCGGCCAACAGGAGCCATGGATTGTGCTGGTAGATCATGCATCCGATCACGGCTGTCATGATCGAACCGCTCCTGCATGATCGGATTTGGGAATACTTCCCCGGTCGCCAGTGTCGAACGTCATGGAAATTCGAACCCTTGCAATCGACCTCTTCTGAGGCGCGTCGGCAAGGCTAGCGCGAGAGATTAAATCTTTCGGTGGCTGCGGCGAGGGGATTACAACTAAATCCGCCGGTGGTTATCGTCGCGTGAAAAAGCGTCATCCAATACGAAGAAAATATAAATCGTGTCCAGAAATCGTTCAAAATAGGCTATTCGCACCCGTCATATACGTAATTTTCCCGAACTGGCGCCGACGCTCCGATGCGGTTTTTGGCCACGGTTAAGCCTGTCAGTTCAACGCTGGTCATATGGACGGACAGACGCCATTACGCATTGATCACCGCTCCGGCCTTGCACAGCGTGTCGATCTCCGCCTCGGTGTAACCGTTGTCGCGCAACACCTCGCGGCTGTGCTGGCCGAGATCGGGCGAGGGCGACTGGGTATCTTCCGTCAGACCGACCGCACCTGGCGTCCGTGCGGCGTAAACCGAACCGACGCCGGGGGTCTCGATCTTCACGGCGCCATGAATTGCCGTCACGTGCGGATCGGCCAGCCATTCGCCGGGATCGAGGATGCGTTCGGCGATAATATCCGCGGCGTGCAAAGCCGCCAGCCATTCGCTCGTCGTCTTCGTCAGCAAAGTCGCGCGGACTTCAGCGATCAAGACATCGGCGGCATCGGATCGCTTGGCGAAGTTGGCAAACCTCGGGTCGGTTGCGAGATCGTCGCGGCCAAGCGCCGCGCATAGCCGTTGGTATTGCGGCTCGTTCACTAGCGTCACCATCAACCAGCCGTCCTTGGAGCGATACGTACCCGCCGGCACGTTGAGCGCGCGCGGTGCGCCGCCTTCCAACATGAATTCCGCGAACTTGTGGCCTAGCAAAGCGGCCGTGGTTTGCGTCAGGCTGATGTCGATCCAGCGCCCGGTGCCGACATTCGCGCGGGCAAACAGCGCGGCGCCGATGGCTTGGAATGCGTAGGCACCGGTCGCGACATCGGAGATCGGCGTGCCGACACGGTGAGGAATGCCATCGTCGCCGCGATTGATCGAGACGAGGCCGGAAAAGGCTTGCGCGACGGAGTCGGAGCAGGGCCGAACGGAAGAGGGACCCACCTGCCCGAATCCGCTGACCGACAGATAGATCAGTCGCGGATTGGCGCGGCTCAACTCCTCGTAGCCGAGCCCAAGGCGCGCCGCGACACCGGGCCGAAAGCCCTCGATGAAGATATCGCTCTCGGCAGCTAGCCGCTGGGCCACGGCGCGGCCCTCGGCTGCTTTGAGGTCGAGGCACAGGCTGCGCTTGCCGCGATTGAACACCGACGAGATGGCCGTGTGGCGGCCGTAGGTGGTGCCGAGCCGCCGCGACCAGTCGCCCTCGGGCGGCTCGACCTTGATGACATCGGCGCCGTGAGCGGCCAGCAGCGCGCCGCAATAGGGCGAGGCGATGCCTTGACCGAAATCGAGCACGCGAATGCCGCGATATGGCGCATCGTGGGTCGGGCCGGTCTGATCGCGGTCAGTCATTGTTGTTCTCCGATGTCCAGTCGCGCCTTGTGAGCGTCGTGTCGGCGAGGTCGCGGTTTGAAAGTTCGCGGATTCGATTTCCATCATCGTCCACGCGATCTGGCAACGCCAG
>JAFKKL010000350.1 GCA_017305595.1 Hyphomicrobiales bacterium | reverse complement strand
TCGCGAACTCGGCGATGACATCAAGCATCTCGGCGCGCCGCTGCCGGAACTGACGGTATTCGGCATGATGCTGGGCTCCGGCAAGGAGATCATCCACTTCATGCGCGCGACCAAGTCGCTGACCTCGGCGCTCTATGTCGCCAAGCGGCTGTCGAAACATTTCCGCGACGTGATGAAGCACGGCCGCGGCATGACGTTGACCAACGGCAATGCGCTGGCTGGCCGTCTCGCCAAATCGGCGTTCGACCTCAAGGTGCCGCTGTGGCTGTCGTCGCCGGTGCGCGAACTGATCGTCGACAACGGTGCGGTGCGCGGCGCCATCGTGCAACATGAAGGCAAGGACGTGCATGTCAATGCGGCGCGCGGCGTGGTGCTCGCCTGCGGCGGCTTCCCCCACGATGTGGCGCGGCGCAAGGCGATGTTCCCGCACGCACCGACCGGCAATGAACATTACTCCCCCGGCCCCACCGGCAACACGGGCGACGGCCTGCGGCTGGCGGAAACCGCCGGCGGCAGCGTCGAGGATCGTTTGCCGAACGCCGCCGCATGGGTGCCGGTGTCGGTGACCACGCGCAAGGACGGCAGCAAGGGCGTGATGCCGCACTTCATCGACCGCGCCAAACCCGGCGTCATCGCCGTGATGCGCGACGGCCGCCGCTTCACCAATGAGGGCAATTCGTACCACGACTTCGTTCAGGCGATGGTGAAGGCCGCGAAGCCCGGCGAAGAGATCGCCGCGTTCCTGATCTGCGATCACCAATCGCTGCGCAAATACGGGCTCGGTTGCGTGCCGCCATTCCCGATGCCGCTCGGCCATCATCTCAAGACTGGTTACCTGATGCGCGGCGCGACGCTTGGCGAACTCGCGAAGACCGCTGGCATCGATGCAAAGAACTTTGAAGCGAGCGTTGCCGAGTTCAACGCGGAGGCCGCCAACGGCACCGACTCGCGCTTCGGCAAGGGCACGCGCGCCTACAACCGCTATCAGGGCGACGCGCTGCATGGCCCGAACCCCTGCATCGCGCCGGTCGAACATGGCCCGTTCTACGCCATCAAGATGGTGATCGGCGATCTTGGCACCTATGCCGGCATTCGCACCGATGAGAACGCGCGCGCGCTTGACGCCAGCGGCCAGCCGATCCCCGGCCTTTACGCGGCTGGCAACGATATGGCGAGCATCATGGGCGGCAACTATCCGGGCGCGGGCATCACGCTCGGCCCGGCGCTGACGTTCGGCTACATCGCCGGCCGCCATCTCGCCTCCTCCGCAACGCAAGGCGCTTGAGTCATGAGCACGCCGCAATTGCTCGCAGGACGACTGGCGCTGGTGACCGGCGCAGGCCAAGGTAACGGTCGCGCCATCGCGCTCGGTCTCGCCGCGCACGGCGCCGACGTCGTCGTGACCGATATCGATGCGGCGACAGCGCAACAGACAGCGACTGACGTCACAGCACAGGGACGGCGCGGCTGGTCCTACACGTTCGACGTCACCGACGTGGACGCCTGCGCGGCGCTGGCGAAGAGCGTGACCGACGACGTCGGCCCCGTCGCGATCCTCGTCAACAACGCCGGCATCATCATTCGCGAGACCATCGACTCAGCCCGCGCGCATGACAACTGGCGGCGCGTGCTCGACGTCAATCTCAATGGCGTTTTCAACGTCACTCATGCTTTTCTTCCGGCGCTCCGGCAGACGCACGGGACCGTCATCAACATCGGCTCGATCGCGTCGTTCGTCGGCGTCGCCGATACGCTCGGCTATTCACCGTCAAAGGGTGGTGTGAAGTTACTGACACAATCACTGGCGCGCGAACTCGCCCGCGACGGCATCCGCGTCAACGCCATCGCGCCGGGCGTGATCGAAACCGCGATGACCAAAGCGACGCGCGAAGATCCCGCGCGGCTCGCCGGCTTCGTCGGCCGCACACCGCTTGGCCGCGTCGGCCAGCCGGATGAACTGGTCGGTCCCGTAGTCTTCCTCGCCTCCGACATGGCGTCCTATGTCAGTGGCGTCACGCTGCCGGTCGATGGGGGATTCCTTGCGGTTTAACCTGCCGCGGGTATAGAGCACGCGGCATGGGCAAAAAATCTCGCGGCATTCAATCCATCGAGGTCGGCGGGCAGTTGCTGCGCGCGCTGGCGCGCAGCCTCGAGCCGATGATGCTGCGCGATCTGGCGCGCGAGGCCGGCATGACGCCGGCGAAAGCGCATCCCTATCTCGTCAGCTTTCTGCGTCTCGGCCTGATCGAACAGGACGATGCTACCGGCCATTATGAATTCGGCGCGTTCGCGCTCGAACTCGGCCTCATCAGCCTGCATCGCCTGTCTGCCGTCCGCATCGCCACGCCGAAGATCGCGGCGCTGGCGCGCGACATCAATCATGCCGTCTCGTTGTCAGTCTGGGGCACCTATGGTCCCACCGTGGTGCGGCTCGAGGAATCGAGCCACCCCGTCCACATCGTCATGCGGGTCGGCTCGGTGATGGGCATGCTGGAGACGGCGACCGGGCGCATCTTCGCCGCTTTCCTCCCGCCCAATGTCGTGAAAGCCGCGCTTGACACCAAACTCGACCGTCTCGGCGTCGGCTATTCCGGCAAGAAATCGACACACAGTACCGAGACTGAGGCGATGCTGGTGGACGTCCGCAAGCGCGGCATCACCCGCGCGATCAGCGATCCGCTGCCCGGCGTCAATGCGTTCGCGGCACCTGTGTTCGATCATACCGGCGCAGTGGTGCTGTCGATCACCGCGATGGGCCCGGCCGGCACCTTCAATACCGACTGGCACAGCCCGATCGCCAAGGCCCTGCTCGACTGCACGCACGACATCTCATTGCGTCTGGGCTACACAAGCCATCGGCCATCGCGCGGCTAGCCTCACGTCGGCAGAACAAAGCGCACCAGCAACAGGCCGGCGCCGACCAGAAACACCAGCGACAGCGACACCGCCGCCGTCACCTTGCCGCCGACCTCGCGGATCACCCGCAGATCGACACCGAGGCCGAGCGCCGCCATCGACAACACGGTGAGCACGCTGGCGATCGTCTGGATCACCGGCAGCGCCGCGTCCGGAATCAACGCGAACGAACGGCACGCCGCCAGCACGAAAAACGCGATGATGAACCACGGCACCGCCTTGAAGAAACCAAGCTGCGCGCTCTGTCCCTCCCCGGCGCGCGTGAGCCGCCGCGCACCGAGCGCGATGCAGGCCACCACCGGCCCCAGCATCATCACCCGCACTAGCTTGACCAGCGTGCCGATCTGCACGCTGACCAACCCCACCGGCACCGTCGCCGCCAGTACCTGCGGCACGGCGTAAACAGTCAGACCGGCGAGAATGCCGTACTGGGTTTCCGAGAGCGCCATCATCGGCACCAGGATCGGCAATCCCAGCACGATGATCACGCCGAGAATGGCGGTGAACGAGATCGACGAGGCGATGTCGTCGGAATTGGCATTGATCACCGGCGCCACCGCGGCAATCGCCGAGTTGCCGCAGATCGAATTACCGCAGGCAACGAGGATCGCCATCCGTGTCGACAACCCGAACGCACGGCTGATGCCGTAGCTCACCAGGAGCGACAACACGACGATGGTGACGATCGCCGCCAGCAGCAGCACGCCCGACGACGCGATCACCGCAAACGTTACCGATGCGCCGAGTAGCGCGACGGCGACTTCCAACAGTTGCTTGGCGCTGTAGGCGACGCCCGCGCGCCATCGCGCTCCTGGCGTCCACACGGAACGCAGCGCCATCCCAAGCAGGATCGCAATCACGATCGCCTCAAGATAAGGATGTCCGAGCGTGCGTTCCTGGATGGTCTGAACCCCGACCGCGAGCGCGGTGACGACGGCGCATAGCGCGATGCCGGGGAGCAGCGTTGCGATCTTGGTCACAAGGGAAGATGGGCTGGCGGGCTGGCCGGCGGAGCGGAGTTGGTCTGACACGTAAGATAATATCCTTCGATGCAGAAGGAATATGCGTTGCGACGGCGATAATTGGAAATATTATTCTCGGATAGGCCAATAGAGATAGGTTATGTCGCTCAATCTCCACCTGTTCCGCATGTTTGCGGCGGTCGTCCGGACCGGAAGCTTTTCACGCGCCGCCGAAACGCTGAACATCAGCCAGCCGGCCATCTCGAAGGGCGTTCGCGACTTCGAATTGCAGGTCGGCTGCCGCCTGCTCAATCGGACGCCGAAGGGCGTGGTGCCGACCGACGAAGGCCTCGCGCTGTCGCGCCATGCCGAAGCGCTGTTCGCGGTGGAGCGCGCCGCCGAGGACGAACTCTCCGCGCTGCGCGGTCTGCATAACGGCTCGCTGCGGATCGGCGCCAGCACCACCATCGCGACCTATATGCTGGCGCGCTATCTCGGCGCATTTCATCGCGCGCATCCTGATGTCGATCTGTTTCTGGTCAGCGCCAACACCCGCGACATCGCCGAGCAGATGGCCAATCAGGATATCGACATCGGCCTCGTCGAGGGCCCGGTCGAGGTGCGCGGGTTGACGATGGTGCCTTGGCAAACCGACGTGATGGCGCTGATCGTCGCGCCGGATCATCCCTTCGCGTGCGACACCCAGCCGATCGATCCGAAGCGGCTACAGGATGAGATCATGATCGTCCGCGAACCCGGCTCCGGCACGCGCGAGGTGGTGGCGCAGGCATTGGCGGCGCATGGCATCGAACCGACGCGCACGCTGGAAATCGGCAGCACCGAGGCAATCAAACAGGTGGTCGCCGCCGGCGTCGGCGTCTCGATCGTGTCGGAAGCGGCGGTTGCCGATCAGGTCGAACAGGGCCGGCTGAAACTGATCCCGATCCAAGACGTGACCATCGCGCGCAGCCTGTGGCGGCTGACATCGCCGGGGCGCGTCGTCATGCCCGCAGAACGTATTTTCGAGAAGATGCTCAGCGACCGGAAGGCTTTCTCGAGCGAGCCGGTGTTGACGATTATCTGACGTT
>JAFKKL010000013.1 GCA_017305595.1 Hyphomicrobiales bacterium | reverse complement strand
GAAGCGGAATCCGGCGGAGCTGTTTCACGTGAAACAAAGGCGGTACCGTCAGTGGCTTTGCGGGTGTTTCACGTGAAACAAGGACAGCAAGGCAGCTCATAGCAGTGCCGACCGCTACTTGACCGATCTCAAACTGAGGGGCACGCACTTTGCCGGCTGTAAAGTCTCTGGAGAAGGGCAAAAACAAGCCTTACGACAGCGAACCACCGCGTCTAGCTTTAAATGCTTCGAATGTCGGCATTCCAATTGGCAGAAGATCCGATAAAATGAATTAAATATTATTCCTATATTATAGTATTATTACTTCCCTATACAGAAGTCGCGGAAAATGACATCGAGTAGATCCTCGACGTCGACCCGGCCCAAAAGTCGGCCGAGCGTAAACGATGCGGCGCGGAGTTCCTCCGCGACCAGTTCATCGCCCAGACCCCGCACAACAATGCTGCGATGCAACATTTCTGCGGTTGTGCGCAATAATTCCCTATGCCGGGCCCGCGCGATCAACCCCGACTCACCCGCCGCGAAATATTGTTCCGCGTAGCCCCGGATCGCATCGATCAACTCCGGCAACCCGTCGCCCCGCGCGGCCGAGATCGCAAACTGGCGCCCCGCCCCCGCCTCGCTCGCCCGAATGTCGCCATGAAACGGCTCCGGTCCTGCCGCAAGATTCCCGAGGCTATTTTCGACCCCGGAAGCTGGCGTCAGATCGAGCTTGTTGCGCACCAGCCAACGCGGCACGTGACCGGCGACGTCGTCCATCGGCGTATCGGCCAACGGCCGACCTTCCGTCAGCCACAACACCAGGTCGGCGTCCCCTGCCCGCGCCTTCGCGCGCCGCACACCCTCCTGCTCGACTGGATCATCCGTCTCACGAATACCCGCAGTGTCGATCAACGTCACCGGATAACCGTCGAGATCGAGTTGCACCTCGATGACATCGCGCGTGGTGCCGGCGTGCGGCGAAACGATCGCCACCTCGCGCCGCGCCAGCGCATTCAGCAGCGTCGATTTGCCGACATTCGGCGCGCCGGCGATCGCCACCACCAGACCGTCGCGCAAACGTTCGCTGTGCGACGACGACGCCAATGCTTGTTCGATCTCGTCCTTCAGCGCCGCGATCCTCGCGAGCGCCGGCGCCAACAATTCCTCCGGCACATCGCCTTCATCGGCAAAATCGATCCCCGCCTCGACGAGCGCCGCTGCTTCGATGATCTGCCGCCGCCAGTCACGCGCCTTGTCGCCGAGTAATCCCTGCAATTGCCGCAGCGCTTGTCGTCGTTGCCGGTCGGTGTCGGCATGAATCAGATCGTCGAGCCCCTCCGCTTCGGTGAGGTCGATCTTGCCGTTCTCGAACGCGCGCCGGGTGAACTCGCCCGGCTCCGCCGGGCGCATATCATCAAGCTCGGACAACGATGCAAACAACGCAGCCAGCACCGCGCGTCCGCCATGGACGTGAAACTCGGCAACGTCCTCACCGGTGGCACTCGCCGGCCCTGGAAACCACAGCACCACCGCATCATCGATGGCTTGGCTTTGCGCATCGCGCAACAGCACCCGCGTTGCAATGCGCGGTGCCGACTGCTTGCCCGCGAGTGTCTTCAATGCACGACCAGCCTGTGCGCCGGAAACCCGCACGATGGCGATCGCAGTTGGCGGGCGACCTGACGACAAAGCGAAGATGGTTTGTTCTCGCGGATGCATGGCCTATCTATTCAACAAGCACGACGCGCGATGCAACCATGCATCGTTCCCACATCGCAACCGGAAGGCCGTAGCATGACCGAGGCATCGTCGCACACCAACCGGCTTTCGCGCGAAACCAGCCCCTACCTGCTGCAGCATCAGCACAACCCGGTGGACTGGTGGCCATGGGGTCCGGACGCGCTGGCGGAAGCGAAGCGCGCCAACAAACCGATCCTGCTGTCGGTCGGCTATGCCGCATGCCACTGGTGCCATGTCATGGCGCACGAAAGTTTTGAGGACGAGGCGACCGCGAAGGTGATGAACGAGCTGTTCGTCAACATCAAGGTCGATCGCGAGGAACGGCCGGACATCGATCAGATCTACATGAATGCGCTACATCTCTTGGGCGAGCAGGGCGGTTGGCCGCTGACGATGTTTCTCACCTCGGACGGCGAACCGTTTTGGGGCGGGACTTACTTTCCCAAACAGGCGCAATATGGCCGGCCCGGTTTCACCGACCTATTGCGCACCGTGTCGCGGCTTTATCGTGAGGAGCCGGACAAGATCATCCACAACCGCGATGCGCTGCTCGCCAAGCTGGCGGAGCGCACACGCGGCAACGCGGCGACGCAACTGGGCATCAATGAGTTGAATAACGCCGCGGTATCGATCGCGCGCGCCACCGATCCGGTGAACGGCGGCCTGCGCGGCGCACCGAAATTCCCGCAGTGTTCGATGCTGGAATTCTTGTGGCGCGGCGGTGCGCGTAGCGGCGACGAACGCTTCCTCATCACCACCAATCTGACGTTAACGCATATCAGCCAGGGCGGCATCTACGATCATCTCGGCGGCGGCTACGCGCGCTATTCGGTCGACGAACGATGGCTGGTGCCGCATTTCGAGAAGATGCTTTACGACAATGCGCAACTCCTCGATCTGCTGGCGCTCGAGCATGCGCGTGCACCGAACAAACTTTACGAACAGCGCGCGCAGGAAACCGTCGGCTGGCTCGTGCGTGAGATGACGACGGCAGAAGGCGCGTTCGCATCTTCACTCGACGCCGATTCCGAAGGCGAGGAGGGCAAGTTCTACGTCTGGTCGCTGGCGGAAGTTGAATCGGTGCTTGGCGCGCAAGACGCTGCAGATTTTGTCGCGCGATACGACATCACTACGGAGGGAAACTTCGAAGGCCACAACATTCCCAATCGTCTCAAGAGCATCGATCTCGGCAGTGACGACGACACACATATGCAGGGGCTGCGGAACAAACTTTTGACGCGACGTGCGACGCGCATTCGACCCGGCCTTGACGACAAGGTACTGGCGGACTGGAACGGCTTGATGATCGCGGCACTGGCGCACGCGGCAATTGTCTTCGCCGAATCGGCGTGGCTCGATCTCGCACGGCGCGCCTTTACATTCATCGCGACCTCGATGACACGCGACGGCCGGCTCGGCCATTCGTGGCGCGCCGGACAACTTCTCATCCCCGGTCTTGCCTCCGACTATGCCGCGATGATCCGCGCCGCACTGGCGCTGCATGAAACGACGGGTGAGGGCTCGTTCCTGCAACAGGCCGTCGCGTGGCAGGGTCTGCTGGATCGCCACTACGCCGATGCCGATCACGGCGGCTATTACCTCACGGCCGACGATGCGGAAGGCCTGATCGTTCGTCCGCATTCCAGCGTCGACGATGCGATTCCCAACCACAACGGCCTGATCGCACAAAACCTGGTGCGGCTCGCGGTACTCAACGGCGACGATCGCTGGCGCGTGAAAACCGACGCATTGTTCGCGGCGCTGTTGCCGCGCGCCGTCGAAAATATGTTCGGCCATCTGTCGCTGCTGAACGCGCTCGACCTTCATCTGACCGGCGCGGAAGTTGTTATCGTGGGCGAGGGGGATGACGCCGATGCACTTGTCACCGCGGCACGGCGACTGCCGCATGCCACGTCCATCGTCTTTCATGCGCCACGCGCTGATCAGTTACCGCAACAGCATCCCGCGCGTGCCAAGGCGGACAGCATCAAGGGTGCGGCGGCTTTCATCTGCCGCCAGCAAAGCTGCTCGCTGCCGGTGACAACACCGCAGGCGTTGATCGAACTCATCGCGCAACGATAACCCATCTTATTAATCGCGTGGACCGTACCACCAATGGATACTGCGGTGCGGGCCGTTTCCGTCCTTGTGCGGCGGCAGCGTGAGACCGCGCCAGAAGCCCACCAGCACGACGGCACAAAGGATCGCGCTGATCGCATAGGGCAGGGTATGAAGAAACGTCGCAAACATCGGTCGTTCGATTTCCTGATGTGACTAACCGTCAGTCGCGGAAATCCCGAAAAGGTTCGTGCGAGATCGTTGTCAAACAAAAAGCCCGCGATCACTCGCGGGCTTTTGTTATTTAACGCTTACAACATGCCAGTGTTATGTGTTCATCGAATCGAAGAACTCGCTGTTGTTCTTGGTGTTGCGCAGCTTGTCGAGCAGGAACTCGATCGCGTCCATGGTGCCCATCGGATTGAGGATGCGCCGCAGCACATACATCTTCTTGAGCAGTTGCGGATCGGTGATGAGTTCTTCCTTGCGGGTCCCGGAGCGCGCAATGTCGATGGCCGGGAAGGTGCGCTTGTCGGCCACCTTGCGGTCGAGGATCAGTTCCGAGTTGCCGGTGCCCTTGAACTCTTCGAAAATCACTTCGTCCATGCGGCTACCGGTATCAACCAGCGCGGTAGCAATAATCGTCAGCGAGCCGCCTTCCTCGATGTTGCGCGCCGCGCCGAAGAACCGCTTCGGCCGCTGCAAGGCGTTGGCATCAACACCGCCGGTCAGCACCTTGCCGGATGACGGCACCACGGTGTTGTAGGCACGACCGAGGCGGGTGATCGAATCGAGCAGGATGACGACGTCGCGGCCGTGTTCGACAAGGCGCTTAGCTTTCTCGATCACCATCTCCGCGACCTGAACGTGACGCACCGCCGGTTCGTCGAAGGTCGAGGACACGACCTCGCCCTTCACCGAACGCTGCATGTCGGTGACTTCTTCCGGCCGTTCGTCGATCAGAAGAACGATCAGATAGCACTCCGGATGGTTCGCCGTGATCGAGTGCGCGATGTTCTGCATCAGCACCGTCTTGCCGGTGCGCGGCGGCGCAACGATCAAAGCGCGCTGGCCCTTGCCGATCGGGGCGACGATATCGATGACGCGCGGCGACAGGTCCTTGCGGGTCGGATCGTTGAGTTCGAGCTTGAAGCGCTCGTCCGGAAACAACGGCGTCAGGTTGTCGAAGTTGACCTTGTGCTTGGATTTCTCGGGGTCTTCGAAGTTCAGCGTGTTGACTTTGAGCAGCGCGAAGTAGCGTTCGCCTTCCTTCGGGCTGCGGATGTGGCCCTCAATGGTGTCGCCGGTGCGCAAGCCGAAACGGCGGATCTGCGACGGCGAGACATAGATATCGTCCGGTCCGGGGAGATAATTCGCATCCGGCGAGCGCAGGAAGCCGAAGCCGTCCGACAGCACTTCGACGACGCCTTCGCCGATGATGTCGGTTTCCTGAATCGCCAATTGCTTGAGAATGGCGAACATCAGCTCCTGCTTGCGCATGGTGCTGGCGTTCTCAACGCCAAGTTCTTCCGCCAGCGTTACCAGTTCGCCGGGAGTCTGAGCCTTGAGATCCTGAAGTTTCATTTCCCGCATTGGGAGTGGTCCTGTAGGAAAATAAATAAGGAGGAGATCGAAGGTGGCTTTGGAAATGCGGAATGCCTGACAGCGTTTCCGCAAATCTGAAGCAAGGAAGGTGCCGGAAGGGCTTCAAACCCGATGTAGCGGCCGATGCCATTTGGCTTTCGGGCGACAACCACATCCGCCTGCGTGGGGTGGGATGGAACGAATATAGAAAATCAGCGGCGTCCGCGCAAGACGGTGCAAGGGACGGTTAGCGCAGAAATCTGCGTCAGAATGGCTTGACGATCACCATGATCACGATTCCGATCATCAGGATTGTCGGTACCTCATTGATAACCCTGTAAAATTTCTGGCTCCGCGTGTTCTTGTCCTGACCGAATTCACGCACCCAGCGGCTGAACAGCCCGTGCACGCCGGACATCACCAGCACCAGGAACAGCTTGACGTGAAACCAGCCGCTCAGGAACCAGTGGCCGCTCCAGGCCATATACAGCCCGAGCACCCACGTGACAGCCATTGCCGGGTTGATGATGGCTTTCAGCAACCGCCGCTCCATCACCTTGAAGGTCTCGGACTGCTTCGATCCGATCTCCGCCTCGCAGTGATAGACAAACAGGCGCGGCAGATAGAGCATTCCGGCCATCCAGGAAATCACCGCGATCACATGGAAGGCCTTGATCCACTCGTACATCTGCAAGTCTCATTATGGTGTCTGGACGCGGTGCCGACTGGAACCGTTTCGCGGTAATGCGAGTTTTCTCGTGAGCCGGTGCTAGGCTCATCAATATCCGCAGCGCCCCTCTTTCCAAATCAATATTTCTAGAATCTTAGGTTTGAGTCTAAGTGACCGTGGATTGTGGCCGGACAATATTGTCCCCGTTTATCCAAGCCCGCAGCGAAGTTGTCACCGCTTTTCCCATTCGATCGGCAAAGATCGATATTGTCCGAATTTTCAATCGGTTGCGGTTGCTGCGTGGCGAAGTTATCAAGCGACAAGCAGGGCTATTCCCGCTAGACTCCCCACCCGCATGGAATCTTGTCCACGCAGACACGCCTGTGCAGAACGACCCCGGTTATCCCGAGCCTCCCGGCCGATGGTGAAAACTTCGTAAATCGTCCACACCGATTCACACAACACACAGGACTGATTGGATCATTCGCGTGCCGACCACGGGCAACTATTTTCATCTTCACATGGTGTCGGACTCGACCGGCGAAACACTGATCACGGTGGCACGCGCGGTCGCTGCGCAATACGCCAATGTGACGCCGGTGGAGCACGTCTACCCGCTGGTGCGGAGCCAGAAGCAACTCGATCGCGTGCTCGCCGAGATCGAGGAAGCGCCGGGAATTGTTCTGTTCACGCTGCTGGAAGAGGATCTGGTCAGCCGGCTCGAGAACAAGTGCAAAGAGATCAATATCCCGAGCCTGTCGATCATCGGGCCGGTGATGCAGTTGTTTCACGCCTATCTTGGCGCCGCCACCACCGGCCGCGTCGGTGCGCAACACACGTTGAACGCCGAATATTTCAAGCGGATCGACGCGCTCAACTACACCATGATGCACGACGACGGCCAGCATGTTGAAGGGCTGGAGGAAGCGGACGTCGTTTTGGTCGGCGTCTCGCGAACGTCGAAGACGCCAACGTCAATTTATCTCGCCAATCGCGGCATCCGCACCGCGAACGTGCCGCTAGTGCCTGGCGTTCCGATCCCGCCGCAACTGGAAACCTTGAAGAAACCGCTGGTGGTCAGTCTTCACGCGACCCCCGAGCGGCTGATTCAAATCCGGCAGAACCGGCTGCTCAGCATAGGTGCGCATTCCGCCAACGATATCTACACCGATAAGCAGTCGGTGACGGATGAAGTTGCCGCCGCCCGCCGGCTCAGCGCGCGTTACGGCTGGGCGTTGCTGGATGTGACACGGCGCTCGATCGAGGAAACCGCCGCTGCCGTCATCAAACTCTATGCCGACCGGCAGCGACGGCGAACCCCGGAATGACGGACAGGACTTCCATGTTGGCGCAAGGCCAGCCGCCGCTGATCCTGGCATCGCAAAGTCGCGCCCGGCAGGCTGTTCTCACGGGGGCAGGCCTCGCGTTCGAGGCTCTGCCCGCCGAACTTGACGAACGTGCTATTGAGATGGAATCGGGGCTAACCGCGCCGGGCGAGGTGGCGGAATGTTTGGCGCGCGCCAAGGCATCGGCAATCTCCGTGTTGTATCCAGGCCGCTATGTCATCGGTGCGGACCAGACGCTAGCGCTAGGCGAGCGGCGCTTCAGCAAGCCGACGGATCGCGCCGCCGCGGCCGATCAGATTGCGACGCTGGCCGGAAGAACTCACGAACTTCATGCCGCGGTCGCGGTGGTCCGTGACGGGCAGGTGCTGTTCTCTCACATCAGCATTGCGCGAATGATGATGCGGCCGTTGAGCGGGAAGGAGATCGAGGCTTATCTTGTCGAGACTGGAAGCGCGGTGTTGGGCAGCGTTGGCGCCTATCAACTTGAAGGGCTCGGCGTGCACCTGTTCGAGCGGATCGAAGGCGACTATTTCACGATCCTCGGAATGCCCCTGTTGCCGTTATTAGCATTCTTGCGGAGCCGGAATCTTCTCCGGTTTTAGGAGTCTATCGATGCGAATACTGGGGCTGACCGGCTCGATCGGCATGGGAAAATCGACCACCGCGAAGATGTTCGAGGAGGCTGGCGTTCCGGTTTACGACGCCGACGCCACCGTGCATCGGCTGTATGAGGGCGAAGCGGTGGCGGCGATCGAGGCGGCGTTTCCCGGAACGACCGTTAACGGCAGGGTTGACCGCACATTGCTGTCGCCGCGCGTCGTGCATGATGCGGACGCGATGAAGCGGCTGGAAAGCATCGTGCATCCGATGCTGCGCGCGCATCATCAGAAATTTCTCGACGATGCCGAAAAATCTGGCGCGCCGGTGGCCGTGGTCGATGTTCCGTTGTTGTATGAAACCGGTGGCGAAAGCCGCGTCGACGCGGTGGTGGTGGTGACGACGGCGCCCGAAGTGCAACGCGAGCGCATTCTGGCGCGCGAAGGCATGACGCCGGAAAAACTCGACGCGATCCTCGCCAAGCAATTACCTGATGCCGAGAAGCGCAAGCGTGCCGATTTTGTGGTGGATACATCCCACGGACTCGACCCGGTGCGGATACGGATCCGCGAAATTCTCGACCAAGTTGTTAAACTGCCGATTCGGCGAGGCTGAATCGCCCGGACTGGATCCTAAGAGTATGCGCGAAATCGTTCTCGATACTGAAACCACCGGCCTCGATCCGCTGCGCGGCGATCGGCTGGTGGAAATCGGCTGTGTTGAAATCTTCAACCGGATGCCGACCGGGCAGGTCTATCACTGCTACATCAACCCCGAACGCGACATGCCGGCGGAAGCCTTTGCGGTGCATGGGCTGTCGACAGAGTTTCTCGCGGGGCAGCCGAAATTCGCGGAAGTTGTCGATGCATTTCTCGAGTTCATCGGCGATGCACCGCTGGTGATTCACAACGCGTCGTTCGACATCGGCTTCATCAATGCCGAACTGGGCCGCATGACGCGCACGGCAATTCCGCGCGACCGGCTGGTCGATACGCTGTTATTGGCGCGGCGCAAGCATCCCGGCGTGTCCAATCGTCTCGACGATCTGTGCTCGCGCTATTCGATCGACAATTCGCACCGTACCAAGCACGGCGCGCTGCTCGACGCCGAACTATTGGCCGAGGTCTATATCGATCTGATCGGCGCGCGGCAGTCACAACTGATCCTGACGGAAACCAGCGTGGTGCGCGGCCATGGTGTCAGCGATGCACCGCGCCGCCAGCGGCCGGCGCCGCTCGCACCGCGCCTCACCGTGGACGAACGCGACGCGCATCGGGCGTTTGTTGCGACGCTGAGTGATAAACCGATCTGGCATGAATATGCCGACAGCGCGCCGGAATAGCGCATCGGTCAAAGTCCCTTTAAGCGAAGCGAATGAACGAGATCGTTAAAAAAGTTGAGGTCCTTCATCGTTCGATGAAAGACCCCAACTCGTATCACTGAAAATTCAGATCGCTCAGCTTGGCTTGATCTGTTCGGCCTGGCGTTCCATGTTCTGCCGGTACAACCCGACGAAATCGACCGGGTCGAGCATCAGCGGCGGGAAGCCGCCGTCGCGCACCGCCGTCGCGATGATTTCGCGCGCGAACGGGAACAGCAGCCGCGGGCATTCGATCATGATCAGCGGATGCAGGTTCTCCTGCGGAACGTTGACGATCCGGAACACACCGGCATAGGCGAGTTCGAAATTGAACATCACCATGCCCTGGCTTTCGGCCTTGCCTTCGATCGACAGTACGACTTCGAATTCGTTCTCGGCGATATTGTTGGCCCCGACATTGATCTGAATGTTGATCGAGGGCTGTTGCTGCTGCTGCCCCAGCGACTTCGGCGCGTTGGGGTTCTCGAACGACAGGTCCTTGGTGTACTGCGCAAGCACGTTGAGCTGCGGGGGAGGCGCCGCCTCGGGAGGGGTGCCGTTGCCGTTCGCCATAACAAATTCTCCTGAAGCATCTGGCCAGATTGGAACCGTTTGGCGGCAAGTTCGCTCCCAAGCGGCCGACGAGGGCAAATTGCCGCGTCGGCGTGTGGCTATCATAGCCCTGCCATGCTCGACAAGCAGGGTGCAAGACCGGTACGCCTTGGTTGCCCCCGCAAGCCCGTATTTGGCCGCAAAGAGCAGCTTTCGGGTGGATATCAGTTTCCTCTCGGCCCGGAAAAGCGCTACAATTTCATGAGCCGGATCAGTATCAAAGGAAATGTCGGGGCGATTGCGTGGCCCTCAGTCCCGGAAGTCCGATCCCCGTGCCAAAAAGTGCCATTGGCTCGGCGCGCTCCGGTCCCTACATGAGGGGGACGGGCTCCAGCGGCCTGATGCACGACTGAGATTCCCGCGCCCGGCTCGCCAAGGGCGCGATTAGACCGATTGGAAAGCGAACACGACGTGGATATCTACACCATCATCTTTCTGGCGTTGGCGGTATTTATCTTCCTGCGTCTGCGCAATGTGCTTGGACAGCGTACCGGAAGCGAGCGGCCGCCGCTTGATCGTGCGGCCCGCGACGTTCTCAACGGCGCGCAGGACGGCAAGGTGGTGCAGATGCCTGGAACCGTGATCGACCAGCCACCGGCTGCGCCTACCGGCGAGGTGGAACCACCTGCCAATCGCTGGAAGGGTTTTGCCGAGCCCGGCTCCGCGCTGGCTTCGGGTCTCGATGCTATTGTCGCGCAGGATTCCTCGTTCGATGCCAAGCATTTCATCAGCGGCGCCCGCAGCGCCTACGAAATGATCGTGCTGGCGTTCGCCAACGGCGACCGTCGCGCCTTGAAGGACCTGTTGTCCTCGGAGGTCTACGATAGCTTCGACGGCGCGATCCGTGCTCGCGAAAAGGCCGAACAGAAGGTCGATACGCGCTTCGTCTCCATTGATAAGGCCGAGCTGGTCAATGCCGAAGTGCGCGACCGCATCAGCCAACTGACGATCCGCTTCGTCTCGCAGATGATTTCCGTCACTCGAGACAAGACAGGTGCGGTCGTCGACGGCAATCCGGAAAAGGTTGCCGATATCACCGATGTCTGGACGTTTGCCCGCGACACCAATTCGCGCGATCCGAACTGGAAGCTGGTTGGGACCGGAAGCGCGCAATAGCGCGGTCCGGCTCGGCGCGCGCTCCGCGGCGCTTTGGCTCGCGATCGGTCTGCTGGGCGCGCTATCGTTGCCGGCGGAGGCGCGGCGTTTCCATCATACTGCCAAGCAGCAGCATCAGCAGCATCGGGTTTTTCCCATCGAGATTCCGGGTGGCCAATATACGCCTGCGACGTGGGATGCGCTGACCGGTTGGCGTGACGACGGCCATCTGGCGGCATTCGGGGCATTTCAAAAAAGCTGCAAGGCGATCCTGGCCGCACGTCAGCCGCTGCAAATCAGCAAGGCGATGGGCGATTCGTTGCGTGCGCCGTGCGCCGCCGCCAAGGCGTCGCACGTCGAAAACGATCAGGCTGCGCGCCGTTTTTTTGAACGACATTTTCGTCCGCTCTGGATTTCGCGCCTCGGCGAAGACGCCGGCTTTGTCACCGGCTACTACGAACCCATCATCGATGGATCGCGAACGCGGACCGATGTCTATACCGTGCCGGTCTACCGCCGTCCGTCGAACCTGTTCGTGCGCGGCTACAAGCAGAGCGATACCGGGCTGCCCAACGGCGGCGATGTGTTTCGCAAGATCGGCCGCCGCAAGCTGGTGCCGTATTACGATCGCGCCGCCATCGAGGATGGCGCCATTGCCGGGCGCGGCCTCGAAATCTGTTGGCTCAAGAGCGAGACCGACCTGCTGTTCACGCAGATTCAAGGTTCGGCGCGCGTTCGCCTCGAAGACGGCTCGACCATCCGCATCAACTACGACGCGCACAACGGCTATCGCTATACGCCGGTCGGCCGCATCCTGATCGAACGCAACATCATTCCGCGTGAGCAGATGTCGATGCAGCGCATTCGGGAATGGATGGCAGCCAATCCGGACGGTGCCAAGGAATTGCGGCGGCAGAACCAATCTTATGTGTTCTTCCGCGAGGTCCGATTGTCCGACAAGGACGAGGCGGTCGGCGCGCAGGGCGTGCCGCTGACACCGCGGCGTTCCATCGCGGTGGACAAGGCGCTTCACGTCTACGGCACGCCGTTCTTTCTCGACGGCACTTTGCCGATCGAATCCGCACAGGCGCAAACGCCGTTCCACCATCTGATGATCGCGCAGGATACCGGCTCCGCCATCGTCGGGCCGGCGCGGGCAGACATCTATTTCGGCGCGGGCGCTGAGGCCGCGCAAATCGCCGGCCGATTGCGTCACAGCATTCGTTTCGCGATTTTGGTGCCGAACGCACTCGATCCGGTCGCCGCCGGACGCACCGTGCCGCTGCCGCAGGTCAGGCGGGATGCAACGGTGAAACGCCCGCCGCAACATCACCGCTCGCGGAATCACCCTCGCCGGGGCCACCGATGAAGCGGCGGCCGCCGGACGAAATCCTCATCGACGTGCCGCCACCACGCCGCAAGCGTGTGCTGAGCACGGAAGAACGTGCGTTGTGGGAAAGCGTGGCGAAACAGGCCAAGCCGCTGCACAAGAGAACGCGTGCCACGAAGATCGAGGCCGCTCCGGCGGCTGAGGTGACGCCGCCGACGGTGCAGAGTACGGCCAAGCGATTGCGAAACGAATCTGTCACACCACCGAGTCAACCTGCGAAAGTGAATCGTCCGTCACCTGCTCCGCCGTTAGCGCCGCTTGGCCGGCGTGAACGCACGCATCTGTCGCGTGGCAGGATTGAGATTGATGCGCGGCTCGATCTGCACGGCATGACACAGGCGCGCGCGCATCGTGCGCTGCTGCATTTCCTGCAACACGCCAGCGGTGACGGTCTGCGCTTCGTGCTGGTGGTCACTGGCAAGGGGAGTACCACGGGCCCGGAATCCGAACGCGGCGTGCTGCGCCGGCAAGTGCCGGAATGGCTGTCGTTGCCGGAGTTCCGCACGCTGGTCGTCGGCTTTGAGCAAGCGCATATCGGCCACGGCGGCGCCGGCGCGCTCTATGTGCGCGTGCGGCGAGCGCGGTGAGGCACCAATACCAATGCCCGCGCCTGTCGCGGGCATCCACGTCTTGAAATCACATGGTCGGTAAACAGATGGCCGGGACAAGCCCCGCGCCATGACGATGGGAAAGTTTGCTGGGAAGACTACAAAATAAACCGGCTCAGATCCGAATTCTTCGCCAGATCGCCGACATGCTTCTGCACATAGGCGGCATCGATGCGGATGGTTTCGCCGTTGCGATCCGGTGCGACGAATGAGATGTCGTCGAGCACCCGCTCCATCACCGTCTGCAAACGCCGCGCGCCGATGTTTTCCACCGTGGCATTCACTGCGACGGCGACATCGGCCAACGCGTCGATGGCATCGTCGGCGAATTCCAGCGTGACGCCTTCGGTCTGCATCAACGCGACATACTGCTTGATCAGCGAGGCTTCCGGCTCGGTGAGGATGCGGCGCATGTCGTCACGCGTCAGTGCATTCAGTTCGACACGGATCGGCAACCGGCCTTGCAACTCCGGCAACAGGTCCGACGGCTTGGCGATGTGGAATGCGCCCGAGGCGATGAACAGGATGTGGTCGGTCTTCACCGCGCCGTGCTTGGTGGAGACGGTGGTGCCTTCGATCAGCGGCAGCAGATCACGCTGCACGCCTTCGCGCGAGACGTCGCCGGCGCGTGCGCCGTCGCGTACGCAGATCTTGTCGATCTCGTCGAGGAAGACGATGCCGTTGTTCTCGACGGTGCTGATGGCTTCCAGCACAAGCTGGTCGTTGTCGAGCAGCTTGTCGGATTCCTCGTTGACGAGGATCTCGTGCGAATCTTCTACGGTGAGACGCCGCGTCTTGGTGCGGCCGCCCATCTTGCCGAAAATGTCACCGATCGAGATCGCGCCCATCTGCGCACCGGGTAGCCCCGGAATCTCGAACATCGGCGTGCCGCCGATCGACTGCACCTCGATCTCGATTTCCTTGTCGTTGAGTTCGCCGGCCCGCAGCTTGCGGCGGAACGAATCCCGTGTCGCGGCGCTGGCGTTGCCGCCGACAAGCGCGTCGAGGACGCGGTCCTCGGCCGCGACCTGGGCGCGCGCCTGCACGTCCTTGCGCTTGCGCTCGCGGGTCTGCGCGATGCCGACCTCGATCAAGTCGCGGATGATCTGCTCGACGTCGCGGCCGACATAGCCCACTTCGGTGAATTTCGTAGCTTCGACTTTCAGGAACGGCGCACCCGCGAGCTTCGCTAGCCGTCGCGCAATCTCGGTCTTGCCGACGCCGGTGGGGCCGATCATCAGGATGTTCTTCGGCAGCACCTCTTCACGCAAGGAGCCGGTGAGCTGAATGCGCCGCCAGCGGTTACGCAGCGCGATGGCGACGGCGCGCTTGGCGTCGTTCTGGCCGACGATGAAGCGGTCGAGTTCGGAAACGATTTCGCGGGGAGAGAAGTCGGTCATGCGTTCAGGCTGTCAGGGTTTCGAGGGTCACATTGCGATTGGTGTAGACGCAAATGTCCGCGGCGATATCGAGCGAACGGCGCACGATGGTCTCGGCGTCCTTGTCGCTGTCGATCAACGCGCGGGCGGCCGCCAGCGCATAGTTGCCGCCGGAGCCGATCGCCATCACGCCGCCTTCCGGCTCGAGCACGTCGCCGGTACCGGTCAGCACCAGCGAGACCTCCTTGTCGGCAACGATCATCATCGCCTCCAGCCGGCGCAGGTAGCGGTCGGTGCGCCAGTCCTTGGCCAGTTCGACCGCCGCGCGGGTGAGTTGACCGGGATATTGCTCCAGCTTGGCCTCCAGCCGCTCGAACAGCGTGAAGGCGTCGGCGGTGGCGCCGGCGAAGCCGCCGATCACGTCGCCCTTGCCGAGCTTGCGGACCTTTTTCGCGTTGGATTTGATGACGGTCTGGCCGATCGAGACCTGTCCGTCGCCGCCGACCACCACCTTGCCGCCCTTGCGGACAGTGACGATGGTGGTGCCGTGCCAGACCTGCGGCGAGCCGTCGCCGGACGTCGAATGTGGTGCGTTCATGGGAATCCTTTCGCGGCCATGATCTAGGGACTGGCGGGCAGGGTTGCAATTGCGGTGGATCGGCCGAATCCGGTCACCATATGACCAATCGACCGCCGAAACCCGGCATCCCGCAGTAGCGAAGGCGGCAACGGCCTGTTAAAAGGGCGCGTTTTCGAAATGTTCAGGGTGCGGAGAGTCCCTATGCGGACGGCCACGATCAAGCGCAAGACGAAGGAAACCGATATCGAGGTGGCAATCAATCTCGATGGCACTGGCGCGGCCAATATCGCGACCGGAATCGGCTTTTTCGACCATATGCTCGATCTGCTGGCCCGCCATTCCCGCATCGACCTCAACGTGAAGGCGGTGGGCGACCTCCATATCGATTTCCACCACACCACGGAGGATGTCGGCATCGCGCTCGGCCAGGCGGTCAAGCAGGCGCTCGGCAACATGGCGGGCATCACCCGCTATGCCGGCGTTCACATGCCGCTGGATGAGACGTTGACGCGGGTGGTGATCGACATTTCCGGGCGGCCGTTCCTGGTGTTTAAGGCGGAGTTTCCGCGCGACAAGATCGGCGAATTCGACACCGAACTGGTGCGCGAGTGGTTCAACGCTTTCGCCATCAACGCCGGTGTGACGCTGCACGTCGAGACCCTATATGGTGAGAACAGCCACCATATCGCCGAGTCTTGCTTCAAGGGCTTGGCGCGGGCGCTACGTGCCGCGGTGGCGATCGATCCCCGCAATGCGGGCGAGGTGCCGTCCACCAAAGGCCAGCTTGGCGGCTGACGGCGCGGCCGTCGGAGGGACATGATGCGTATCTATACGGTGCACGCGCCACGAACGAGCGACATGCATTCGCGCGCCGCTGGCGACCGCGCGGTGTTCGTGCGCGACGGCTTTCATGTCTGGGCCTTCGTCTTCGGCGGATTCTGGTTGCTCTATCATCGGCTGTGGTGGGCCTTGCTCGGCTACATCGCGGTGATGGCCGGTGTCAGCGTGTCGCTTGGCGTGCTCCGGGTGAGCGGTGGCGTCAGCCTGTCCGTGCTGTTGTTGATCGCGTTGCTGATGGGTCTGGAAGCGGCCAGCCTGCGGCGCTGGACCCTGTCGCGCGGCAAGTGGCGGCAACTCGATGTTGTCGCCGGGACTAACGAACAGGATGCCGAGCGGCGTTTCTTCGACCGCTGGACCAGCGGACATCACGATTCCACCGACGACCCGATGTCGATCGAGCGTGGCGGACCACCGCCGACCCGCGATATTCCCGGGCAACCGTTTTCGCGGCCGCCGCCGATACCCGGCAGCATCGTCGGGTTGTTTCCCCAGCCGGGAGGCTCAGTGTGAGCGTCGCCATTATCGATTATGGATCGGGCAACCTGCACTCGGCGGCGAAAGCGTTCGAGCGCGCGGCCCGCAGCCTTGAAAATCCGGACAAGGTGATCGTGACGCGCGATCCCGACGCGGTATTCCGCGCCGACCGCATCGTGCTGCCCGGCGTCGGCGCATTCGCCGATTGCCGCAAGGGGCTGGATGCCGTCGACGGCATGATCGAAGCCATGACGGAAGCGGTGCGCCTCAAGGCGCGGCCGTTCTTCGGCATCTGCGTCGGCATGCAGTTGATGGCGACCCACGGCAAGGAGAACGTCACCACCGACGGCCTGAACTGGATCGGCGGCGACGTTGAGAAGATCGCGCCGCGCGATGAGAGCCTTAAAATTCCGCACATGGGCTGGAACACGCTCGATGTCATCCGCGAGCATCCGGTGCTGGAGCGTTTGCCGCTGGGACCAAAAGGCCGCCACGCTTACTTCGTGCATTCCTATCATCTCAACGCGGCGAACGAAGCCGATGTGCTGGCGCGCGCCGATTACGGCGGACCGGTGACGGCCATGGTGGGCAAGGACACCGCCATCGGCACGCAATTCCATCCCGAGAAGAGCCAGCGGTTCGGGCTGGCGCTGATTGCCAATTTTCTGAAGTGGAAGCCGTGATCCTTTTTCCCGCTATCGATCTCAAGAACGGTCAGTGCGTGCGCCTCGAGCAAGGCGACATGGCGCGCGCCACCGTGTTCAATCTTAATCCGGCCGCGCAGGCACAGAGCTTCGCTACGCAAGGCTTTGAGTATCTGCACGTCGTTGATCTTGACGGCGCCTTCGCCGGCAAGCCGATGAACGCGCAGGCCGTCGAGGCGATGCTGGGGGTCGTCAAGATGCCGGTGCAGCTTGGTGGCGGCATTCGCGATCTGGCGACTGTGGAAGCGTGGCTCGCGAAAGGTATTACCCGCGTCATCATCGGCACCGCGGCGGTACGCGATCCGGCGTTTGTGAAGGAAGCCGCGAAAAAGTATCCCGGCCGCGTCGCAGTGGGACTCGATGCGCGCGATGGCAAGGTCGCAGTGGAAGGCTGGGCGGAAACTTCGACGGTCACCGCACTGGAAATCGCACAGCGTTTTGAGGATGCCGGCGTTGCCGCGATTATTTTCACCGACATCGCCCGCGACGGTCTGCTCAAGGGCCTCAATCTCGACGCGACCATTGCGCTGGCGGACAGCATCTCGATCCCGGTGATCGCCTCCGGCGGATTGGCTTCAATCGAAGACATCAAGGCGATGCTGTCGCCGCGCGCGAAGAAGCTCGCTGGCGCGATTGCCGGCCGCGCGCTGTATGACGGGCGCGTCGATCCCGCTGCGGCGCTTGAGCTGATCCGCAGCGCGCGGGCGGCCTAGGAGTTCGCGATGTTCAAAGTGCGCGTTATTCCCTGCCTCGACGTCAAGGATGGTCGGGTCGTCAAGGGTGTGAATTTCGTCGACCTGCGCGACGCTGGCGATCCGGTGGAAGCGGCCATCGCTTATGACGCCGCCGGCGCCGACGAGTTGTGCTTCCTCGACATCACCGCGACCTACGAAAATCGCGGCACCATGCTGGATGTGGTCCGGCGCACGGCGGAAGCCTGCTTCATGCCGGTGACGGTCGGCGGCGGGGTGCGCACCGTCGATGATATCCGGACGCTGCTGAAGTCAGGCGCCGACAAGGTCTCGATCAACAGCGCGGCGGTCAGCCGGCGCGAGTTCGTCAAGGAAGCGGCGGAGAAGTTCGGCGATCAATGTATCGTGGTCGCGATCGATGCCAAGCGCGTCAAGCGGGCCGGCGGGTCGGATCGCTGGGAGATTTTCACCCATGGCGGTCGCAAGTCGACCGGCATCGATGCCGTCGAGTACGCGCAGGAAGTGGTGTCGCTCGGCGCGGGCGAAATCCTGCTGACGTCGATGGACCGCGACGGCACCCGTTCGGGCTTCGATATCGATCTGACGCGCGCGGTGGCCGATGGTATCCCCGTCCCGGTAATCGCTTCTGGTGGCGTCGGCAATCTCGATCACTTGGTCGAGGGCATTCGCAGCGGCCACGCTACGGCGGTGCTGGCGGCATCGATCTTCCATTTCGGCGAGTTCACCATCCGCGAGGCCAAGGAGCACATGGTACGCGCCGGACTGCCGATGCGTCTCGATCCGTAAACCAACGCCGGAGTTTGCGCTCCCGCGTTTTTGCCGAAAATGCTAAAAGGCACAGTCATGGCCCGTTTCACCCTTCACGATCTCGCAGCCGTCATCGATGCCCGCGCGACGTCTGGCGGCGAGAAGTCGTACACCCGCAAGCTGCTCGACAAGGGGCCGGAGCATTGCGCGAAGAAACTCGGCGAGGAAGCGATCGAGACTGTGATCGCGACGGTCGAGAACAATCGCGATCATCTGATCGCCGAGAGCGCAGACCTGTTATTTCATCTGCTGGTTGTTTTGAAATCGCGTGGCGTGTCGCTTGAGGATGTCGAAGCGGCGCTGGCGCAACGCACGTCGATGTCCGGGCTGGAAGAAAAGGCCGCGCGTAAGCGCGACTGATCACGGGAAGGGCGGCGCCATGGATATGCGTCTGGATCAGCAATACAACCCTTACCGGATTTTCACGCGTCATCAGTGGGCCAAGTTGCGCGACGACATGCCGATGACGCTGGCCGCCGACGAAATCGCGGCGCTGCGCTCGATGTACGATCGCCTTGATCTGAACGAGGTCGAGGAGATCTATCTGCCGCTGTCACGGTTGTTGTCGATTTACGTCGACGCCACCCAGCGGCTCTATGTGGCGCAGCGGCAATTCCTCGGCATCGAGGATCGCAAGATGCCCTACATCATCGGCGTCGCGGGCTCGGTGGCGGTCGGCAAGTCGACCACCGCGCGTGTCTTGCAGGCGCTGCTTGCGCGATGGTCGCCGCGACCGAAGGTCGATCTGGTGACGACGGACGGCTTTCTGTTTCCCAACGCCGTGCTTGAACGGCAGGGCATCATGCAGAAGAAGGGCTTCCCGGAAAGCTACGATCTACAAAAGTTGCTCGCCTTCCTCAGCGACATCAAGGCCGGGCGCCGGCCGGTGCGGGCACCGGTCTATTCGCATCTCACCTACGACATCATTCCCAATGAATGGATCGAGGTCGATCGCCCTGACATTTTGATCGTCGAGGGCGTCAATGTGCTGCAAACCGGCAAGCTGCCGCGCGATGGCCAGGCCGTGCCGGTTGTGTCGGATTTTTTCGACTTCTCAGTCTACATCGATGCCGACGAACCGGTGCTGCGCAAGTGGTACGTGAAACGCTTCCTCGCGCTGCGTGACACTGCGTTCCACGATCCGCGGTCCTATTTTCATCGTTACGCGTTGTTGTCGGACGAAGAAGCTACCGCGACGGCATTGGCGATCTGGGAACGTACCAACCTCGCCAACCTCGAAGACAATATCCTTCCGACACGGCCGCGCGCGACGCTGATCCTGAAGAAGGGCGCTGATCATGTCGTGGAAACCGTTGCCTTGCGGCGTCTGTGATCTGGAACGCTACGCCGCGTCCGCGCTGAAGTGTTCGATATAGCGCGCCTTGATCACCGAGACCGGTAGGATGATCAGCACGTCGGTGGTGCCGAACTGGTCATCGATCACCGCGCCGTCGCCGATATAAGCGCCCAGCCGCAAGTAGCCTTTGATCAGCGGCGGCAGCTCGCGCAACGCGGCCTTGTGGTCGATGCGATGCTTGGCGATGCGATTCATTTCCACGCGACGTGTCGGCTGCGGTCCAGCCCGCCATGGTTCAGGCGCGGAAGCGAAGTGATGCAGGAACGACAGCGGCAACGCCAGCCGGTCGGGATCGGTGCCGTTGAGGCTGGCGCAACCGATCATGACATCAAGCCGATGCTGACGGACGTAGCTCCAGATGCCTTGCCACAGCAATTCAACGGTGCGCTTGTTGCGATACGGTGGAGAGACACAGGAGCGTCCGAGTTCGACGAAACGCAGGTCGCGGTGCTGTGCGGTCAGGCCGGAGATATCGAATTCGTTTTCGGTGTAGAAGCCGTCGTGGCGCTCGGCGATGTCCTGGCGCAGCAGGCGATAGGTTCCGACTACCCGCTGCTTTCCGCTTGGCGTCGGCTTGGCGTCGTGATCGATCACCAGAAGATGGTCGCAAATCTTGTCGTATGCATCCTTGTCGCGGCGCGCCAACAGGGTTCTGGCATCGGCAATCGCGTCGCCGTCCTTATAAAACACCTTGTAGCGGAGTCTCTGCGCCTGTTTGATGTCGCGCTTGTTTCCGGCAAGTCTTGCTTCGAGCGAGCCCAGCCGTCCGAGCGAGAGCGGTTGCGGGACGGTCGAGCGATCGGGCTGCCCAATGTAGGGCTGTGGTTTCAGCCAGGTGATCGCGGTATTGGCGAGTGCGCCGACAGTCTCCGGGCGCAGCATCTGGATCAGGGGTTGTTTCGCATATCCGCGCGCGGTGCCGTGTTCGGAGCTTTGCATCGCCATCCTCGTGACCGCGATCCGCTCGAATCATGTCGATGCGATCGTCGAGGGTGACAGATCATCGGCATCCGACAGCCGTATGACACGCGCATGAGTGGCGGATGACATCGGTGAGGAAGTGGGTCAAATCAGGCAGCGAGATGGCGTGAGGACACGAACCCGGAGATGACTTCCGCAAGCTTCTCGCGGTCGAGTGGCTTGACCAGAAAGCCGTCCATTCCGGCTTCGAAGCAAGCGTAGCGGTCTTCCACCAGAGCGTTGGCGGTCAGTGCGATGATCGGTGTGCGACGTGCGGTCTGTCCGGCTTCGCGCATGCGAATGCGCTTGGTCGCCTCGATGCCGTTCAGTTCCGGCATCTGAATGTCCATCAGGATAAGGTCGTAGGGATTTTCCGCGGCTTCGGCAGCGAGCCATGATTCCACTGCGGCGTTACCGTTGGTGGTCACGACAACCTGATGGCCGAGGCGTGCCAGCAGCGATCGCATCAGCAGGGCGTTGATCTCGTTGTCTTCCGCGACCAGGATCGACAAACCGCCTCGGGCTGTGACTTTCGGTGTCGTGCTGCCGAGCGGCTCGTTGTCGAGCGCCGGCTCGATCGCTTCGGTCGGAGTCGATAGCTGTGGCGGCGCATTGAGCCGGATCGCCAACGACACCGCGCGTAACGGTCTCACCAGATAACCCGTGAAGGAGCCACCGACGAGATCACGATACTCATGACGTATTGCCGGCGTGAAGATCACGATGCGATGTGCAGTGTGAGGCGCAGCCACGGCGGCGAAGGCGGTGGCGTCCACCGGTCCGAACGCACCGTCGACCAAGACGGCGTGCCACGATCGTTCCGGCAGCAAGGCGCGCGCCACCGCGACGTCTGTGACCGTGCAGGTCTGCGCGCCCCAGCGCTGCAGCCGGCGGGCGATCAGTGAGTTTTCGACGCTTTGCGGAGCGACCAGCATGACCGATTTGTCGGCAAGGTCGGGAATCGCGAAAGGCTGCCGCCGTTCGCCGCCCCCATCGCCATCGCCGTTGGTCATCGGGATGGTGAAGGAGAACGTCGAACCCTTGCCGATCGTGCTTTGCAGGGAGATGTGGCCGCCCATACGGCGGACAATTCGTTCGCTGATGCTGAGTCCCAGACCGGTGCCGCCATAATCTTGCGCGATGCGCTCGTCGGCCTGCTCGAACTCCTGAAAGATGCGAGCCTGCGCTTCAGGCGCGATGCCGATGCCGGTGTCGCGCACCATGAACAGCACGTCGTTAGGGGACGGGCCGGGCTCGACGATGAGCGCGACACCGCCGTTCTGCGTGAACTTGATGGCATTTCCGGCGAGATTGAGCAGCACCTGACGAAGGCGTGCGGCGTCGCCAATCACATTCGACGGCAACCGCTCATCGACATAGGCGGCGACCTCGAGGTTGCGCGCTTGCGCCCGCGGCGCCAGAAGTTCGGTGATGCTTTCGATCAGGCTGTCGAGCGCGAAAGGCCGCTGTTCGAGGTCGATCCTGCCGGCTTCGATCTTGGAAAAATCGAGTAGTTCCTCGATCAGCACGAGCAACGCTTCGCCGGACGTCCGCACCGCCTTGGCATACGTCGTTTGTTCCGAGGTCAGCGCAGTGTCGAGCAGCAGCCCGTTCATGCCGATGATGCCGTTCAGCGGCGTGCGGATTTCGTGCGAGACCATGGCGAGGAAGCGCGATTTGGCACGGCTTGCCGCATCGGCATGGTCGCGCGCTTCGCCGAGTGCGCGCTCGGCCTCGGTGCGATCGGTGACGTCGCGTCCGACGCATTGAATCTCAGCGGGTTCATCCGCATCGGGGCGTACCAGACCTTCACGCCAGCCGATCCAACGTGGGCCGCTTGCGGTTGCGATCTTCTGGTCGTGGATACGCGTGCCCGCCGCGTCGGTCACGACCTTGCCCTGCTCCAGGATCGGAAGCTCGAAGCGAGTGCCGACGAGAACTTCGCGCGATTTCTTTGCCAGCGTGCAATAGGCGTCGTTGACCGATCGGATGGTGCCGTCCGCCTGTCGTAGCACGATGAGATCGTCCTGCGATTCAAACAGGATGCGCGCGCGCTCCTCGGCTTCCTTCAGTTCCCAGTTGCGGTCTGCCAGTGCTTCGTTGCGCTGGGTGACGGTGCGAAGTTTCCTGCGCAGCCAGCGCAGTCGCATGCTGGTGAGAGCCAGCGCGGCGCAGGCCAGCGCAAAAAGAAAGCTGATGCCGATCGCGAAAGCGTGCGGGTTGTAGCCGGCGGCATCCGATCGGACGCCGGAGATGAAGCCGTAAGCACCGCCGAAGGCCACTTGAAACAGGATAAGCGCGCGGAACGCGAAGTTGATGCGGGGGTGCCGGCGCGCGAAACGTCGCAAACGTGCCTTGATGCCAAACATCCATCCCATCGATCGACTCCCGGTTCCTCGTGAAAGCCTCCTGCGGAGTCTTCCTGCGAGTCCAATGAGGAGGATGACGAGGCGACCTTGCGAAGTGCTTGCGGGCGAGCTGCGTTAACCGATCGCTTGGAAACAGGGTTGACGGAGCGTTAAAGCGCTGCTGCTGCAACGCGGGCGCGCTTGTCGTCGGCACCAACCACCAGGGCGGCTGCTGCCTGCGGCGAGAACGTCTTCGACTGCACGTAGATGCGGAAATCGCCCGGATCGGCGGACAGATAGATGATCGGTTGCAAGGCGGAGGCCGCTTTGGCGATACCGATGTAGCGTGTCGCCACTTGCGCCGCGCAGGCATCTGGTTCCGCGCCGTCGATATCGTCGACTACGGTGAAATCGGCGTTGTCCGGGCTGTCGACGATCTGCACCCGCACCGTCGCTTCCGCCGGATTGTCGGTGAAGCTGACGCGGGACTGCGATTGCCATGACGCGGTCGCCATCTGCACCGCGACATCGCCGATCCTGATGCAGGGCTGCGGTTGCGGCGCGAGGTTTTCGCGGGCGAAGACCCCGGCCAGGATCAGCGGAACGACTGAAGCAAAGACCTTGAAACGCGACATGATACGCCGTCCGCATTTTCATCGCCCGAGAGACATGGTCGGGCGTATGGTTTGCGCAGCGTAAACAAAAGTCGTTAGTGTTTGGTTGATGTCCCGATGTGGCGCAATCGCGTGAGCGATGGCGTATGCCGTCTATGCGGCGTGCCGGATATCGTCTGCGAGCGCCCTATAGGACAGCGCTTCGGCCAGATGCATCCGGCCGATCTGTTCCACGCCGTCGAGATCGGCGAGAGTCCGTGCCACCCGCAAGACGCGATGGTAGCCGCGCGCGGACAGGCGCATGGCTTCGGCGGCGTCTCGCAACAGTTTCTGCCCCTGCGCGTCGGGCTGCGCGACGGTGTCCAGCACCGACGCCGGCGCTTCGGCATTGGTGCGGATTTGCGGCAAGCCCGCCGCGGCATAGCGCGCAAGCTGGATATCGCGCGCCGCTGCGACGCGTGCGGCGACTTCGGCGGAGCCTTCCGACGGCGCCGGCAGGATCAGGTCGGCGGCGGTGACGGCGGGGACTTCGATACGCAGGTCGATGCGGTCCATCAGCGGTCCGGAGATGCGGGCCTGATAATCCGCCGTGCAGCGATCGATGCGGCCACGCTTGCAGGCATAGCCCGGCTCATAAGCGTGTCCGCAGCGGCACGGATTCATCGCGGCCACCAGCATAAAGCGCGCCGGATAGGTGACGCGATGATTGGCGCGCGACACCGAGACTTCGCCGTTCTCCAGCGGCTGGCGCAGCGAATCCAGCACGCGCGGATCGAACTCCGGCAGTTCGTCGAGAAACAACACGCCCTGATGCGCCAGTGAAATCTCGCCCGGCTTGGCGCGCATGCCGCCGCCGGTCAACGCCGCCATGCTGGCGGAGTGATGTGGCGCGCGGAATGGTCGCCGATTGGTCAACGCTCCGCCTTCGATCTCGCCTGCGACGGAAGCAATCATCGAGACCTCGAGCAGTTCGCCCGGCGACAGTGGTGGCAAAATCGACGGCAGCCGCGCCGCCAGCATCGACTTGCCCGCGCCGGGAGATCCGCTCATCAGCAGATGATGCCCGCCGGCGGCTGCGATTTCGAGCGCACGCTTGGCGCTTTCCTGGCCCTTGATATCGCGCAGGTCGAGCTGTGAGGCATCCTGCGGGTGAATGCGCGGCTGCGGTCGCGATAACACTTGCGTGCCCTTGAAGTGATTGGCGATCTGGATCAGCGATCGCGCCGCCACGATCTGGATGTCCGGGCTTGCCCACGCCGCTTCCGCTCCGCAAGCGGCCGGGCAGATCAAGCCCTCATCGCGGGCGTTGGCGCCGATTGCTGCCGGCAGAACACCGGCGACAGGTGCAATCGAGCCATCGAGGCCGAGTTCACCCAATACCGTGAATCCCGTCAGCGCATCGGGCGGGATCGCGCCGATGGCGGCCATCAGACCGAGGGCAATCGGCAGATCGTAGTGGCTGCCTTCCTTTGGAAGATCGGCGGGCGCGAGATTGACGGTGATCCGCCGTGCCGGCAGCGCCAGCCCGGAGGCGATCAGCGCGGAACGAACCCGTTCGCGTGCCTCGGACACGGCTTTGTCAGGGAGGCCGACGATAGTGAACGCCGGCAGGCCGGGTGCGACCTGAACCTGGACGTCGACTGCGCGGGCATCGATGCCTTCGAATGCGACCGTAGAGACCCGTTGAACCATGGCGCCCCTCCCAAACGGAAGCTAACGCCGTGTTGCGCCGGGCGCAAGAACAATAAGAGAACAAAGACTGACGAAAGCGTTTTGCAAGCGGGGAATGGGCCGCTGACCGGCATTACGTCAGGGTTACAGTATAGATCGAATATTAGAACGAATTACTTCAAATAAAACCTAAATAAAGTTCTTAATAGACAAGCTTTTTATAGTTAACCAAAGGTTAAGACATCGATTTACACAGTGTAGTTGCGGATTACCGTGGCCCCTGAACAGCGAATCAGGGGATCGACATGGGACCGCGGCTTCGGACAATGACTTTGGCGACCGCGTTTATCTTGTCGGGTTGGCTCGGTTGTTGGGGATGGATCGTCTCGGGTGTCGCGCGAGCTGAGTCGAACCGGGTGCCGGCGCACGCCGGCGGTCCCGCGACAGCGACGAAATCCGAACGATTACGGCCGGTCTCAAAAATCCGCTGCCCGCCGTCGGCGGACACAACGGAGCCGCTGACGACATCAGCACTCCGTGGCGAGGGTGCGTTCGTGGCTCACGATCGGTTTCGCGAGGACGTTTCAAACCGTAGTGACGTCAGGATTTCCTGGCTCGGAGCAGGATTCGGGCGGCGATATTTGGCCAAGGTCGAGCCGCCGATGGAGACTACGTCGTTGCGGGTCTTCGTGCTCGATAAGCCGTCACGCAGCGTCGCTATCGCGGAAATAATGCATCACCCTTACGAGACCCGCCTCGCCGATATCTGGTGCTTGTTGAAATTGCAGCCGAATGGGGAACCGGGCGCACTGTCCGTCAATGCGGCCCCGAACCTGTTCTTCGTGCGCGATGCCGCCGGCGCACTCGGCGTCGTCGACGTGCTGTGGTCCGGCGTCGGTTGGGAAATCGGCGCCAGCCCCATCACAAGGAGCCGGCCATGGTCCTCCGGACGTCAGGTCATCACGCGCTGAGTACTCTTTTTGTTTGTCAGCGGCGCTTGGCTTCGATCTTGTCCCAAATCAGGGCGGCGATATCGGCGCCGCCGAGATTGGCGATGGCGCGGATGCCGGTCGGCGACGTCACGTTGATCTCGGTGAGATGATCGTCGATGACGTCGATGCCGACGAACAGCAGGCCGCGCTGACGCAGCGCCGGGCCTATGGTTTCGCAGATTTCGCGCTCGCGCGGCGTCAGGTCGGTGGCGCGCGCGGCACCGCCACGCACCATGTTGGAGCGCAGATCGTCCGCCGCCGGCACGCGATTGACTGCGCCGGCAAACTCGCCGTCGACCAGGATGATGCGTTTGTCGCCTTGTTTTACTTCCGGCAGGAAGCGCTGGATCACCCACGGCTCGCGGAAGGTGACCGCGAACATGTCGTAGAGCGATCCGAAGTTCATGTCTTGCGGCAGGATGCGAAACACCGCCGCACCGCCATGGCCGTGCAGCGGCTTCATCACCACCGCCCCGTGCTCGGCGCGGAAGGCATTGATCTCGTCGAGATTACGCGAGATCAGCGTCGGCGGCATCAGCTCGGGAAAATCGAGCACGAACAGTTTTTCCGGCGCGTTGCGTACGCTCGCCGGATCGTTGACCACCAAGGTTTTGGGGTGGATGCGTTCCAAGAGATGCGTGCTGGTGATGTAAGCGAGATCAAATGGTGGGTCTTGCCGCAGCAGAACGACATCGAACGACGCCAGATTGGTGCGTTTCGGTTCGCCGAGTGTGTAGTGATTGCCGACTTCGTCGCGGACACTGAGCGACTGCACCGGCGCAACCACATCCTTGCCGTTCAACGAGAGCTGGTCCGGCGTGTAGTACGAGATGGCGTGGCCGCGCCGCTGTGCCTCCAGCAGGAGGGCGAATGTGGAATCGCCGCGCACGTTGATGCGCGCGATAGGGTCCATCTGGACGGCGACTTTCAGGCTCATGCTCTGGTGTCCGGCTTGTCAGTTTTTTGGGAATTATGGTCTTGGCGAGATGGTTCAAAATGCCTTGATGTCAGGCGCTGGCGTCGAAGGCTCCTGGCAGATGGCGCGGCACGGCGCGTGGCGCAACCAGTATGGCATCGAAACGCAGGTCGAAATTGGCATGTTCAGGGTGCGCCATCAACCACGCATTGGCGGCATCGACGATGCGTTTTTGCTGGCGCGGCGTGACGGCGTAGGCGGCGTCATCCAGCGTGGCGCGCGCCTTGACCTCGACGAAGGCCAACAGGTTGCGCCGCTTGGCGACAATATCGATTTCACCGTATGGCGTCCGGAAGCGCCGCGCCTGAATGCGATAACCCTTGGCGATCAGATAGGCGACGGCGCGGCTTTCGGCGGAGAGACCGACGCGAAAGGCGGCGACGCGTTCCGGGGCGGCGATTTTCGCCGCCGCGGTCTTTCGGGGGCGGCCGGGCGACGTCGGATCAGTCCGGGTCATCGCTGTCGTTTCCACGGTCTTCGTTGGCCAGTTCGAGCGCGCGCGCATAAACCTCGCGGCGTGGCCGGCCGGACAATTCAACGACCTCCGCGACGGCATCCTTGACGCTGCCGCGTTTCAACGCGGCGCGCAACACGCTGTCGAGCTCATCCGCCGCCATGATCTGGGCCTGCGCGGGTGGTGGCCCGACCACGAGCACGAACTCGCCGCGCGTCTCCAGCGTTGCAGTCGTTTGCGCCAGCGTCGCGAGCGCGCCGCGCTGGATCTCCTCATGTAGTTTGGTCAATTCGCGGCAGATCGCGGCGTCGCGCCCGGTCATAGCCTCGGCGAGATCGGCCAGCGTCTCCTTCACACGGTTGCCGGATTCGAACATCACCAGCGTTGCCGGAACGCGCGCCAGCTCCGCAATACGATGCCGGCGTGCGCCTTGCTTGGACGGAAGAAACCCCTCGAAGAAAAACCGATCGGTCGGCAGTGCCGCCAGTGTCAGCGCGGTCAACACCGAGGAGGCGCCCGGCAATGCGATCACCGGATGACCCGCGGCGCAAACCTCGCGGACCAGCTTGAAGCCGGGATCGGAAATCAGCGGCGTGCCAGCATCGGACACCAGCGCGATCGATGCGCCCTCCGCGAGCATCTGAAGCATTTTTGGACGCGCGGCGGCGGCGTTGTGTTCGTGATAGGGCTTCAGCGTCGCGGTGATACCGTAGCGCTCGGTCAGCCGCCGCGTTACCCGGGTATCTTCGCAGGCGATCACGTCGACGCCTGCCAGCGTTTGCAAGGCTCGCAGCGTGATATCACCGAGATTGCCGATCGGCGTGGCGACGAGATGCAGGCCGCGTGCCGCTTTCGGCGCTGACAGAAGGTGCTCGGATATGATGAATGTGCGCGGGGCCGGTTCCACGATGGCCGATGCGATCTCCGAATGGGCAACTTTGCTGGGCATCGCAACACTGTAAAGCAGGATCGGAACAACAGGATACAGCTTTTCCATCCCATCCGCGCGCGGTCTTTGCACGATGCGCATGACTGTGCTTGAAAGCCACGCACGCGATGAAACGGCATCGCCGGCAAAATAGGCCTATTGTTTTGGTTAACTATTCGCCGACAATATGCCTTAATCCCCCAGCAGATCGTTTGCAGCACCGGCGGCGATCGGCGCCGATGAACGAAAGAATTGCGATGGCGGATCCGATCGATCCTGATGTCAAACAACATGGAGCAACACGGCGGGCCGCCCTCGGTCTGCTCTTCGGGACGCCGCTGCTTGGCGCTTGCGCCGGCGTGCAATCGGCGCTGACCGGCAATGGATCGCAGCAGGCGTCCGGTCCGCAACAGCAGCCGCAGTCGGTCGGCACCGGTCAGGTCAAGGTCGGCTTGATCCTGCCGCTGTCGGCGGCGGGCAATGCCGGCGTTGCGGCGCAATCGATGAAGAACGCCGCCGAGATGGCGCTGGCGGAATTCCAGAATCCGAATCTGCAATTGCTGATCAAGGACGACGCCGGCAACGCGCAGGGTGCACAGCAAGGCGCGCAACAGGCGCTCGACGAAGGCGCCGAAATCATTCTCGGGCCGCTGTTTGCGGCGTCGGTGCCGGCGGCGGCGCAACTGACGCGCGCGCGCGGCATTCCGATGATCGCGTTTTCGACGGATTCGAGCGTGGCGGGACGCGGCGTTTATCTGCTGAGTTTTCTGCCGGAGTCGGATGTCACGCGGATCATCGACTACGCGTCGGGAATTGGAAAACGCTCCTACGCGGCGCTCTTGCCGGAAAATGCCTACGGCAACGTGGTGGAAGCGGCCTTCAAGCAGGAAGTCAGCCGTAAAGGTGGCCGCGTCGTGGCCTTCGAGAAATATGGTTCGGACCGCAGCAATGCCGTACGCAACGTGGCGCAGGCGCTGGGAAGTGCGGACGCGCTGTTCCTGGCCGATGACGGCGATGCCGTGGTCGGCGTTGCCGAAGCATTGACGGCCGCGGGAGCCAACCTCAAGCGCGTACAACTGCTCGGAACCGGACTGTGGGACAGCCCGCGGGTCTTCGGAAGCGCGGCGATGCAGGGCGGGCTCTACGCCGCGCCGGACCCGGCCGGTTTCCGGGCGTTCTCGGGGCGCTACAACACCAAATACGGCCGGCAGCCGGTCCGGACCGCGACATTGGCTTATGATGCAGTGGCGTTGGTGGCGGCGCTGGCGCGCACTCAGGGCGCGCAGAAATTTTCCGCTGAGGTTCTCACCAACCCGTCCGGCTTCGCCGGCATCGACGGCCTGTTCCGATTCCGTGCCGATGGCAGCAACCAGCGTGGCCTGGCGGTGATGCGCGTTGCTTCCGGTGGTGGTCAGCCGGTGGCCGGTTCGCCGAAGAGTTTTGGAGCCTAGCGTTTAGGCTGCGAGGTCAGCGACCACGGCGTCGAGCAGCGGGAAACCGGCTTGCGTGACGCGCAGCCGTCCGCTGGGATCGACGGTGATGGCACCTTCTTCGCGCAGCACGGTAATGCGTGCCGCATCGAGTTCGCGTCCTGACAGCGCGGCGTAGCGCTGGGGATCGATACCCTCGGCGAGCCGCAGGCCCATCAGCAGGAATTCGTCGGCGCGTTCCTCACGGTTGAGCAAGTCGTCGGTGACGATGCCGTGGCCGTTGGCTTCGACGCGCATCAGCCACGCCTCCGGCCGCTTCTCGGTCGCGAGCGCGTGGCGAATGCCGCCGATGTCGAGCCGCCCATGCGCGCCGGGACCGATCCCCGCATATTCCTGACCGCGCCAGTAAACCAGGTTATGTCGACACTCCGCGCCGGGGCGCGCGTGATTGGAAATCTCGTAAGCCGGCAGGCCGTGCCTGGCGCAAACCTCTTGGGTTACATCGTAGAGGGTGCGGGCGGTCGCTTCATCCGGCGTCTTCAGTTTGCCGGCTGCGTGCAGGCCGAAGAATGGCGTGCCTTCCTCGATGGTCAGTTGATAAAGCGACAGATGTTCGGCGGCTTCCGAAATCGCGAACGTCAGTTCGTCGGTCCACATTTGCGGTGTCTGGTCCGGCCGCGCGTAGATCAGGTCGAACGAATAGCGGTCGAATGCGCTGCGCGCGATGGCAACGGCATCGAGCGCTTCGCGCGCGGTATGCAGCCGGCCCAGCATTTTCAGCGAGGCATCGTCGAGCGCCTGCACGCCGAGCGAGACGCGATTGACGCCGGCGGCGCGATAACCGTGAAAGCGTGTCGCGTCGACGCTGGTGGGGTTGGCTTCCAGCGTCACTTCAACGCCGGGGGAAACGGTCCAGTGCTTGCTGATCGCGTCGAGGATACCGCCGATGGTCTGTGGCTGCATCAGCGACGGCGTGCCGCCGCCGAAGAAGATCGACGAGACATCGCGGCCGGGGGCACGCACCGCCATCGCTTCGATCTCGCGCGCAAACGCGTTGACGTAGCGGGCTTCGTCGATCGGCGCGTGGCGGACGTGGCTGTTGAAGTCGCAGTAAGGGCACTTCGACAGGCAGAACGGCCAGTGAATGTAGACGCCGAAAGCGTCGTTGGCGTCAGCGCGGCTCAAGGCAGATCTCCGCGAGTTTGACGAAGGCTCGGGCGCGGTGCGACAGCCCGAGGCCGAGCGGCGGCAGGCCGTGCTTCTCGATGCTGGTCATTTCGCCGAAGGTGCGATGATGTCCGTCGGGCAGGAAAGCCGGATCGTAGCCGAAACCGGCAGTGCCGCGCGGCGGCCAGACCAGCGTGCCTTCGACGCGCGCCTCGACTTCCTCAAGATGTCCGTCGGGCCAAGCCACGCACAGTGCCGAGATGAAATGCGCGGTGCGCTTGTCCGGCGTGGTGGCGCCGCGTTCCTGCAACAGCCGCTCGATCTGCGTCATCGCCGCGGTGAAATCCTTCGACGGTCCGGCCCAGCGCGCCGAATAGATTCCCGGCGCGCCGTCGAGCGCATCGACCGCGAGGCCGGAATCGTCGGCGAAGGCCGGCAGTCCTGACGCATTCGCGGCGGCGACGGCCTTGATGCGGGCATTGGCCTGAAAGTTGTCGCCGGTCTCGTCGGGCTCATCGAGATTCAGTTCACCCGCCGAGATCGCCTCGATGCCGTAAGGCGCAAGCAACTCGCGCATCTCGACAAGCTTGCCGGGATTGTGAGTCGCGATCACGAGTTTGCCGGTGATTCGCCGATGCATTCCGTCATCCTACGTCAATGCCGGCCGCGAAACCACGACACGGCAAATTTATGCCACCGCCATTTTCTGCAGATCGACCAGCCGCGCCACGCCCTTGCGTGCCAGCGCCATCAGCGCCAGGAACTCGTCCTGCGAGAACGGCGTTTTCTCGGCGGTGCCCTGCACTTCGACGATGCGGCCGTCGCCGGTCATGACGAAGTTTGCATCGGTCTCGGCTTCGGAATCCTCGGCATAGTCGAGGTCGAGCACCGGGGTGCCGTTGTAGATACCGCACGAGATCGCGGCGACGTTATCGCGCAGCACGTTGCCACCGCCGTTCTTGAACATGTTGCGACTCTTCATCCAGCCGATGCAGTCGGCGAGCGCGACCCAGGCGCCGGTAATCGATGCGGTGCGGGTGCCGCCATCGGCCTGCAGCACGTCGCAATCGACGGTGATCTGCCGCTCACCCAGCGCTTCGAGGTCGAGGGTCGCGCGCAGCGAGCGGCCGATCAGGCGCTGGATTTCCACGGTGCGGCCGTTTTGCTTGCCGGCCGACGCCTCGCGGCGGGTCCGCTCCAGCGTGGCGCGCGGCAGCATGCCGTATTCGGCGGTGACCCAGCCGCGGCCCTGACCCTTGAGCCACGGCGGTAGCCGCTCCTCGAGGGTTGCCGTGACCAGGACGTGGGTATCGCCGAATTTCACCAGGCAAGAACCCTCAGCGTACTTGACCACGCCGCGTTCCAGCGAAACGGGTCGCAACTCATCCGGCGCGCGACGGCTGGGCCGCATGGCAATTCTCCTGCAAATCAAGGAAGGTTGTCGTCTTGCCGGTGCTTTTAGGTGGCGCAGGCGGCAGCGGCAAGGCTTTTGGGGTGGCCACGGCCTTGGGCGTTATACCGGCTTGTAACCGGGCCCCAAGATGGACAAATTAAAGCCCATCGACCAAGGAGTTACTCGTGGCCCATCATGATCCGATCGGCCTGATCGCGCCGAAAGCGGGACTGGCCCAGCTCAACGAACGTTCGCGGGAAATTTTCCGGCAAATTGTCGAGAGTTATCTCGCCACCGGAGAACCGGCGGGCTCGCGCAACATCTCGCGCCTGATCACCATTCCGCTGTCGCCGGCCTCGGTACGCAACGTGATGTCCGATCTCGAGCAACTCGGGTTGATCTACGCGCCGCATACCTCGGCCGGGCGGCTGCCGACGGAACTCGGCTTGCGCTTTTTCGTCGATGCGCTGATGCAGGTCGGCGATTTGTCCGAGCCGGAACGGCAATCGATCGAAAACCAACTGGCGTCGGTTGGCAAGGCGCAGACCGTCGAGGCGGCGCTCGGTGAGGCGCTGACGCAGTTGTCCGGTTTGTCGCGCGCGGCTGCCGTGGTGCTCACCGCGAAGTCGAATGTGCGGCTGAAGCATATCGAATTCGTGCGGCTGGAGCCGTCGCGCGCGTTGGTGGTGCTGGTCGCCGAAGACGGGCAGGTCGAGAACCGCGTGCTGGATCTGCCGCCCGGCGTGCCGTCGTCGGCGCTGGTCGAAGCATCGAATTTCCTCAATGCGCGGATTCGCGGCCGTACGCTGGCGGAAGCGCGGCTTGAGCTGGAATCAGCGCTGGCGCAAAGCCGTGCCGAACTCGATCAACTGACGCAGAAGATCATCGCGGCGGGCTTTGCAAGCTGGTCCGGTGGGGATGGTGAGGATCGGCAACTGATCGTGCGCGGCCACGCCAATCTGCTGGAAGACCTGCACGCGCTGGAAGATCTCGAGCGGGTGCGCTCGCTGTTCGACGATCTCGAAAGCAAGCGCGGTGTGATCGATCTGCTCGGCCGTGCCGAACGCGCCGAAGGCGTCCGCATCTTCATCGGCTCGGAAAACAAGCTGTTTTCGCTGTCGGGTTCGTCGACGATCATCGCGCCCTATAGCGACGGCGCCGGCCACATCGTTGGTGTGCTCGGCGTCATCGGCCCGACGCGGCTGAACTACGCCCGGGTGATTCCGATGGTGGATTATGCCGCGCGCATCGTCAGCCGGATGCTCGGCGGCTGATCCACGTTGCCGTGCGGGGCTCGGCCCCACAAGCACAGCCTTGATTTTCCCGGCGAAAGCACCGATATCCCGGCCAGCATCTTCCCCTTCAATTCGAGACGATTTTCGAGAAAGCTGAGTAATGACTGAACGTAACGGGCAGAACGGACCGAAGGATAATCCGGAAAAGTCCGTGCAGGACACGGAACCGGTCGTGTCCAAGCCCTACATCATGCCGGACGATCCCGAGGAAGGATCGGTCGAAGCCTTGACCAAGGAAGCCGCCGAGGCGCGCGACAAGATGTTGCGGACGCTGGCGGAGATGGAAAATCTGCGCAAGCGCACCACGCGCGAGGTCGCCGACGCGCGGACCTATGGCATCACCGGCTTTGCGCGCGACGTGCTCGAGATTGCTGACAACCTGCAACGCGCGCTCGATGCCGTGCCGGCGGAAGCGCGGGCCGCCGCCGACCCCGGACTCAAGTCCTTGATGGAAGGCGTTGAGCTGACCGAACGTTCGCTGCTCAACGCTCTGGAAAAGAACGGCGTCAAGAAGTTCGATCCCGCCGGCCAGAAGTTCGATCCGAATTTCCAGCAGGCAATGTTCGAAGTGCCGGATCCGTCCGTCCCGGCGGGGACTGTCGTGCAGGTGATTCAGGCCGGCTTCATGATCGGCGAGCGCGTGTTGCGCCCGGCGCTGGTCGGTGTTTCGAAAGGCGGGGCCAAGGCTGCGGCTACCGAGTAACAAAGCGGCGGCCACCGCGTAAACGGAAGGCTACTCTTTCTGTTGTAGCTGTAATAATCGCTCAGGCCGCGATGTCGCTGGATTGAACGCGTTTGACGCCGGCCTTGTCCATGTCGGACCACGCTTTCGCCAGCGACCCCTGCGTGTCGATGCCTCGGCAGGCATCCTCGACAACATAGGTTTCGAAGCCCGCTTTGCGCGCGTCGAGCGCGCTCCACGCAACGCAAAAGTCAGTTGCGAGCCCGGCGACGAAGACACGTTGTAGCCCACGCGCCTCAAGGTATTTCGCAAGCCCGGTCGAGGTTTTGCCGTCGGCCTCGGTGAAGGCCGAATAGCTGTCGACGTCCTTGTGAAAGCCTTTGCGCAGGATCAGCTCCGCCTGGGGAATGTCGAGGTTTTTCGACAGTGCCGCGCCCTCGGTGCCTTGTACGCAATGATCTGGCCACAGCACCTGCTTGCCGTAGTTCAGGTCGATCACTTCGAACGGTTTCTTGCCGCTGTGGCTCGACGCGAACGAGACGTGCCCTGCGGTGTGCCAGTCCTGCGTCATCACCACATTGGCGAAGCTCTTGGCGATGCGGTTGATCACCGGCACCACCTGATCACCGTCCTTCACTGCAAGACTACCGCCGGGTAGGAAGCAGTTCTGCACGTCGATGACGAGTAGGACAGATTTGCCGTCGATTGCGATTTTGTCGGCGGCGCGTGCTACTCCCGGCATCACGCCCGCGATGGCGGTGGCTTTGATTGTCACAAGTATCTGCCGTCTGTTCAGCATGGCTCAACCTCCCGCAGCGAGACGAGAGAAGCAAATCAGGTCGAGGGCGAAAGGTAAAGCCGACGCCTGGGACAGTTCGACGGCTTACCGTAGCTGGATGCCGTCGCGGACGGTTCGGAAGCGGGAGAAGGCGTCCGACCATTGATCGCGCGGGGCACTGCCGATCACCCGGATCGCACGGCCACCACTGCCGAACCGCAGCCATTGTACCACCGTGACGGGGGTTGCGTCCTTGCCGCTGACGGCATCGATGCGGGTCTCGAAGCCCGGCGCGCTCTCGATCCGGATCGGTTCGGACATCGTGATGCGGCCTTCGCGCAATCCCGGGATCAGCCGGGCCGCCTGCTCGGCGTAACGGGCCCGATCGTCGGACTTGTCCGGCACCGAGCCGACCACGCCCAGCACCATAAACGGGGCTTTCTCGATATCGATGGTCTCGCCTGAATCCACCAGCATGATGGCGCCGCCCGGTGTCAGGGTCCGCACCGATTTGAAGTCGCCGCGTTCGGTGACCTTGAAGGGAAGCGTCCCCAACTGCTCACTGTCAGGGACATTTGAGCGAACGCTGGCTGTCGCGAACATCGAACGGATGGCGTCATCGGTGTAGATCTTGCTGGCGCTTTCGGGGACCTGCACGGCGACGAAACCGGAAAACGATCCGCCGGAAAGGATCATGGAATAGCGCCGCACCGCAGCGGTGCCTTCTCTGGCGTTCTCGACGGCGTAGAACGCGAGCCCCGCGCTGGTTTCGACGGTTTCCGGCTTGATGCCGTTGGCGCCTTCCGGATGGGTCTTGAACGTGGTTTCGACCTCGCGATAGGCCGCGGCGGGAAGCTCGGTGATCAGCACCTTGACGCTGTGATCCTCAGTCTCGAAACCGACGAAGGATTTGGCGGGCGCAAGGCCGACCAGGGGAACCAGGCCCAGCCGGGTGCCCGGCAGATAGGTCGAGTCGGCGGCGAGGGTCGGCAGAGCCCACAGCGTGGCCAGTGCGATAGCGAGACAGCGGACAAGGTGTTTCATGCGGGTTTAATTGAGCAGGTATTGAGGCCGTTCGATGGTCAGCCGATCAGGCCATCCTGCCATAGCATTTCTCCGCGAATGCCGTACATGGCGAACTGACCGACTCCGGTCCACCTGGCCGGATGACCTCACATTTGGTCCCTCGAAATCCTGGTTTTCGCGAATCCAAGCAATGCCCGGTCCTTGCGGGTGAGACACCCCCCTTCTATATGAGGCTCACCATCGCAATATCGCGAACATTCGATATTTGGGGGATCGGCCCGGGGCGCCGTCAGGGCCCAGCCGACCTGCCGCAACGAGAAGGATATGGACACTATGGGAAAGGTCATTGGGATCGATCTCGGGACGACCAATTCGTGCGTTGCCGTCATGGACGGCAAGACCGCGAAAGTCATTGAGAACGCCGAGGGCATGCGCACTACGCCGTCGATCGTCGCATTCACTGACGATGGCGAACGGCTCGTCGGCCAGCCGGCCAAGCGCCAGGCCGTTACCAATCCGGAGCGCACGATTTTTGCGGTCAAGCGCCTGATCGGCCGCCGTTACGACGACCCGATGGTCGAGAAGGACAAGAAGCTCGTCCCCTACAAGATTGCGAAGGCCGGCAACGGCGACGCCTGGGTCGAGGTGGACGGCAAGACCTATTCGCCGTCGCAGGTCTCGGCGTTCATCCTGCAGAAGATGAAAGAGACCGCGGAAGCGCATCTCGGTCAGAAGGTCGAGCAGGCGGTCATCACTGTTCCAGCCTACTTCAACGACGCCCAGCGTCAGGCCACCAAGGACGCTGGCAAGATCGCCGGCCTTGAAGTGCTGCGCATCATCAACGAGCCGACCGCGGCTGCGCTGGCCTACGGTCTCGACAAGGGGAAGCAGGGCACCATCGCGGTCTACGACCTTGGCGGCGGCACCTTCGACGTGTCGATTCTGGAAATCGGCGACGGCGTGTTCGAGGTGAAGTCCACCAACGGCGACACCTTCCTCGGCGGTGAAGACTTCGACATGCGGCTCGTCGAGTATCTTGCGGCCGAATTCAAGAAGGAGCAGGGCATTGATCTCACCAAGGACAAGCTCGCGCTTCAGCGCCTGAAGGAAGCGGCGGAGAAGGCCAAGATCGAGCTGTCGTCGACGACGCAGACCGAAATCAATCTGCCGTTCATCACGGCGGATCAGTCCGGTCCGAAACATCTGACGATGAAGCTGACCCGCGCCAAGTTCGAAGCGCTGGTCGAGGATCTCGTCCAGAAGACCATCGAGCCGTGCCGCAAGGCGCTGAAGGACGCCGGCCTGACCGCCGGTGAGATCGGCGAAGTCGTTCTGGTCGGCGGCATGACGCGTATGCCGAAGGTGCAGGAAGTCGTGAAGCAACTGTTCGGCAAGGAGCCGCACAAGGGCGTCAATCCCGACGAGGTGGTGGCGATCGGTGCGGCGGTGCAGGCCGGCGTGTTGCAGGGCGACGTCAAGGACGTGCTGCTGCTCGACGTCACGCCGCTGTCGCTCGGCATCGAGACGCTGGGCGGCGTGTTCACCCGCATCATCGACCGCAACACCACGATTCCGACCAAGAAGAGCCAGGTGTTCTCGACCGCTGAGGACAACCAGAACGCCGTTACCATTCGCGTCTTCCAGGGTGAGCGCGAAATGGCGGCCGACAACAAGATTCTTGGTCAGTTCGACCTGATGGGTATTCCGCCGGCCCCGCGCGGCATGCCGCAGATCGAGGTGACGTTCGACATCGACGCCAATGGCATCGTCAACGTGTCGGCGAAAGACAAGGCCACCGGCAAGGAGCAGCAGATTCGCATCCAGGCCTCGGGTGGTTTGTCGGACGCCGACATCGACAAGATGGTCAAGGACGCCGAAGCCAACGCGGCCGAGGACAAGAAGCGTCGCGAAGCGGTTGACGCCAAGAACCACGCCGATGCGCTGGTGCATTCGACCGAGAAGGCGCTGGCCGAACATGGATCGAAGGTCGCGGAAAGCGATCGTCGCGCCATCGAGGATGCCGTCAGCGATCTGAAGGAGGCGCTGAAGGGCGACGATGCAGAGGCTATCAAGGCCAAGAGCGATACGCTGGCCCAAGCGTCCATGAAACTCGGCGAGGCAATGTACAAGCAACAGGCCGAGGCCGATGCCGCGAAGGACGCGGCGCGCGACGCCGCGCAGGATGATGTCGTCGATGCCGAGTTCACCGAGGTGGACGACGACAAGAACGGCAAGAAATCGGCCTAACCGTCAGGGATCGACGGCCATGTCGTTCTGCGATGACACGAAGTCTGCCCCCGGGCGTGTCCCGGGGGTTGGACGGCAATCGACGAAGCCAATGGATTGCGCCACGCGCTCCCGCGGCAATCGATGCGGGGGACGGTGATGTCGGCGAAGCGCTGCTACTACGAAACCCTGGAAGTTGAGCGATCCGCCGACGGTTCGCAACTCAAGTCGGCATTTCGCAAGCTGGCAATGAAGTGGCATCCCGATCGCAATCCCGGCGATCAGGCGGCTGAAGTCCGCTTCAAGGAAATCAACGAAGCCTATGAGGTCTTGAAGGACGGCGACAAGCGCGCTGCCTACGACCGCTTTGGCCACGCCGCCTTCGAGCAAGGTCATGGCGGCGGCGCGGGATTCGGTGCGGGTTTCGCGTCGTCGTTCTCCGATATTTTCGAGGACTTGTTCGGCATGGCCGGCCAGCGCGGTCGCGGCGGTGGTCGCGAACGCGGCGCGGACCTGCGCTACAACATGGAAATCACGCTGGAGGAGGCTTTCTCCGGCAAGACCGCACAGATCGAGATTCCGGTTTCGGTGACTTGCGAGTCCTGCTCGGGAATCGGCGCGAAAGCCGGCACCAAGCCGAAGACCTGCTCGATGTGCGGTGGCGCCGGTCGCGTGCGTCAGGCGCAAGGGTTCTTCACGCTGGAGCGGACCTGCCCCGGCTGTCAGGGACGCGGCCAGATGATCGAGGACGCGTGCCCGTCCTGCTCCGGCTCGGGACGCGTGACGCGGGATCGCAGCTTGTCCGTCAACATTCCGCAAGGCGTGGAAGACGGAACCCGCATCCGGCTTGCTAACGAAGGCGAGGCTGGCGTTCGCGGCGGACCGCCCGGCGA
>JAFKKL010000349.1:5089-6454 GCA_017305595.1 Hyphomicrobiales bacterium | reverse complement strand
AGGCCGAGTTGCACGGCCTGGCTGATCAAGGAATAAGCGCCGGTGATCACCGCTTGGCTCGCGATTACCGTCGCGGCGGTCGCAAGCAGCACCAGCGGCAGGATCAATGGGGTCGGCGCCAGCCGGAAGAAGGGATTCTCCAGTGCTTCCGGGTGCGCAAGGATCAGCGCACCTTGCCCGAAATAATTCAGAAGCAAAGCCGGGAGCACCAGATAGAACCACGCGGACTGGATCGGCTGACGGCCGAAATGGCCGAGATCGGCATAGAGCGCCTCGCCTCCCGTCACCGACAGGAAGACCAATCCCATGATGACGAGCCCGATGATGCCGTGATTGAGCAGGAAATGAATCGCGTACCATGGATTGACCGCAAGCAGCACCGTCGGATCTTCATGGATATGCAGGACGCCGAGGATCGCGATAGTCACGAACCACAAGGCCATCACCGGTCCGAAGGCGGATGCCACGCGCGCCGTGCCTCGGCTCTGCACCGAGAACAGCAGAACCAAGATCACCAGCGTCAGCGGAACCACATAGTGTTCGAGCGCAGGGGTCGCCAGTTTCAGACCTTCAACGGCTGACAGCACCGAGATCGCCGGGGTGATCATCGAATCGCCGATGAACATCGAGGCGCCGACCACACCCAGTGCGAGGAGAAACCAGCTTCGCCGCCCAAGCGCACGTTGCCCGAGCGCCATCAACGACAGGGTTCCGCCCTCGCCATTGTTGTCGGCCCGCAGTAGCAGCAACACGTACTTGGCGGTCACGACGATGAACAGCGACCAGAGGATCAGGGACAGCACGCCTAACACGATGGCCGGCGTGACCACGCCTTTCTGCGCGGCATGGGCGACCGCCTCGCGGAATGCGTAGAGCGGCGAGGTTCCGATATCGCCGAAAACCACTCCGATACTACCGAGCGTCAGTGCCCAAAAACCGGTCGTGACCGGGGGCTCACCAGCAGCCTCGGGCGATGTTTCGCTCGCAGTCATGACAAAGGAAAACGCTCTATCGGTTGGGGTCCGGGCTAATGAAGCACGCAGTGAGCGACGTCAAGTAGCCTGCGGTCATATGCTTGGTTCGAACCGCAACGGGAGAGTATCCCAAAGGCGAGCGCTAAAAAAGGAGTTGACACTCGCGAAGCGTTGGTTGAGCCGCGGCGCAAAAGAGCCCAATCGAACCCTAGGGTTTCAGGTTCGGCGGCAGCGGCGGATCCTCGCGCATCAGCGTGATCGTGACGCGGCGATTGGCAGCCAGCGACGGATCGTCGGGGAACAGCGGCTGGCTATCGGCCTTGCCCGACACCGCGAAGATATGGCTCGCCGGTAATCCCTCGCGCTCCAGAATCTGCCGCACGGCGTTGGC
>JAFKKL010000349.1:0-5013 GCA_017305595.1 Hyphomicrobiales bacterium | reverse complement strand
ATAGTCGCCACGCGTCGGAACATACCCGGATGCGGTGTGGCCGACGATCGAGACGCGCAATGGCGTTGCCTTCAGCGGCGCCGCGAGCCGCTGCAACAGCAACCGCGTTCGCTCGTAAGGCACCTTCGAATTTTCGGCGAACATCGAGCGGCCGTTCTGATCGACGATTTCGAGGTTGAGCCCCTGCTTCGTCTCCTCGAACATCACGTGCTTGGAGATTTCCGTCAGCTCCGGCATGTCTTGCAGTGCTTGACGCAACGACGCCGAAGCCAACGCGAATTCGCGATCGGTCTTCAGGCGCGCACCCTGCGTCCTGTTGCGTTCCTGCTGATCCGGCGTCGGTGTATTGGAGGCCTCATCCGGCGAGATGTGCTCGACGTTCTTCAGCCTCGGACGTGTCGGCAGGCCGTCGGATTCGATCATGCCCGAGAAACGCGATTCTGTCTGCACGCCGAACGCATCACGCATCGAGCCGGCGACAATCTTGAGCTTTTGCTGGTCCTGGTTGGAGAACGCGACGAGCATGACGAAGAAGCTCATCATCAGGCCCATCAGGTCGGCGAAGGTGACGAACCAGCCGTGACCTCCACCGTGAGCATCGCCGCGTTTTTTCTTGGCCATGACGTTCGCTCAGCTTCCGGTTCGCGTCAGGCCGGCACGGTCTCGCCATCCTCATGGCGATGTTTTTCCGGCAGGTAAGCGAGCAGCATCTCGCGCACCAGGGTCGGGCTTTTGGAATCGCGAATCATCAGGATGCCGTCGATGATCAAGGTGCGATTGGTTTCCTCGTCGAGCAGTTTGCCGTGCAGTTTGTCGGCGATCGGCAAACAGAACAGGTTGGCAACCAGCGCACCGTACAGCGTCGCAAGCAGCGCCGTCGCCATGAACGGGCCGAGCTTCGAGGGATCGGTCATGTTGGCGAACATCTGCACCATGCCGATCAGCGTGCCGATCATGCCGAAGGCCGGCGCGCAGTCGCCGATGGCGCGATAGATCTTGCCGCCCTCGTCGAGGTGCATCAGAAAATTATCGCGGTCGCGCTCGAGATTATCGCGGATGAACTCAAGATCGTAACCGTCTGCAACGTAACGGATTCCCTTCGCAAGAAACGGGTCCGCAGCCTCGACCTTTTCCAGCCCCACCGGCCCCTGCTTGCGGGCGACTTCGGCAATGCTCGCCAGTTCGTCGACGAGATCACGGGCCGACAGCCTGCTCATGGTGAAGGCGAATTTGGCGCCGAGCGGCAGGCCATGAAGAATGGCGCTGAGCGGGAAGCGGATCAGGGTCGCCGCAATCGAACCGCCGAAGATGATGATCATCGCATGTTCGCTGATGAACATGTGCAGATCGCCACCCATGAAGATCATCAGCGTGATGACGATGGTGCCGAAAATCAGGCCAACGCCAGTGGTGATATCCATGGAGAACTCCGACGCACGCAACACGCCGCCCTTGCGGCGGCGCGACTCCTTCTGAGCCGATGGAGACCGTACCGGGAGTGCGATTAAAGACGCGTAAAGGTTAAGCGCATTTGGAACCGGCCAAAGCGAGACCGTTGCGCCGACCTCCTCGCGCAACCTGCGCGGCAGCGAAAAACGCCTGCCAAACAAGCGCGTGCGCCGTTAACGCGGCGCTAACCACGTCATGGCCACGTAACGCTTTCCGTGAATGTTACTAGTGGATTTCCGACGAGCGCTTGAGCGCGTCGCGCAGCTTGTCCAGCGTGAAGTCGCTGCCCCGCGCAATCGCGAGGATCGGCTCCTCGCGGCGGCCGCACAGTTCGGCTGCTTCCGGCAACCTTGCCGCCACCTCGTGCGGGATCACAACGGCGCCGTGACGGTCGGCATGGATCAGGTCGTCGGAGCGCACCGTCATTCCGGCGACCCGAACTTCGCCAGCGAAGCGGGTGACATGGACATGGGCGTGAGACGGGCCGATGGAACCGGCCAGCGCCTGAAAGCCGGGCGCCCATTGCGGGATGTCGCGGATCGAGCCGTCGGTGACGACACCGAGACATCCCAGCGCTTTGTGGACGGCACTGTTCACCTCACCCCAGAACGCACCGAACCCGGCTTCCGTCCCGTCGAGATCCTGAATGACGCTGATGCGCGGACCCGCGCCCTGCCCGACATATTCGTAATAGGCGAGCCGCTGCGCCTGCTGCTCCGCCGGCGACAGACTGGATGGCCCGGTGGCGCGGATGGTCGCGGTGCGTGCATAACCGACGACTGGCGGTAAATCCGGAAACGGGCAGACCAGCGGGCGCGTGGTGAAGCCATTCAGGCGCCGCCCCGGCGCGACGACTTCCATCGCGTTGCAAATGGTCGGGGTATCGTATTTCGCCAGTGCCGCGAGAAGGTCTGCGCTCAACGGTTGATGTGCGTGATCGGTCACGTCTTCTTCTCCGTCTTCGTCTGGCGGCGAAATTGCCCCCGTTTCAATATCTCAATTCAAATGCGTCGGCCGGTTATCCTGGTCCGAATGGATGTCTCCCGTGGGAAACCGCTCGACCGGCGATGCAGTTCTGGTTTCGCCCGCCGTTTCGGTACGGCTGATAAAGTCACGCTGCTGATCGCGATAAGACTTCCAGCCGAGTGGCAGGCTGCAAAGATAAACCACCGATCCGACCGACAAAATCTGCCACGGATAGGCGATCAGCAGCGCCACGAACAACACCGCCGACACGAACGCCGGCAGCACCATCTCCGGCGGCACGCGCCAGCGCATCGACTTGCCGGAGAACACCGGCAACCGCGACACCATCAGGAACGCGATCAGGACCGTATAGAATGCGGTCAATGTCGCAGGTGGCATCGGTACGCCAAGGAAGCCGAGATAGACCGGCAGCAGCACTGTCAACGCCCCGGCGGGCGCCGGCACGCCGGTAAAGAAGTTGCCGGCAAACGGATATTTGCTCGGCTCGTCGATCGCCGCGTTGAAGCGTGCCAGCCGCAAGCTGCCGCTGATGGCGAAGACCATCGCGGCGATCCAGCCGACATTATTCAGATCGTGCAACTGCCAGAAATAGAGGATCAGCCCCGGCGCGACACCGAAATTGACGAAATCGGCGAGGCTGTCGAGTTCCGCGCCGAACCGCGACTGACCCTTGATCAGGCGGGCGACCCGGCCGTCGACGCCGTCGAGCACCGCGGCGAAGACGATAGCCCCCACCGCCAGTTCCATCCGCCCTTCGGTCGCCAGACGAATGGCGGTCAGGCCGGCGCAGATCGCCAGCAGCGTGATGACGTTCGGCACCAGCATCCGCACCGGAATCGGCCGGAACCGTCGACGACGCAGCTCGGGATATTCGGGATCGTCTGATGTGCGCATGGCCCCAATATAGCAACCGCGCGCCGGTTCCGCCATGCGCCTCTCGCTCGGCACATAATGCTTTTGGCCAATCGGTTCGGCGGAAGCCGCCGCCGAACGAAACGATCAGTGAGTGCGGAAGGTCGCGTCCCCGGTATTCGGCAGCAGATCGGCCAGCACCGTTTCACCCGCCACCGCCGTCTGCCCGACCGACACCAGCGCGCGCGTGCCTTCCGGCAGATACACATCCAGCCGCGAGCCGAAACGGATCAGCCCGAAACGCTCGCCCGCCCCAAGCAATTGCCCCTCGCGGACGAACGACACGATACGCCGCGCCACCAGGCCCGCGATCTGCACCACGCCGATGCGGCCGGACGGCGTCGAGATCACCAGTCCATTGCGCTCGTTGTCCTCGCTCGCCTTGTCGAGTTCGGCGTTGATGAATTTGCCCGGCCGATAGGCGATGCGGTCGATACGCCCGGCCACCGGAGCGCGGTTCACATGGCAATTGAACACGCTCATGAAGATCGACACCCGCAACAACGGCTTGTCACCGAGCCCGAGTTCGGCGGGCGGCAGCACCGGCGCGACCATCGAGACGCGGCCATCGGCGGGCGACACCACCAGCCCTTCCCGCACCGGCGTCACTCGCACCGGGTCGCGGAAGAACAGCGCGCACCAAACGGTTAGCACGGTTCCGATCCAGCCGAGCGGCGTCCAGATCCAGAACAGGATCAGACTCGCCAGCGCGAAACCGCCGATGAAGGGATAACCCTCCGGATGGATCGGCGGGATCTGCGCGCGGATGGAATTGGCAATCGACATCAGTTCTCTCGAATCCGGTTTCGCTCAGGGGATCATATCACGCGGCGCGGTCATTCCGCAGCCGCCGTAACCACATCGTCGTCATCGTCACGGTCGTCTTCAGCCTGCGGTGGCCGTCGGTTCGGCGCTTCGCCCTCGTCCGCCACCTGCGCCAGCCGCTCGCGCGCCTGTTCGGCCTCGCGCTGCCGGTTCCACATGCTGGCATAGAGCCCGCTCTTGGCCAGCAGCTCGGCGTGGGTGCCGCGCTCGACGATGCGGCCGCGATCCAGCACGATGATCTCATCGGCGCCGACGATGGTGGACAGACGATGCGCGATCACCAGCGAGGTGCGGCCCCGCGACACGCCTTCCAGTGCGTCTTGAATCTCGCGCTCGGTATGGCTGTCGAGCGCAGAGGTCGCCTCATCCAGCACCAGGATCGGCGGTCCCTTGAGAATGGTACGCGCGATCGCAACGCGCTGCTTCTCGCCGCCTGAGAGCTTTAAGCCACGCTCGCCCACCTCGGTCTCATAGCCCTGCGGCGAGCGACGGATGAAGGCATCGATCTGCGCCAGCCGCGCCGCCTCCTCCACTTCCGCGTCGGTCGCTTCCCAACGGCCATAGCGGATGTTGTAGCGGATGGTGTCGTTGAACAGCACGGTGTCCTGCGGCACCATGCCGATCGACGCGCGCAGCGAACGCTGCGTCACCTCACGGATATCCTGCCCGTCGATCAGGATGCGCCCACCGGACACCTCATAGAGCCGGAACAGCAGCCGCGAGATGGTTGACTTGCCCGCACCCGAGGGGCCTACGATCGCCACCGTCTTGCCGGCCGGCACCTCGAAGCTCAACCCTTGCAGGATCTTCCGCTCGGGATCGTAAGCGAAATGCACGTCG
>JAFKKL010000348.1 GCA_017305595.1 Hyphomicrobiales bacterium | reverse complement strand
CGCCGTCGCCCATCATGCCGCGGTCGTTGAGGATATCCTTGGTCGGCACCAGCCAGTCGCACACGTGAAACGCGAGCAGGCGCGCCTTGCCGGCACGCTCGATCTGCGCCAGCACCTCGGGATCCCACCAGATATGATAGACATCGAGCGCAACGCCGATGGCGCCGGATTTGCCGGGATCGAGTCGGTCGCAAATATCAAGCGCTTGCCGCGTCGTGTTCACGCATGCGCGGTCGGCGGCATAGGCTGGATGCAAGGGCTCGATCGCAAGCGGCATGCCGACATGTCGCGCATAATCAAGAATCTCCGCAATCCCGTCGTCAACCTGGGCACGCGCCGCCACGATGTCGCGCGAAGCCACGCTGCCGGGCCGCGAATATTGCGGCAGGCCACCGACTACGAGCACGAGGCACGATGCGCCGAGTGCTTTCGCCTCGTCCACGGCGCGGCGGTTGTCGTCGCGCGCGGCTTGCCGGTGCGCGTCGTCGGCGACGAACATGCCACCGCGACAATAGCCGGAGAGATCGAGGCCCGCATCGCGAACGATACGCACCGCGCGATCAAGTCCGATGGCGGCAACCTGATCGCGCCACGGATCGATGGCGCGAATGCCGTGCCGCCCGCAAGCATCGACGATCCGGGCAAGATCGCCCTGCTTGCGAACGGTCGCAGTGTTTAGCGAGAGCCAGCGATGGTCACCGGAAAAATCGCGCATGTCAGTTCTCGATACCTCGCGTCGCCAGGAAGGCCTTCATGCGCGCGGTCGCCAGCGCCGGATCGGCGAGCAGACCGGCCTTGTCGGCCAGGCGGAACAGTTCGGCGAAGTGCAGCGTCGAGCGGGTGCTTTCCTGGCCGCCGACCATGGTGAAGTGATCCTGGTGACCATTGAGCCAGGCCATGAACACGATGCCTGTTTTGTAGAAGCGCGTCGGCGCCTTGAAGATGTGCCGTGACAGCGGTACCGTCGGCTCCAGCACGTCGCGGAAGCCGGCTTCGTCGCCGGCCGCGAGACGCGACAGCGCGTAGGACGCGGCGGGTGCGATGGCATCGAAAATGCCGAGCAGCGCGTGCGAGAAGCCTTCGCTGTCGCCTGCGATCAACTCCGCATAATTGAAGTCGTCGCCGGTATACATCCGCACACGCTTGTCGAGGCGGCGACGCATGTCGATCTCGCGTTGTTTGTCGAGCAGCGAAACCTTGACGCCGTCGACCTTGGCGGCGTTGTCATTGATGACGCCGACCGCGATATCCATTGCCTTGTCGAGGTCCTTGGTACCCCAATAACCGGCGAGCGCCGGATCGAACATGTCGCCGAGCCAGTGGATGATGACTGGCTCGCGGACCTGGGACAGAATTCGGCCATAGACCCTGGCGTAGTCATCGGCATTGCGGCCTATCCGCGCCAGCGCGCGCGATGCCATCAGGATGATGCGGCCACCGACCTTCTCGACCGCCGCCACCTGCTCTTCATAAGTGGCGATCACATCGTCGATGGTTTTCGCATCATCCGGTGCGAGATGATCGGTGCCGGCGCCGCTGAACACCAGCGCGTTGCGCGGCTTCGCGGCTGCGACCGAACGGCGGATCAGTTCCAGCGAGGTCGGCCAATCGAGACCCATGCCGCGCTGTGCCGTATCCATCGCTTCGGCGACGCCGAGACCCAAATCCCAGACGTGCTCGCGGAAGGCAATGGTCCGATCCCAGTCGATCGCGGTCGTCAGCCACGGATCGTTGTCCGCGAGCGGATCGGCCACCACATGGGCGGCCGAAAATGCAATGCGGTTCAGTGAGCCGTTGAATTTCGCAGGAAAGCTCCGCGACGCGTTCAGGCGATAGCTCTCCAGCGAGCGGTCGACGCGTGGCAGGGAGAGCGACAGCGACGATGTGGAAAGGACCGGCTTGTTCACGGCAGCCTCCGTCAAGCTTTGAGCGTAGGGACGTCGACCCAACGGCGTTCGCGCCAGCTCTGCAACGCAAGCTCGACCAGCTGAACGCCCTTGGCGCCCTCCAGCAGGGTGTATTTGTACGGCGCATCTTCATAGACATGCCGAATAAACATCTCCCACTGCTCCTTGAAGCCGTTGTCGTAGGCGACATTGTCCGGCAGCTTCTGCCAGTCGGCATAGAAATCGTGGTTGCGCTTTTCATCCGGATTCCAGACCGGACGCGGCGTCGCCTGTCGCGCCTGAATCATGCAGTCGGTCAGGCCGGCAACCGCCGAACCATGCGTGCCGTCGACCTGGAAGGTCACGAGATCGTCGCGATAGACGCGGGTGACCCAGGACATGTTGATGTGCGCGATCACGCCGCCCTTGAGCTGGAAGGTGGCGTAAGCGGAATCGTCCGCGGTCGCCTTGTACTTCTTGCCGTTCTCGTCATAGCGCTCGGGAATATCGGTGTTGCCGATGCACATGACGCTCTCGACGTCGCCGAACAGGTTGTCGAGCACATAGCGCCAATGACAGATCATATCGAGGATGATGCCGCCGCCGTCCTCGCTGCGATAATTCCACGACGGACGCTGCGCTTCCTGCCAGCCGCCTTCGAACACCCAGTAGCCGAACTCGCCGCGCACCGAAAGCATACGGCCGAAGAAACCGGAATCGCGCAGGAAGGCGAGCTTTTTCAAGCCGGGCAGGAATAGCTTGTCCTGCACGGTGCCATGCTTGAGGCCCTTGGCGTTGGCGAGCTTCACTACCTTGATCGCTTCGTCAAAGTTGGTAGCGATCGGCTTCTCGCAATACACGTGCTTGCCGGCCTCGATCGCCTTGGTCAACAGCGTCGGCCGCGCCTGCGTGGTCGCGGCATCGAAAAACATGGTGTCGTTCTTGTCGGCGAGCGCCTTGTCGAGATCGGTGGTCCAGCGCGCGATGTTGTAGGTCTTGGCCAGCCGCTCGATCTTGTCGGCGCTGCGGCCGACCAGAATCGGATCCGGCATGATCCGGTCGCCGTTCGCGAGCTTGACGCCGCCCTGATCGCGGATCGCGACAATCGAGCGGATCAAGTGCTGGTTGAGGCCCATACGACCGGTGACGCCGTTCATGATCAGGCCGAGACGTTGTGTCGTCATGAAAACTGCTCCTGCGGAATTTTTCTGGTTGTTGACTGCAGCGGTTGAAGGACGGACCAGTCCGGATGAACGCCGGAGGCGAAACCCGGAGTGATCAACGATGAAATGGCAAGCGATCCGTCGGCGGTCGCCAGACGAATGCCGTCGGGCGTGCGAACGTAGAGATCGGGATGCGCGGCGAGAAAGCGTTCCTGTTCAGCTATAGGAGCAGCGCCGAAGCCGTCGACATAATGATGGCCATTACGCTCGGCGTGGCTGACGCCGATCAATGCACCCAGCGCGAGATCCTGCTGCACACCAAGTCCGGCCTGACAGGTGAGGTCCTCGGCGGTCACAAAGAATAGTTGATTGTTGCTGCTCCATGCCGCCGCGCGTGCGGCATTGAGAATGGATTTGTAGAGCCCCTTGCATGCCTTTGACGAGACGCCGCGATAGCCAAGGTCTTTTGCTGCTTGGAATGCATCATAGCTGCCATCGGCCTCGTCAATAATCATGGCGTACCGCGCCGACGATCCGAGAGTGCAAGTCAGCGTTGTATCGCGCGGCATCGGCTGCTCGATATAGATTAGTCGGGTTGCGATCGGCGCTAGAGCGGAATCGGAATCGAGGCAATCGAGCAGGGTGGAGAGCGCAGCGAGATCGGCATATTGTTCGTTGGCATCGAGGCTGACGCCGTCAGTCGACGCACCAGAATTTGCGGCCGCTCCTATCGCGGTCGCGATCTGTTCGAGCCGCGCAATGTCAGCATCCGGATCGCCGCCAAGTTTTAGCTTGAGATAACGGAGCGCTTCGCCGCGAATGACGGCGACGAGGCCATCAGGGCCTTCGAGCGCATCATCGAGCCCCACGGTGTGGCGGATCGCGATGCGTGGCTTCGGCGCGGTGGCGGCAAGGAATTGCGTGATGACACTGTCCGCGAGGTCAGGCGTCAGGCGGTTATCTATGCCAGCGACGTTAGCGGCAAGGCCCTTGAATGCATCGAGACCCAGGCCGCGCAACAGTGCATCGAGAATGGCCTTGTCGATCTCCGCCGGGCCGAAGCAGGCGGCAAGCGGCGGAATGTCCTCCCCGGCGCAGGCTCGCACCTGACTCGTTATCCGCGCGGCATGAAGGCCGAACGTCGTGTCGAAACCGGTGTCCGACAGATACAAATCGCGGGCGATGGCGAGGGAGCGGCGCAGGTCGTCGATCGTGCGAACAGGCGTGCGGTCCGAGCGCTTGTCGAACCATTTCGGCATCATCATCTCGGCGCTGGCGCCGGTCGCGGTCCCTCCGCCTTCGATCTCGAGTTCGACGCGCACGAAGGCCTGCGGCGCGCTGTCCACCCGAACCACGCCGAAGCGGAACGGCCGGACGAACTGCACCGGCCGCTCAAACAGCGAAATGTCGCGGATGGCGACGCGCATCTGCATCACTGTCCCTATAAATTCAGTCCAACGCGCCCTGGCTGGAAAAGTGCTGGCGGATGGTCTGGGTCAGGGCGATGAATGTTGGGTCGGCCATGATGTCGAGCGTACGTGGACGCGGCATCGGCACATCGTAGATCGCAGCGATCGCCCCCGGGCGTTCGGTCATCACCAGAATGCGGTCGGCGAGGAACACAGCCTCGGGAATCGAATGCGTGATCAGCAGAACAGTCTTGCCTGTCTCGCGCTGAATGCGTTGCAGTTCGACGTTCATCTTTTCGCGCGTCAGCGCGTCGAGCGCGCCGAATGGCTCGTCCATCAGCATGATCTTCGGATCGTGCACCAACGCCCGGCAGATCGAGGCGCGTTGCTGCATGCCTCCGGAGAGTTGCCACGGCAACTTGTTTTCGAAACCCGCGAGGCCCACGGTTTTCAGAAGTTCGCGGGCCCGCGGCAGATACGTCTCGCGCGGCAGCCGCTTCATGTCGATCGGCAGCATCACGTTGCCGAGCACAGTGCGCCACGGCAGCAGCATCGCGCTCTGAAACACGATGCCGA
>JAFKKL010000347.1 GCA_017305595.1 Hyphomicrobiales bacterium | reverse complement strand
ATCTGGTCTGGAAGCGGATCGAACCAGTGCCGGGCGATACGGTGCTCACGCTTCAGCCGACCGTCACATTCGCCGATTGTCCGCAGCTCGACGTCATCTGCGTGCCCGGCGGGTTCGGCACCGACGACCTCGTTGACGATCAGGAGACGCTAGATTTCCTGCGCCGTCAGGCGGCTGGTGCGAAGTACGTCACGTCGGTCTGCACCGGCGCGCTGGTGCTCGGTGCAGCCGGTCTGCTGCAAGGCTATCGCGCCACCACCTACTGGGCGGCGGTCGACAATCTCGCGGCATTCGGCGCGACACCGGTACGCACGCGCGTCTGCGTCGACCGCAACCGCATCACCGGCGGCGGTGTTACCGCCGGCATCGATTTCGGACTGACGGTTGCCTCGGTGCTGTCGGACCAGAAGACGGCGGAATCGATCCAGCTTGTGCTGGAGTACAATCCGCAGCCGCCGTTCAACGCCGGATCGCCCGATACCGCGCCGGCGGATGTCCTTGCCGGCTTGAAGGAAAAGATGGCGCCATCGGTCGCGCGCCGGCGCGAATCGTCGCACCGCGCGGCAGCGCGTCTCGGGCTGTCGAAACAGTCCTCGGCGGCGGAATAAAGCGAACGGAAGCGAAAGGCCGCGGGCTTACTGCCCCGGCGTCCAGGCCTGATAGTCGCCGGTCGCCTTGGGACGGCGGCCGCTAGCCATGGTTGATCCCGTCGGCCGGTACGCCATCGGCGTGCCGGTCAGGTTCGGCTGATGCGGCTTCTGCCATTCGCGCGGCTGGTAGTTTTCCTTGGTCGGCGGCACGTCGACGGTGTGATGCAGCCAGCCGTGCCAATCCGGCCCGACGCGCGATGCTTCGGCATAACCGTTGTAGACCACCCAGCGCCGCTCGAAGCCAAGCGTCGGATCGATCTTGCCGCCACGGGTGCGATAGTAGCGGTTGCCTTCGGCATCCTCGCCGACCAGCTCGCCGAATCGCCAGGTCCACAACTGGGTCCCGAACGTCTGGCTATTCCACCACGTAAAGACCTTGAGCATAAATTGCTTCATTGCCGCATCCGTCTCGTCTTGCACCGCTTGATGCCACGCGGTTGATGCCACCTCGCCGCCGGAATGTCCAGTTCGCCACAGGGTCGTTCACCTTTCCGGGAAAAGCCTGGATCGTCGCCAATTTGGCGCATTTCGTTCATCGACGGTACATCGGTTCCCCTTCAGCCTGCCCTATCAGAAACGGGAACAAAACCGGGTACCTCCGGTTGAGCATGAGAGTGCAAATGGAGAGCGTTATGAAACTCAAGATCATTGGCGCAGTAGCGGCCCTTGCCGTCGCAATGCCGCTTACGACGACCACGCCGAGCATGGCGCAGTCCGGCGCATATGGTGGCGGCGCGATCGGCGGAGGTGGCGGCGGCGGCGGTGGTGGCCATGCCGGAGGCGGTGGTGGCGGAGGTGGCGGTGCGGCCATCGGCGGCGGCGGTAGAGGCGGCGGCACGTTCGGCAGCGTTTACGGCGGCGGCAGAGGCGGCGGCGGTCACATCGGCGGTGGCGGCCGTCCGGGCGGCGGCTCCGGCTGGCACGGCGGTGGCCGGCCCGGTGGCGGCGGTTGGCATGGCGGCGGACGTCCGGGTGGCTGGCACGGCGGCCATCATCATCGTCGCCACGGCGGATTCTGGCCGGGCTTCGGCACCGGCGTAATCATCGGCGGCGCGCTTGGCGCACCGTACGGCTATTACGGCTATGGTCCGGGATATTACGACGACGACTATTACGTCGACGCGCCCGCCGTGACGGTCGACCCTGGCTCCGTTGCCTACTGCAAGCAACGCTTCAAGTCATACGACGTCCGGACCGGGACCTATCTCGGTTACGACGGACAGCGTCATCCCTGCCCGTAACGTCTGCGGCGGTTAGCCGCGACGCGGTTTGATCGAGGGGCGATCCCGCAAGGGGTCGCCCTTTCGCATGCGAGTCAGTCAGAGATCTTCAGGAGCGCAGCGCCATGCCGACGCCGCCGAGCGTGATCACCAGCGCGCCGATCTCGCGCAGGCCCAGCGGCTCGTGCAGCATCATCGCCGATGCCAGCACGCCGACCACCGGCACCAGCAGCGAGCCGATCGACGCGGTGGCCGCCGGCAGTCGCGCCAGCGCCGCAAACCAGCACAGGTAACACAGGCAGAACTGGATCAGCGTCATGTAGACGAGCGAGGCCCAGCCGACGCCGGACAATGCCGCGACATCGGGCCGTTCGAGAACAAGGCCGGCGATCACCACGGGGACCGAGCCGAGCCATAACTGCCACGCCGCCAGTGACACCGGCGGCATCGCGAGCGGAAAGTGCTTGGTCAGCACCGTGCCCAACGCGACGCAAATCGTCCCGAGGAAGACGAAGGCGATGCCGGGCCATTTGTCGAGACTGGCATCGATGCCGTTGCCGCCGATCAACACCGCGATGCCGCCCATCGCGACGCAGAGCCAGAGCAGGCGCTTGATCGTCAGACGCTCGCCGAGAATCGGCCATGCCAGCAACGCCGCCCACAGCGGCAGCGATATCGTGAGAATGGCCGCTTCGCCGGCGTTGAGCCACAATAGCGCCAGCCCCATGCAGGCGACCCACGACGTGATGGTCAGGATCGACACCAGCAGCAACCGCAACCATAAATGACGCGGCACGCTGAGCCGCTGACCGCTCCACAGCGCGGCGATCGCGAGCGCCAGCGCGCCCGCCGCCGCCGACAGTCCGCGCGACGACAGCGGCGGCCATTCCTGAAGCAGATGCTTCATGACCGGGAAATTGATGCCCCAGCCGACGGCGGTTGCGACCAGCAGCGCGATGCCGGCCGACGACAGCCCTGTATTGGCGGATGACGAGCGGGTCTCGGTCATGCGCACAACATCCCATGGATGCGCGAGAAAGCCACCTCACCCGACCGTCTGGTTTGGCTGCGGGGTCAGGATCGTGTCGCCAGAAGCACGCCCGACAGTGTCAGCACCAGCGCGGCGATCTGGATCGGGCCGATCGGCTCGTGCAATGCGATCGCCGAGGCGACGACGCCGAACACCGGCACCGCCATGGTGCCGATCGCCGCCACCGATGCCGGCAGGCGCTCGAGCGCGGCGAACCACGCCACATAGGCCACGCAGAACTGGATGACGGTGCTGTAGGCCAGCGCCCACCAGCCCACCGTCGTCACCGCGCCGAGATCGGCGGTTTCGATCGCGAGGCCGACCAGACCGACCGGCAGGCAGCCAACCCCGATCTGCCACGTGGCGGAGGCCATCGGCGGCAGCGTCAGCGGCCACTTCTTCGACAGCACGGCGCCGAGCGCGAAGGCCATCGACCCGCCGAGGACCATGGCGAAACCGCCGAGCTTCGCCGATGTGACATGGACGCCGTCGCCGCCGAGCAGGATCGTCAGCCCGCCGAACGCGACCACGAGGGCCAGCAGCCGCAGCAACGTCGGCCGCTCGCCGAGAATCGGCCACGCCAACAGCGACGCCCACACCGGCATCATGTAGGCGACCATCGACGCCTCGCCGGCCGGCAGCCACAACAGCGCGACTCCCATCAGCGCCATCCAGCAGGTGACGTTGAGGAAAGCATAGAGGCACAGCCGCGGCCACATCTCGACCGGGACACGCAGACTTTGTCCGCGGGCCAGCACCACGGCCGCGAGCAGCAGCGCGCCGGCGATGCCGGTAACGCCGCGCAGGATCAGCGGCGGCATCTCGCTCAACAGAAATTTTGTGCAGGGCCAGTTCAGGCCCCAGCCGATCGACGTGGTGGCCAGGAAGAACAAACCTGCTGGCGTGATTCGCGACGCCGGGAATGCAGTCGATGAGGCTGTCATGAAGAATCAAACCGGATGAGTCGCGCGCACCATGCCTGCTCTTGAGGCATCCGACCATCGCCAAACCCGCATGATGGGTAGATGCGCGGTGGCATCACGCGAGTCGCTGGGACGCAACCCCATCCGGACAAAAAATACTTCGCCTGTGAACAGCGGGATCAGCGTGCGTGAGGAGCCGCGCCGCAAAGTTTTTTGCCTTTCGATTCCATGAGGACTCACCGATACTTGACCGCGATCAAGGGTGCTTGATGCCCCCTGGTTATCCCCTCTTTCCACCATATTTAGTGTTTCGTTGACGAATGAACACTAATCCTTGACGGACCCAAGGGAGTTGCCTTAACTTTTAATTCGCTCGGCGCGAATGTGTTTGTGTCACGCCGGGTCTCCCTCAGGGTTCCAGATCGGACACTCCGTTCACCGGCCACGGTGGCGGGGCAACGAGGGTGTTTGCCTTCGGACAAGGCATTCGGGGACGACGAAAACGAGCCGAAATGGCTCAAATCGCAGTGTGGGGCGTTAGAGCATTATCGGTCGCGGGGTTATCCTCCGCCCGCTCATGCTCCTGAGGACAAGACGGCCGGGATTACCGGTCAGGCTGCGGGCCGAAAAGGTTCGCGAGGTTTCATCGCCGGCTTCGCCTCGACGCGATTCCGGTTTCAAAACGGGGCACGACAAGAATGCAGATCGAGCGACGCTATACCAAGGATGGTCAGTCTCCCTACGCGGACACCCAGTTTCGATTGACCACCAGCGAGATCCGCAACCCGGACGGGTCGGTGGTGTTCCGGCTCGACAATGTCGAGGTGCCGGAGTTCTGGTCGCAGGTCGCTTCCGACGTTCTCGCGCAGAAGTATTTCCGCAAGGCCGGCGTCGCTGCTCGTCTGAAGAAGGTCGAGGAAGAGACCGTGCCGTCGTGGCTGTGGCGCTCGGTGCCCGACACCGAGGCGCTGGCCGCGCTGCCCGAGGCCGAGCGTTTCATCGGCGAAACCTCGTCGAAGCAGGTGTTCGATCGCCTCGCCGGCTGCTGGACCTATTGGGGTTGGAAAGGCGGTTACTTCACCAGCGAAGACGACGCCCGCGCCTTCCATGATGAGTTGCGCTACATGCTGGCGCAGCAGATGGTCGCGCCGAACTCGCCGCAGTGGTTCAACACCGGACTTCATTGTGCCTACGGCATCGACGGCCCCGGCCAGGGCCA
>JAFKKL010000346.1 GCA_017305595.1 Hyphomicrobiales bacterium | reverse complement strand
GGGGAAGCGTTCTTTCAGCGCGGCGAGTTGCGGCTGCAGTGCCTTCATCTTCGCCATCGATGCGTATGACTTGTTGGCGAGCGGGAAGAACACCAGCTTCACCAGCACCGTCACCAGCAGAATGGCGACGCCGAAGTTGCCGAACAGGTGAAAGAAGAAGTCCAGGACCAGGAACATCGGCTTGGTGATGAAGTAGAACCATCCCCAGTCGATCAGCAGGTCGAAGTGGTTGAGCCCGAGTTGCTTGTTGTAGCCGCCAAAGCTGTCGAGCGGGAAATTCAGGCCGACGACCTTTGCTTCCTTGGCACCGGCGAACAGCCGGGTGCTGGTGCCGCCTGTTGCACCGGGGGCGACGGTTTGCGGATTTTCCAGATAGTCGGTCTGATAAGTCTGCGTGGTGCCGAGCAGTTGCGATGAGAAGCGCGCCTGCAACGCGGCGTCGGTTTGGGGTAGCAGCGCCGAGGCCCAGTATTTGTCGGTGATGCCCAGCCAGCCGTTGGTAACCTTGAAATTGACCGCTTTGCTCTCGGCGATTTTCTTGTAGCTGTATTCCTGCAAGCCCTGGTCGCCGAGATAACCGACCAAGCCTTCATGAAGGATGTAATAGCCTGAGACCTGCGGGGTGCCGTGGCGTGAAATCAGCGCGAACGGATACAGCGTCACCGGAGCGCTGCCGGAATTGACGACTTCGTCCTTGAGCGAGAACAGATAATGGTCGTCGACGGTGATGGTTCGACGATAGGTCACGCCTTCGCCGTTGTCCCACTTCAGCGTGACCGGATGATCCGGCGTCAGGTTTCCGCTGCCGTCCTGCTGCCACACGGTGTTCTGATCGGGAATCTTGACGCTCGATCCGCTGGCGGCAACCCAGCCGAACTCCGCATAGTAAGGCTCGGCGGTGCCGGACGGCGAGAACAACACGATCGCCGGCGATTTCGGATCAACCGTGTCGCGATATTGCACCAGAGAAAGATCGTCGATCCGTGCGCCTTTCAGCGACACGCTGCCGGCCAGGCGCGGCGTCTCGATCTTGATGCGGGGCGAGCCGGAAATAGCGGCATCGCGGCTGACAATCGCGGCCGTAGCCGGTTGATTGACGGTCGGCGTCGTCGGCGCAGTGCCCGGTGTGGTAGGCGTCGACGGTGATCCTGCCGGCGTGGTGGCGGCGGGGGCAGTCTTGTTGGCCTTGGCCAGTTCGCTTTGCGCCTGCTCGGCGGCGCGCTGCTTTTCCATCTGCGGGATGTTGAAGAAATACTGCCAGCCGATCAGTACCAGACCCGACAGGATGACGGCGATAATGGTGTTGCGATTGTCGGTCATCGTTCTGGTCTCGTCATTCGGTTCAGGTTGCGAGGTGACGGGGCGATGGGATCCGTCGGGCGCAAGGGTGGTTACGTCACGAACGTTCCGGCGATGGCCGGTCGAGGCGATGGAGAGCCAGGCGCAGGTCGTCAAGCATCGTCGCAAAGCCGCGATGCAATGCACCGCGCCGGCCGACTAGCACATAATCGCTGTGCGGTCGCATGGATAAAGCGCCCACCTGCTTCACCAATTCGCGAAGCCTGCGGCGAACGCGGTTGCGTTCCGTCGCGGTGCCGACCTTTTTCGAAACAGTGAAGCCGATCCGCACCGGCCCGTCGTCTTCGCGCTTACGCCGTTGCACGACAAAAGCGGGGCTCGTCATCCGCGCCCCGCTCGCCACGGCGAGAAAGTCCACCCGCCGTTTCAATCGATCCATAACAGGGCCTCGCGAGGCCCGATCAGGCGCTCAGGCGCTTCCGTCCCCGAGCACGCCGTGCGGCGAGGACCTTGCGGCCACCCGTGGTCGCCAGACGCGCGCGAAAACCGTGACGGCGCTTGCGCACCAGTTTGCTGGGTTGATAAGTCCGCTTCACGGGTCCGTTCTCCGCTGACCGGGCAATTCGCCGAGGAATGAGGTAAATCCACGATTTTAAGCCCAAAGCGAGCCGTTTTCGGCCCCCAAAGAGCCGCGCCCGGACAAGCCGGGCGATCGCGGACAATTGGCGCGGCTTATACGGGAGCGGTCCGTTTTCGTCAACGTTTCCCTGAGGAATACGGGCGAAATGGAAACGGCAGTGGAAGCGGAGTTAAGAAGGGCGGCTGACGGATGGAACCCGTGGCATGCATCGACCCGCTTCAGGCGGCAATTTCCTCTTGGATCGCATCGGTATAAGATGACGGATCGGTCATTTGACCCGGTGTGCGGTCGAATTCTAACCTTCGTGTCAGGTTTCGGCAGGTCCTTTTAAGAATGACGTCTCCGGTGGATATTGTGCCGCAGGCCAGTGAGCGGCTGCGCGTGGAGCCATCGCGGGTGGTGCCGCGCGGGCGACTCGGTCTGTCGGGAAAGCTGCTGCTCTTGACGATTCCGCTGGTGATGATCGCGGAAGTGCTGATCTATGTGCCCGCGATCGCCAATTTCCGGATGAATCGCCTTAACGATCGCATCGCCGCCGCCAATACCGCCGCCTTTGTGCTCGACGCCGCCCCGAGCGGCATGGTGCCGGAATCGCTGGCGCGGCAAATCCTCGACAGCATCGGTGCGCGCGCAGTGGCGATCAAGATGGGGCAGCAGCGTCGCTTGCTCGCGAGCGCTAATCTGCCGCCTGCGGTTGACCACGATGTCGATATGCGCGAGATGACCGCGTGGGAGGCCATCGTCGGTGCCTTCGAGACCATGCTGGAGCGCGGTAACGAAACGATCCGCGTTATCGGTCCGGCACCCAACGGCGCTCAGTTCATCGAGGTGGTGATCGACGAACTGCCGTTGCGACGGGCGATGTACCGGTTCTCCGGCAATTTGTTGCTGTTCTCGCTCGGTATCGCGATTCTGACGGCGGCGCTGGTCTATTTTGCCCTGCATTATCTGTTCGTGCGGCCGATGCGGCGGCTGACGGCCAATCTCGTCGGATTCCATCGGAATCCGGAAAGCTCTGCGAGCATCATCACGCCTACAGAGCGCGGCGACGAAATCGGCGTCGCGGAACGCGAATTGTCCGATATGCAGCGCGATCTGGTGTCGATGCTCCATCAAAAGAGCCGGCTGGCGGCGCTGGGCCTCGCGGTCTCCAAGATCAATCACGATCTGCGCAACCTGTTGGCTTCCTCTCAATTGATCTCCGATCAACTCGCCAGCGTGCCGGAGCCGCGGGTGCAGCGTTTCGCGCCGAAACTGGTGCGCTCGCTGGAACGCGCCATCGCGCTGTGCCAATCGACATTGTCTTACGGTCGCGCGCAGGAGGCAGCGCCTGACCGGCGCATTGTTCTGGTCGAACCGATTGTCAACGAGGTGCGGGAATCGGCGGGGCTCGGGTCGCAGGCGACAGCCCCGGTATCGATCGGCTGGATCAATGCCATTGAACGCGGGCTGACCATTGATGCCGACCCCGATCAGTTGTTCCGGGTGCTGCTCAATCTGGTTCGCAACGCCAAGCAGGCCCTTGAGAGCCAGCCGGAATCCGACACTGCCACCCAGCAAATCCGCATTACCGGGCGGCGCGAAGGCACGGTGGCGGTGATCGAAGTGTCCGATACCGGGCCGGGCGTTCCGCAGAAGGCGCGCAATCATCTGTTCGAGGCATTCCAGGCGTCCGATCGAGCCGGCGGTACTGGCCTGGGGCTGGTGATCGCCGCCGAACTGGTGCGCGCCCATGGTGGCGACATCCATCTGGTCGAGGGCACCATCGGCGCCACCTTCCGCATCGCAATTCCGGACCGGCCAGTGGAATTGGCAACCCTGCGCGGGGAGCGGATCAGGGCTTGAACGGAGATTTGGTCTGTTTCGCGCTCGTCGCGTTTCGGGCGAACACATGCGTGCTCGTAAGCGGAATGGGTGCCGAAACCAAAAATATGGGCTATCGCTTCAAATTCTGCCTGGAACGGACAGGCCACCGGTTGGCGGCCCTATGTAGCCCGGCGAGCCGCCGTTTTGGCGATTCCAGCGGCGTTTTCTGTCGTTGATGAGTGGTGGCTCGTCTCGCGGCAGGCGGCGATTGAAACAACGCGGGTTCAAAACGCTGCTTTGGGCGGTTCGGGACCTTGCCAAGCCGATCCTAAGCCGTTAGCTATGGCGCGCTTCGCGACGCCTTCGGCCGTCCGAGGCCGATGCAACCGGTTCGCGGGCCTTGCCTGTGCGGTCTGCACCCTGCGCGCCCGTAGCTCAGCTGGATAGAGCACCAGACTACGAATCTGGGGGTCAGAGGTTCGAATCCTTTCGGGCGCGCCATAATCAATTGTTTCTATTGATATTTTTTCTTGACGTCTAGCGGCGTTACCGAGTGTTACCATAAGCGTTACCGTAGGGCGGGCGCTGTCTTCTTGAGTGCAGTGGCGATGTCGATCAGCGCCTGTCGCCTGACGATCCTCACCTGAAACAGGCAGTGATCGGAATACTGGTCCAACAGGTCGGGAATCTCGGTGCCTCTTCCGATCGACGTTCCCTCCGGACCAAACACAACAACAGCACTGTGCCCGCGATCATCAAGCCAGCGCAGGATCGCAAAGCGCGGAAGCCTGTCGATCTTCTTGTTGTTCGTCGGAATCGCGTCGAGCAGTTGAAGCGCCGTCTCAGCGAGCCGCCGGGAGCCAAAACGTTGCTGCCACTCCGGTGACGGACTCACACGATCGGGTGGCGGGATATCCATCGGAAGCTCCGCGATCCGTTGCGCCAGGCTTTCTTCCAGTGTCTCCGTGCGGCGCGTCCGACTGCTGATCGGAACGAGCTTCGCGAACCGCGTCAGGACATCGACCGAGTCCTTCGCAAAGGTGCTGCCAGCGCTTGCAATGACCAGCCGCGATGCATCGAGGGGAGTCATTGCGGCGGCCGCACGCCCGTAACCCTTGAAGGAGATCTCCCCAGCCGCTCTGATGGTTTTCAGATGCAACTGAGCGCTTTCTCGTGTGATCCCGAGCGCGTCAGCAACGACGTCCGCCAGAGCAATGGATGTGAGCATCGGGATATCTCCAGACGAGAATCATTAACCATCAGCACTTTGCCATTCAGTGGACCTATTGTCATTTTGAATATTCAGTGGC
>JAFKKL010000345.1 GCA_017305595.1 Hyphomicrobiales bacterium | reverse complement strand
GTCGGAAATCGCGACCGACTGCGCGACGAGGCCGTACATCGCATCCGGCTCGTCGAAAGCGCGCACCATCAACGGCGCAAACGTCAGGTCCATGCCCTGCGCGCCCTCGCCTTTCAGGATGTAGGCATTGAGCGAATTGAAGGTCTGATAGGACTGGTTGTAGGCGCGCACCGACGGCACGGTGGAAAACGCACCGCTCTTCGGCGCTTTCAGATTCACGTAGTCGAAGTTGGTGAAATCAGCCGGATATTTCAGATCGCCGAACACCGACATGCCATGCTTCGCCGCGCCGAACGCTGCAGCATCGGGAGTGGAAATTGTCGCAGCTTGCGCGATGGCGGCGCGAGGGCCGAACCCGGTTGCGAGACCGGCGGCGCCGAGACCGAGGCCGAATACCTGCCGGCGATTGAAGGTGCTGTCGTGAGTCATCGGGCGCGGACCGGTTGTTTGCTCTGATACGTCATCGCCTCTCCACGTCGTCCCCGCGAAAGCGGGGACCCATACGCCGTGTCGCTCATGTTGCGGATAATATTCATTCCATCGGGATGACTAAAACTGAGCCGCTGCACCATGATCCTTCATGCTCTGGGATATGGGTCCCCGCCTTCGCGGGGACGACGCCGAGAGTGTCTTAACGCGATTAACAACACGCCCGCCCAAACCCCTCACCCTCACTTGCCAATCTTCGCGGCCTTCTCGGCGTCATACCACCACACCGTGGGGAACGAGGCCAAGCCGTATTTCGGCATCACGTCGGGCTTGCCGAAGCGATCCCAGCGCGCGGTGCGCTGGAACGGATAGGTCCATTGCGGCACCACGTAGTAATGATGCAGCAACACGCGGTCGAGTGCGCGGGTGGCGGCGACGAGATCGTCGCGGTCCCTGGTGAAGATGACGCGCTCGATCAGTTTGTCGATCGCCGCATTCTTGATGCCGATCAGATTGCGCGAGCCGGGATTGTCGGCGGCATGCGAGCCCCAGAATTCGCGCTGCTCGTTGCCGGGCGACAGCGATTCCGGCCACGACGAGACGATGATATCGTAGTCCCAGGTGCGCAGCCGGTTTTCGTATTGCGTCGGGTCGATGGTGCGCACGCTGACGTCGATGCCGAGCCGTTCCAACGACGGCTTGAAGAACAGCATCACCCGCTCCATGCTCGGATCATCGGCGAGCAGCTCAATAGTGAAGGGCGTGCCGCTTTTCGCCTCCACCAGCTTGCGATTGCGGACCTCGTAGCCGGCGTCCTTCAACAGCTTCAGCGCCTCGCGCAGGTTGTTGCGCACCGCTTCGGCATTGCCGCCGACCGGATTGGTGTAAGGCGTGGTGAAGACTTCGGGCGGCACATCGGCGCGCACGGTTTCCAAAATCTCCAGCTCCTTGCCTTGCGGCAATCCGCTTGAGGCCAGTTCGGTGCCGTGGAAATAGCTGCTGATGCGCTGATACTGATTAAAGAAAATCTGCTTGTTCATCTCCTCGAAATCGAACGCGAAGTTCATCGCGCGGCGCACCCGCGCATCCGAAAACTTCGGGCGGCGAATGTTCATCACGAACGCCTGCATGATGCCGGAGTTTCGGTTGGGGAATTCCTCCAGCACCACGCGCTTGTCTTTCACCGCCGGGAAATCGTAAGCGGTGGCCCAGTTCTTGGCGCTGTTCTCGCTGCGCCAGTCGATCTGGTCGGCCTTGAAGGCTTCCAGCGCCACGGTCGGATCGCGGAAGTACTCGTAGCGGATCTCATCGAAGTTATGCCGGCCGACATTGACGTTGAGCTTCGCGCCCCAATAGTCCTTGACGCGCTCCAGCGTCACCGAACGCCCCGCGACAAAACTCTTGATGCGATAAGCGGCGCTGCCGAGCGGCGGCTCCAGCGTGGTGGCGGAGACATCGCGCTTGTTGCCGTTGGCGTCGGTGCCCTCCCACCAGTGCTTCGGCAGGATGATCAGTTGGCCGACGATCTGCGGCAGTTCGCGATTGCCCGGCGCATCGAAGGTAAAGGTCACTTCGCGCTCGCCGGTCTTCTCGGCTTTCACCACGTGGCGATAGTAAGCGGCGTATTGCGGGTGATGCTTCTTGAAGGTGTCCAGCGAATAGACCACGTCCTCCGGCGTCACCGGCTTGCCGTCCTGCCAGCGCGCCTCGGCGCGCAGCCGATAGGTGACGGAGGCGTAGTCGTCGGGATAGCGCACCGCTTCGGCGAGCAGGCCATACTCGGTGGAGACTTCGTCGAGCGCCGGCGTCGTCAGCGATTCATAAATGAAGCCCACGGCGCCGGCGATCGAGCCCTTCACGCCGGAGACGACGATGTTGAAGCTGTCGAAGGTCCCGAGCGCGAACTGCCGCGCCGTGCCGGCCTTGGGCGCGGCCGGATTGACGTAATCGAAATGCTTGAAGCCGTCCGGGTATTTCACGTTGCCGAACAGCGACAGCCCATGCCGCCAGGCTGGGCTTGCAGCGGCTTGCGCCTGCGCTTCGGAAATCGGCGGCAATCCCGCCGCGAGAGGAAGAACCGGAGCCGCGGCCAACGCCGCCCCACTCTGCAACAAAACTCGTCGGGTGATTGCCAAATCGCGCTTCCTGTCAGTGCCACGCGCGCGGCGACCTCGTGCGAATCGCCGAAGCACCATGCGCAGTTGATCCTAAAGCTATTCGATCCCCGATTGAATCGGGACCGCTCCCTTTCCGGGCTCGCGGCGTTCCATCACTGCCACAAGCCGGAGAGTCGCCTCGGGATCGTTCATGGCAAAGTGGACACTGATTTGACGGCAAGAGCACGTGAAATCCGTGTCATTTTGTTCTGTGCGCGGATTTGCAGCACGAAAATTGTCGCCCCCGCGCAGGCGGGGACCCAGACTCTGCAGCGGGTCGGTTCAATCAACCGAGGCGAAACCATCCATAACAACTAATGCCAGGGTTATGGGTCCCCTGCGCGGGGACGACGCCGAGGTTGTTGATTCCGCGCGCCGTCTTCGCAAGTGAGCCCCATAAGGCCGGGCGCGGCCATCCTGCGACCAAACGTCCTGCCATGCGAAACGGCGAGCACCAATAAAAAAGGCCGGGAAACCCGGCCTTTTCTGCGCCATCACGAGGAGGCGAATGCGTTTACTTCGACGCGGTCGGCAGCGGCGCCGGCTTGTCCGAGAGCGAATTGAGGTAGGCGATCACGTCGGCGCGCTCGCTGTCCTTGCTGAGGCCGGCGAAGCCCATCGCGGTGCCGGGGACGAAGCCCTTCGGGCTCTTCAGGAACTCGTTGAGATCGTCGAAGGTCCAGGTACCGCCCTTGGCCTTCATAGCGGCCGAGAAGTTGAAGCCGCCGCGGCCCTCGCCCTTGTGGTCGTTGACAACGCCATAGAGGTTCGGACCAACGCGGTTCGGGCCACCCTTCTCGAAGGTGTGACAGGCGGCGCACTTCTTGGCGGCGGTCGCGCCCTTCTCCACCGAAGCGGTCTGCAGCAGCTTCTCGATCGGCTCGGACTTCTCCGGCGCGGCAGCCTTGTCGCCGCCAGTGGTTTCCTTCACGGCAATTTCAAAGCCCGGCTTGGCCGGCACAACCGGCGCGAAAACCGCCTGAGCGGCAAAGCTGGTGACGAGAACGACTAGGCAGGTGGCGAGGATCGCCCCGAGAATCTTATTCAGCTCAAAGGAGTCCATTGCGGATCAGGCTCCAGACCGGAAGGTCAACTTGTAGGCCGAACGAAGGCGGCCAAGGATTTTGCGCCCGGAATCGATCTAAAAAGACGGGGCGATGGCGATGAGATACCGGTTTGCCCCGCCTCTGGCAACCCGTATAAACAGACCGTCACGGGAAAAAAGCCCCGTCATTCCAGCGCAACTCGCGCCCCTCGCCAGACAGCTAAACCGACGATGTCACAGCCGCTTATCCTGATCCCCGCGCGCATGGCCGCGACCCGCCTGCCCGGCAAGCCGCTCGCCGATATCGGCGGCGTCCCGATGATCGTCCAGGTGCTGCGCCGTGCCAACGAGGCCGCACTCGGCCGCGTCGCGGTGGCGACCGAATCCCCGGAGATCGCCGCCGCCGTCACCGCCCATGGCGGCGAGGTTGTGATGACCCGCGCCGACCACCCCTCCGGCTCCGACCGCATCTTCGAGGCGATGGAAAAGCTCGATGGGGCGGCTGCCCACCCGGTCGTCATCAACCTCCAGGGCGATTTTCCGACCATCAAGCCCAGCCACATTCGCGCCGTGCTGTCGCCACTGGATGACCCCAAGATTCCCATCGCCACTTTGGCCGCCGAAATCCACACCGAGGAAGAGGCCACCAACCCCAACGTGGTCAAGGTGATCGGCTCACCGCTGGGCCCCAACCGGCTGCGCGCGCTCTACTTCACCCGCGCCACCGCCCCCTATGGCGAAGGCCCGCGCTATCATCACATCGGGCTCTATGCCTATCGCCGCGAGGCGCTCGCCCGCTTCGTCGCCTTGCCGCCCTCGCCGCTCGAGCAACGCGAGAAGCTCGAACAGCTTCGCGCCATCGAGGCCGGGATGCGGATCGACGTCACCATCGTCGATGAAGTGCCGCGTGGCGTCGACACGCCCGCCGATCTCGAAACCGCGCGGCGCGCACTCGCGCCGTAACGACCGAACTCTTTCAGACTTTTCGTTTCACCACTGGCAAAAGCCGAAACCGCTGATACAACGCGTCATGACCCAACCGAAAACCATTTCATTCCAGGGCGAAATGGGAGCCAACTCCCACCTCGCCATCGTCGAAGCCTATCCCGACGCTAAACCGCTGCCGTGCGCGACGTTTGAAGACGCGCTGTCGGCGATCTCCTCCGGCGAAGCCGATCTCGGCATGATTCCGATCGAGAACTCGATCGCCGGCCGCGTCACTGACATCCATTACCTGCTGCCGCGATCGGATCTCTCGATCATCGGCGAATGGTTTCTGCCGATCCGCCATCAACTGATGGCGCCGCGCGGCGCCAAACTCGAAGACATCAAGACGGTCGAGAGCCATGTGCAGGCGCTCGGCCAATGCCGCAACATCATCCGCAAGCTCGGCATCAAGGCGGTGGTCGCCGCTGACACCGCCGGCTCCGCGCGTGCCGTCGCCGAACGCG
>JAFKKL010000344.1 GCA_017305595.1 Hyphomicrobiales bacterium | reverse complement strand
TCGCCGGCGGCTTCTCGCCGCGCGCCAAGCGCGACAGCGTCACCCTCACCCACACCTCCAGCGCCGGCACCCTGCGTGCCGTGGTGCCACCCGCCACCCCGATCAATCCGGGCGACACCATCGTCGTCGGCGAACGCTGGTTCTGAACGCGCTTATGCAGACAAGTGTTTGGCGAAGAACGCCAGCGTGCGCTCGCCCGCGAGATCGGCGCTGGCCTTGTCGTAACTGGCGCGCTCGTCGCAACTGAAGCCATGCTGCGCGCTGGGATAGACGTGAATCTCGACATCGGACCGCTTGGCGCGGATGGCCTCGACGTCGCTCTGCGGAATGCCGGTATCCTTCTCGCCGAAGTGCAACAGCGTCGGCACTCTTGGCTTGTCGTCGGCGAAGCGCACGATGGCGCCGCCATAGTACCCGACCGCCGCGCGCAGGCCTGATAGTTTCGCGGCGGCGACGTAGGCGATGCTGCCGCCGAGACAGAAGCCGACGATCCCCACTGGTCCGACGTCTTTCACCGAATCGATCGCGGCCTGCACGTCGCGCAGCATCGCGTCCCAGTTCGGGTTGGCAACGAATTTGCGGGCGACGGCGACTTCGTCCGGCGAATAGCCGGATTGGAAATTCGGCTCAATGCGATCGAAGATCGATGGCGCGACGGCGACGTAGCCTTCGCTGGCGTAACGATCGCAGACATTCCGTATGTGATGATTGACCCCGAAGATCTCCTGGATGACGACCAGCGCGCCTTTTGCTGGACCGACGGGGTCGGCGCGATAGCCGCCGAGTTGAAAGCCATCGGACGCGGTCAGTCTGACGTCATGTCCCACAGGTTGTCTCCTTGGATGTTCGTTGATGATGACTAGCGCCAAAGCTTGTCAGCGCCACGTCTCATTGAGATTCCAGTCGCCTTTCCAGCCGGTGAGGCGACCGCGACGAAACTGGAGATAGAGATGATCGCGGCGGGGAAAGAACAGGCTGCCGCCGAAGTCGCTGACCGCCAGATAGATTTCGTTTCCGCGGCGGCCGCTCACATAGGTCAGGGCCGTCCGTAGAGCGTAAGCGGCTTCCGCCGGATTCATGCCGAACGCCAGCGGCACATGGTTCGACAATGTCGCGACGAAGGGCGGCCGGCGCGGGACCTCGGCGTAGACCGGACCGATCATGCCGCTGATAACAAGTGGGGTGAGGAGGATGAGGACGGAAACGCTTCTCACAAGTCGGTTCTCATTCATTTGGGACCAAGAGGGGCCATCCAATCAACGGGGCCGCATCTATAGCAGCAAAGTGTGTCCGCGAATATTTGCGGCAAGGTTGCATGTGCGATGCACAAACGATTCTCCCGACTTTTATTTAGGCCGATTCTAATTCGCATTGCCTGCGGTTGAAAAGGCGATCATGCTCCGGCCTCCGCCATTCACCCGGTGCGTGGCGGGGATACCTCGACGTTCAGTCATCGCCGTAAGCGATGTCGTGCACCGGCAGGGAACAATGGGATGGCAAATCTCATCATCAATGGACGGAATATGTCCGTCGACGCGGCCGACGATACGCCGCTGCTCTGGGTGATACGCGAACAGCTTCAGATGACCGGCACCAAGTTTGGTTGCGGTGCCGGCCTGTGCGGCGCCTGCACGGTTCATGTCAACGGCGAGGCCGTGCGGTCCTGCCAGACGGCCGTGAGCGAGGCGGTCGGCAAACAGATCACGACCATCGAAGGCTTGAGCGAGAAGGGCGACCATCCATTGCAGAAGGCCTGGATCGCCGAGCAGGTGCCGCAATGCGGTTACTGCCAGTCCGGCCAGATCATGCAGGCGGCCTCGCTGTTATCGAAGAATTCCAGCCCGACCAAGGAAGAAGTGGTCGCGCATATGGACGGCAACCTCTGCCGCTGCATGACCTACGCCCGTATCCAGCGCGCCGTGCTGCGCGCCGCCGCGGAAATGCGCACCGCGTCCACCGGCAACGATCGGAGGAACACATGAACAAGCACCTGAACAACGTTCAAGGCGAAGCTGTCGGCCCGGCCGTTCCGTTGTCGCGCCGTCATTTCCTCATCGGCACCGCCGCCACCGGCCTGGTGTTGGGCTATGCGGCCAGCTCCGATCTGCTCGGGCTGGATCAGGCTGTTGCTGCCCCTGCGAAGTTCGATCCCAGCGTCTGGTATTCGATCGGCGAGGACGGGCTGGTGACGGTCACCGTCGGTAAGGCCGACATGGGCCAGCATATTGCGTCCACCATGGCGCAGATGGTCGCCGAAGAACTCGGTTCGAAATGGTCCGACATGCGCATCGCGCTGGCGACCAACGATCCGAAATTCAACGATCCGATGCTCGGCGCGCAGATCACCGGCGGAAGCTGGAGCACCATGATGAACTTCGATGCGATGTGTCGGGCCGGAGCCGCCGGGCGGATCGCGTTGATTGATTCTGCGGCGGCGATGATGAACGTGCCCGCCTCGGAATTGACGGTACGGGATTCGGTGATCACCCACGCCAAGTCGAAGACCTCGAAGACATTCGCGGAGATCGTCAAGGGCGGCAAGATCACCAAGACCTTCACGCCGGACGAACTCAAGGCGATCAAGCTGAAGACGCCGGATCAATACACCATGATCGGCGTGTCGGTGCCGCAACTCGACATTCCGTTCAAGGTCAACGGCACCGCCAAATACGGCATCGACACCTTCCTGCCGGGCATGGTGTACGGCAAGCTGGTGCTGCCGCCGGTGCGTTATGGTGCGACGGTGAAGTCGGTCGATGACAGTGCGGCGAAGAAGGTGCCGGGCTTCATCAAGGCGGTGACGCTCGACGACAAGACCATGACCACAACGGGCTGGGTGGTGGCGGTGGCCGACACCTATCAGCACGCCCGTCAGGCGGCGGAAGCCTTGAAGGTGACGTGGGATCACGGCCCCAACGCCAAGGTGTCGAGCGAATCTTTGCTCGACGAAGCAAAGCGCTTGCAGAAGCTCGACGACTCCGGGCTGTTCTTCGTCAAGACCGGCGACACCGCGTCGGGTCTGGCGTCGGCCGCCAAGGTGTTGGAAGCCGAATACACCACGAACATCAACATCCATGTGCCGATGGAGCCGATGAATGCCACCGCGCATCTCGACGGCGACATCTGGCACATCTATTCCGGCAATCAGTTCCCGACGCGCTCGGGTGCGATCGCGGCGGGCGCCGCCGGTGTCGATCCCAAGCTGGTCGTGCTGCATCAGACCTGGCTTGGCGGCGGCTTCGGCCGGCGGCTCGACGGCGACATGATGGTGCCGGCGGTGCAGGCGGCGAAGGCGGTCGGCAAACCGGTCAAGGTGATCTATTCGCGCGAAGACGATGCGACGATGGATTTCTCGCGACCGCTCACCTACCAGAAAATGAAAGGCGGTCTCGACCAGAACGGCAAGCTGGTGGCGCTCAACCACGACGTGGTCAGCGCATGGCCGACTGCCCGCTGGGGCATTCCCGAATTCCTGTCGCCGTCGGTCGACAAGAAGGGCGCGCTTGATGCCTTCACGGTGAACGGGTCCGACTTCTTCTATTCGGTGCCCAATCACAACGTTCGTGCCATTCTCAACGAGATGGCGCAGAAGGCGACGCCGTCCGGGCAATTGCGCTCGGTCGCGCCGGGTTGGACGTTCTGGGCGGTCGAAAGCATGGTCGATGAACTCGCACACGCCGCCGGCAAGGATCCCGCTCCGCTTAGCATCGCGATGCTGGACGGCGCCGGCGATAACGACGGCGGCGCGCAACGCCTGCGCAACACCTTGCTCGCGGCGATGGGACTTGCCGGCTACGGCAGCCTCAAGCTCGCCAAGGGCGAGGGCATGGGTGTGGCCTGCGTGTCGTCGCAGGAGCGTAAGACCGCGAGCTGGACGGCGTGCGTCGCCCATGTCGCGGTGGCGCCGTCGGGCGAGGTCAAGGTCAAGAAACTGACTGTGGCCACCGATGTCGGCACGGCGGTGAACCCCGACGGCATCCGCGCTCAGGTCGAGGGCGGGGCGATGTGGGGTCTGTCGCTGGCGCTCTATGAGAAGGCCACGATGAAGGACGGCGGGATCGAGCAGAGCAACTTCGATACCTACACGCCGCTGCGCATGAGCCAGATGCCGGAGGTTGCCGTCAACATCATCGCCAACGGCGAGCCTGCGACCGGCGTCGGCGAGCCGACGGTGACGGTGGTGGCGCCCGCCATCGCCAACGCGATCTTCAATGCGGTGGGCGCTCGGGTGCGCGCGCTGCCGATCACAGCGGAAGCCGTCAAGGCCGCGATGAAGGCCTGAGCGAGACAATGTGCCGCCGGAGCAATCCGGCGGCATTTCTTTTATGCGGTTTTTGCATAATGCGCCCGCAATCCCAGCCTGATCGCGGCGATCGGCATTTCGGCCTGAAAACATTCAGGAAATGAGTACGCCGCAACGGTTCGTCAACCTGATCGCTAAGGTTGATGCAGTCTCGCACAGCCTCCGTTAACAATTCCCATTAACAGGAATGACTCGACTCGTCGGCTAACGGTCGGACACCGAGAGTGACCGAGGACGTTATGAGCGTTGCGTTGAAGCAAACCCCTGCCAGAAAACGATTCCTGTTGGCTTCAGATCGTAGTGATCGCAGCGATGAACTGGCGCGGATTCTCGGAAATCTCGGCGACGTCGGCATCGTCTCGACGTCGGATATTCCGGATGCCCCCACGGGGAAAATTTCCGGCATTGTCGTCGATATCGATTTGCGATCCGCCGAAAGCGTCCAGCGCGTTCGCCGCAAGCTGACCGGCAAAAGCTATCAATCGGTGCCGCGGCTGTTCGTGCTCGCCGATGCGCTGCATCACGGATCGATGCAGGCGTGGGCGTTAGGGGCCACCGACACCATTGAGCGGCCGTTCGATCCGCCTGCAATTTTGCAACGTGTTCGTGCCGCGTTTCCGGATGCCAACGATTACGAGCAGACCGAAAGCGGACAGGCGCTGAACAAGGTGATCGCCGCCGCGCATCTGGTGATGGTCAAGATCTTCAACCGATTGCCCGCAGGTACGCCACTGACATTCAACGACGTGGTGCAGGCGGAGACGCAGATCCTGCGCGCGATCAAGAAGACCTCGTTGCGAGAATGGCTGGCCTTGGTGGGTCGGCATCACAATCACA
>JAFKKL010000343.1 GCA_017305595.1 Hyphomicrobiales bacterium | reverse complement strand
CTTCCGATCGCGCGCGCGGCCTCCGCATCCAATGTGCGGTTTAGCGCGACGATGCCGCCGAAAGCGGAAGTGGAATCGCAGGCCAACGCCTTGCGATATGCGCTAACAAGATCGGCGCCTTCAGCCACGCCGCAAGGATTGGCGTGCTTGATGATGGCGACGGCGGCGGTGCGCTTGGCGTCGAATTCAGCGACGCATTCATACGCGGCATCGGTGTCGTTGATGTTGTTGTAGGACAGTTCCTTGCCCTGCACCTGCCGCGCGGTGGCGACGCCGAAGCGATGATCCGGCGTGCGATAGAACGCGGCGGTCTGGTGCGGGTTCTCGCCGTAACGCAGCGACTGCACGAGGCGTCCGCCGAAAGCGCGATAGTCCGGCGCGTTGTCCTTCAATTGCACGGCGAACCAGTTGGAGATCGCGGCGTCATAGGCTGCCGTGCGCGCATAGGCTTTCGCGGCGAGGCGGCGGCGCAGCGTGAGCGTGGTCGCGCCGTTGTTGGCGGCGAGTTCATCCAGCACCGCAGAATAGTCACTCGCCTCGACCACCACCGCGACGTCGTCGTGGTTCTTGGCGGCGGCGCGGATCATCGCCGGGCCGCCGATATCGATGTTCTCGATGCAGTCTTCGTAAGGCGCGCCTTTGTCGACGGTGGCCTCAAACGGATAGAGATTGACCACCAGCAGATCGATCGGCGCGATGCCGTGATCGGTCATCGCCTTGGCGTGTTCGGCATTGTCGCGGATCGCCAGCAGGCCACCATGCACCTTCGGATGCAGCGTCTTGACGCGGCCGTCCATCATTTCCGGGAAGCCGGTGAGTTCGGAGACGTCGCGCACCTTCAACCCCGCTGCGGCGATCGCCTTGGCGGTTCCACCGGTCGATACCAGTTCGACGCCGTGGGCGGCGAGCGCCTTGGCGAAATCGATCAGGCCGGTCTTATCGGAAACGGAAAGCAGTGCGCGGGTCACGCGGCGCGGAGTGTCGGACATGGCTGTGGTTCCTGGGGGATTTACGGCCGTCGGGTAGCACGCTTTCCCCGTCGACGGAACCACATAGGGGGCAATTCTGCCCCCAAATCACTGCTAACCCTGTTCCAGCGTCGCGATGGCGTCCGAGATGGCGATGATGCGGCGGGCGATCTCGGCGTGGAGACGCTCCACCATGCGGCCGTCGAGCTGGATGGCGCCGCGCGAGGCGTTCTCCGGCAGATCGAAGGCGGCGACGATTTTCCGCGCGTTGGCGACCTCATCCATCGGCGGCGTGAAGGCGGCGTTGCAGATCGCGAGGTGGCTCGGGTGGATCAGCGTCTTGCCGTCGAAGCCGAGATCGAGGCTTTGCGCGCATTCTTCGCGGAGGCCCTCCATGTTGCCGATGTCGCCGTAAGGCCCGTCGAGCATTTCGAGGCCGTGAGCGTGGGCCGCCAGCACGCAATGGGTGATGATCGGCAGCATGGTGGCGCGGCCCGGCACCATGCGGATGCGAGTTTCGCGCGCGATGTCGTTGGGGCCGAACACGAAGCCGGTGAGCCGCGCAGCGGGATCGCGGGCCTGCGCCGCGAGCTTGTCGGCGTCGAGAATGGCGCGCGCGGTCTCGATCATCGCCCACACTTTCACGGCCGGATCGGCGTTGGCTTCAGCGAGCCGGCCGGCGACCAGTTTGAGATCTTCCACGGTGGACACCTTCGGCACCAGGATGCCGTCCGGCCGCGCCGCCGCCGCCATGTTGAGGTCGTCAAGCCACCACGGCGAGTCGAGGCTGTTGATGCGGATCAGCACCTCGCGTTTGCCGAACCCTCGTGCGGCCACCGCGCGCGCGATCTGGTCGCGCGCCAGCGATTTGGCGTCCGGCGCCACCGCGTCCTCGAGATCAAGGATCACACCGTCGGCGGCGAGCGTTCGAGCCTTCTCCAGCGCCCGCGCATTGGAACCCGGCATGAACAGCAGGCTGCGGCGGGGTCGGGTCATGATGCAATTCCTCAATCATTCGCACGGCTTGAGCGCGGTCGTCGGTTCGGGGACAGACTCAAAGCCCTAACATTGCCCGCGGTTGAGAGAAAGCCTTGTTCCGATGGGATTGCTATGGTTCATGAGGCCATCATCCATCATCAGGCCACGCTCATGCTGACGTTCCCGAAACATCTGATCGCGGGATACCGCGATTTTGCCACCCATCGACTGCCGGCCGAACAGTCACGCTATCGCGAACTGTCCGAGCACGGCCAGTCGCCGGAAACCATGCTGATCGGCTGTTCCGACTCGCGCGTCGCGCCCGAGACGATTTTTGGCGCGGGGCCGGGGGAATTGTTCACGGTGCGTAACGTCGCCAACCTGGTGCCGCCTTACGCGCCGGACGGCGAGGCACATGGCGTCTCCGCCGCGCTGGAATTCGCGGTGCAGGTGCTGCGCGTCAAGCACATCGTGGTGATGGGCCATGCCCAGTGCGGCGGCGTCAAGGCGCTGACGCAGGACAGCGCGCCGCTGTCGCCCGGCGATTTCATCGGCCGCTGGATGTCGATCATCGAGCCGGACACGTCCAAGCTGAAGCCGATCGCCGGCGAGGACCATGAAACATTTATCACCCGGCTCGAGCACGGCGTCATCAAGCGCAGTCTGCAAAACCTGATGACGTTCCCGTGTATTCGCACCAAGGTCGAGCGCGGCACGCTGCTGCTTCACGGTGCCTACTTCGGCGTCGCCAAGGGTGATCTCTATATTCTCGACAAGGCCAGCGGCGAATTCCGCACGCCGAAGAACGCGGTGGCGGTGTAGCGCGCGGCACGCGACGATGAAAAAGAGCGTCATGCGCGGGCTTGACCCGCGTATCCATCTTTCGAAGAGAGTGATAGGTCACCGGATCAAGTCCGGTGACGACATCGTGCTCGCGGATGGGTTGGCATAAAGAGATCGATCGTCACACCAAACAAAAACGGGCGGCTTGCGCCGCCCGTTTTGCATTCGTAACCGGCTCTTGCCTTACGCCGCCTTCTGCTTCGGTTGCAGCAGCTTGCGGTTGATCAGGCATTCCGCGATCTGGATCGCGTTGAGCGCGGCGCCCTTGCGCAGGTTGTCGGAGACGCACCACAGCACGAGGCCGTTCTCCACCGTCGCATCCTCGCGGATGCGGCTGATGTAGGTGGCGTCCTCGCCCGCCGATTCATACGGCGTGACGTAGCCGCCCGGCTCGCGCTTGTCGATCACCAGACAGCCCGGCGCCTTGCGCAGCACCTCGCGCGCCTCGTCGACGCTGATCGGCTGATCGAACTCGATGTTGACCGCTTCCGAATGACCGATGAACACCGGCACGCGCACGCAGGTCGCGGTGAGTTTGATCTTCGGATCGAGGATCTTCTTGGTCTCGGCCACCATCTTCCACTCTTCCTTGGTGTAGCCGTCTTCCATGAAGACATCGATGTGCGGAATCACGTTGAAGGCGATCCGCTTCGGGAATTTCTTGGTGACAAGATCGCTGGCCGTGTAGACCGCCTTGGTCTGCGCGAACAGCTCATCCATGCCTTCCTTGCCGGCGCCCGACACCGACTGATAGGTCGAGACGACAACGCGCTTGATCTTGGCCTTGTCGTGCAACGGCTTCAGCGCGACGACGAGTTGCGCTGTCGAGCAGTTCGGGTTGGCGATGATGTTCTTCTTCGTGTAGCCGGCGACAGCGTCGGCGTTCACCTCGGGCACGATCAGCGGCACGTCGGCGTCGTAGCGCCACGCCGACGAGTTATCGATCACAACTGTGCCCTGTGCGCCGATCTTCGGCGACCATTCCTTGGAGACGTCGCCGCCGGCCGACATCAGGCAGATGTCGACATCGCTGAAATCGTAGTTCTCGAGAGCTTTGACTTTCAGGGTGCGGTCGCCAAAGGACACCTCGGTGCCCACGCTGCGCCGTGAGGCCAGCGCCACCACTTCGTCCGCCGGGAATTTGCGCTCATCCAGGATGTTGAGCATTTCCCGTCCGACATTGCCGGTCGCCCCGGCAATCGCAACCTTGTAACCCATCGTTCACTCTCCGAGCAAAAATGCCGCTCCGCCGCGCGTTGCGGCATGCAAGCGGGAGCGCTTCTATGCGAGAAACGCCCACAATACAACATTCGCACGTTTTTTAGGCTTTTCCATGCGCTCTGTTCCCGCCAGCCGTGCGGGGTTTCCGCACCTGATCGGGATCGGTTCAGCCCTGCTTCCACCCTTGCGCCGCTTTGCGATGGAATGCGGCGCGGTCGCCACGTGCATTGCTGCTTATATGGTGGCGGTGGCGCTGATCGCCATCGGCGGTGTTGCCGTCGCGGTGCAGTGGAATTTCGCTGACAGTCTCGCGGAATTGCATCTCGACGCCGTGCTGGGGCCTGATGTGCCGCATGAGAGCGAGACGCCCGCTGCCGCCTGCTTGTCCAACCGTCCGGTGCTGCTCAACGCCGGCAATGACGCCGGGCTGGCAGAATTATTCGCCCGCGCCGAGCTGCGCCGGCCCGATTGCGCGAGCGGCGGGGCGCGGGAGGCCGGCGACTGGATCGTTAGCGCGCAGAATCCACGGCTGCGCGGCGCACTGTAACGTGAGCCATGCGCAAGCCGCTGGGACTCATGCAACATTTTGCAGCTCAAGGCATTATTGTCGGCGGGTGTGGCCGGAATGACCTTGTGGCGATGGCCGCCCGGCCGCTAAAGTGGCCCCGATCGCAGGACAGATTCCTGCCGCCCAAGATTTGCCTGACCGTGAGGACCTGATGATCTCGAATTTGCTCACCGCCCCGAACCTGACCGCGCTGCGCCGCGCGGCGTTGCTGGCGGCGGTGGCCGTGCTGGCTGTCGGCGTCAGCGTGCCGCAGGCCGATGCCGCCCCGCGCAAACGTGGCGAGCGCGGCTATGCTCAGCGTGGGCCCAACGTCTCGTACCAGTCCGGACCGCGGACCCGCATCTATGTCACCAAGCGCTCCTGGCTCGATGCCGGCACCGAGGTGCTGCCGGGCGAGCGCAAGTTCATGGACTATGCGATTCCGCCGACCCAGTCCTTTGGCAACCAGAACCTGAACCGCCCTCTGGACCGTCAGCCGCTTAGCCCCACGCAAGACCTGGGCGGCTTCCCACAGGGATTCCCGCTGTATTGAGCGGCACTTAACCGAAAAATGCCCCGCATTGCGGGGCATTTTTTTATGAGATGTGTGTGCCTGTTATGGGAACAGTACACCATTGTATT
>JAFKKL010000012.1 GCA_017305595.1 Hyphomicrobiales bacterium | reverse complement strand
GAAGCAGCTCAAGGGCAAGATCAAGGAGCAGTGGGGCAAGCTCACCGACGATGATCTCGACGTCATCAACGGCAAACGAGATCAGCTCGAAGGCAAGATCCAGGAGCGTTACGGCTATCAGAAAGACCAGACGAAGAAAGAGATCGACGATTGGTATGGTCGTCAGACCTGGTGACAAAAAGCCCCGCTTCGGCGGGGCTTTCCTTTACCGCCGATCGTCAGCAGTAACCGTATTCGCCGCAGGCATAGGGCAGGCGGCTGAAGATGATGTCCGGCGAGGTGCCGTAGTAGGAACGGTAGCGGAAGGATTTCGGCTTGCCGTAATAGCCGTTGACCAGCGGCGGGATATCGACCTCCGGCGCGAACACGGTTTCGTATTTCTCTTCGACGACAACGCGTGGCGCGGCCACGCGCATCGGTGGCGGCTCGGCGAAGATTGCGCCGAGGCGGCTGTGCACCGGCAGGTCCGCGGCCTGCGCCGCAGCAGTGAAGCCGATGCATGCGAGCGACAGGATAAACAGGCGAAACATGGGGCGCTCCAATGATTCGCTTAACGTAACGCCGTGTCTTTAAGAAACCTTAACGCCGTGCCGGCGCGACTACATCGCGGCGAGCCGCGCCACCGTCGCACCGGTGCCGTCGCGGAGGATCAGCTTGCGCTCGCGCACATTGATGCGGAAGCCGCGCGCCTGCTCCAGTGCCTGGTGAAACTTCTGCTCTTGCGCCATCGCGGCGGGCGCACAGGCCATTTTGGTCGAGGCCAGCGGGCTGAAGCTGATGGTCTGGCCGGTGATGCTGACCCGGCCGCTATAGCGATTGCAGCCGCCATGGCCGGAGACGATGCCATCGGGCGTGATCTCCAGCGTGGTCTGCAACCGATCGATGACGCCGCCGCCGAGAATGTCCTCGGCCAGCCACTTGCCGGCCGGCGAGGTGCCGACAGGCGCGTGCTCGGCGACGCGTTGCACCAGCAGGCGGGTGTTGTTGCGGCCGCCTGCGAATACGGCGTGGTGCCTTGTGGTGACGAACAACAGGCGATCGCCGTCAAGGATGCGGGCTTGCAGCGCGTAGCGATGCCGCAGGTTGATTCCGGCGTGATCGAACGAAAGCCGATACGGGATCGGGCTGCCTTTCGCGCCGGTGATGCGATCTTCGGCGATAATCTTGGCGGGAGCATCCGCGAGCGAAACGTCGGCGAGCTGCACGACGACCACGGCGTTGGCGGGCAGCGCCATGCGCTCCACGTAGTTCACGGTGCCGCGCAGGATGGTCGCATCGGCCATCGCCGGCAGGGTCGGCAGCAGCGAGGCAGCCATGGTCGCGACGAGGTGGCGGCGGGTGAAGTGCATGACGATCCCTCCAGCATGAACGAGTCGCGTTCGAGGCTACGAAATATCACCCCGCGTGTCAGCCTTCGCGGCGCGCGCGAATGTCGCACGAATATCAGCGGCCGCGCCAGCTTTGTACGGTGCTTTGGATCCAGTCGCGGTAAAGTGTCAGCGGCGTCACCCCGGTGAGGCCGCCGCAGCCGCTCGCGTTGTTGGCGCCGGTGGACCAACTGATGACGCCGATGACGATGTTGCGGCCGTTCTGATCCTCGAACACTGGGCCGCCGGAATCGCCGGTGCAGGCGCCGAACCCTTCGCGCGCGTTGTTGCTCGCGGGATCGACCAGGCGGATCTGCAACGTGCCGGGGCGACCGGTGGCGACCAGCGTCGCCGCGCGCGCGGTGCCGCCGCTCTTGCCGTCGCCGCGTCTCGTGACGCCGATGCCGGCAATGGTGAAGCGTGCGCCGGCCGCGATCGGTTCGCGCGGGCTGCCGAGCGGCGCGATGGATTTACCGGCCATCGGTGCCGCGAGTTGCAGCAGCGCGACATCGGCGCTGGCGCGATGATTGGCAATGCCGCGACTGTTGTAGCGCGGATGTGCCGCGACACGGCGCACGTCGAGCAATTGCGGCTGCCGCTGCGCGTCATAGGCAACGATCTTGGTGGTGGCTCCCGCCGGCACGCAATGCGCGGCGGTGAGCACGATGTCCGGCGCGATCAACGCGCCCGAGCAGAAATTGCCGCGCGAGCCGACCACGGTGACGACGACGCGGCCGAGCCCGCTTTCGGCCGACGGCGCGCCGCCGACCATGGCGTCAGCGGATGGCACTACGCCGAATAGCGCCGCGCAAAGCGCATAAGCGAAAACCTGTTTCATGCGCGCGACAAAGCATCGCCGCGCCGCGCCTGTCAACTTCCGAGCATCGAAAGGAACGACGTATGGCCGCAACCTTGCTGGTGCCGCCGGCCGCCGAGCCGTGGACGGTCGCCGACGCCAAAAGCTTTTTGCGCGTCGAGCATGAGGATGACGACGTGCTGATCGCGGCGTTGATTGCATCGGCGCGCGGGCAGGTCGAAGCGCTAACCCGGCGCGGGTTGATCACGCAGACCTGGCGACTGGTGCTGGATGGCTGGCCGCGCGACGGCCGCATCGCGCCGCGCCTTGCGCCGCTGCGTGCCGTGACGGCGGCGCGCGTCCATGACGCGGCGGGCGACATCGTTGCGATCGACGTCGAGCGCTTCGTTGTCGACGCGGCGACAAACACCATCGCCGCGCCACCGTGGTCATTGCCGATGCCGGGGCGCGATATCGCGGGGATCGAACTCGATGTCACCGTCGGCTTCGGCGATAGCGCGGCGGATGTGCCCGACCTGTTGCGCCATGCGGTGCGGACGCTGGTGGCGCATTGGTATGACAATCGCGGGCTGGCCGCGATCGGCGCGAGCGTCGCGATGCTGCCCGGCAGCGTCAGCGCCATGATCGCGTCCTATCGGGTGCTGTCGCTATGATCGATCCGGGTGCATTGAAGACGCGCCTCACGCTCGAGGCACCGGTGGAAACCGACGACGGGCAGGGTGGCGTCACGCGCGGTTATGCGACCTTCGCGAAAGTGTGGGCGCAGGTCGCCCCGCTCGGCGCGCGTCCCAACGTGACCGCCGATGCGGATGGTGCGGCCGTCCGTTATCGCATCGTCACGCGGTGCGGGTACGTGCTGACCTTGCAGCATCGGTTCGTCGACGGTCCTCGCGTCTATCGCATTCTGTCGTTTCGCGAGCGCGACGGCGGACGTTTCATCGAGATCGAAGCGGAGTTGCGCGTGGAGTGACGCACTTCGCGCGCAATGACGATCGATCGCTTCGAATCCGTTTCATGGGATGCCGCAATGACCTCAGCCAACCTGGCGATGCGCGCCGCGATCCATCATGCGCTCGTAACTGACGGCGGGCTTGTCGCCGCGCTCGGCGGCGCGCGCGTTTACGATGCGCCGCCGCGCGGCGCGGCGTTTCCCTATGTCACGCTGGGCGAAGCGCGCGTCACCGATGCATCTTCCGACGATGGGCCGACGCAGGAGCACTTGTTGACGCTGCATGCATGGTCGCGGCAGGGCGGCCACAAGGAGGCGCACGGGATCGCCGGCGCGCTGTTGCAGGCGCTCGACGATGCGCCGCTGACGCCGGATGGTCATCGTCTCGTCAACCTGCGCTTCGCCGTCGCCGATATCCGTCGCGAGAACGACGGGCGCACTTACCACGCCGTCGTGCGCTTCCGCGCCGTCACCGAACCTGTTGTTTAAAGAAGGAACGAGCCCATGGGCGCGCAAAAAGGCAAGGACCTGCTGGTGAAGATGTTCGACGGGGCGAGTTACGCCACCGTCGCGGGGCTGCGCAGCCGCAAGATCGCGTTCAACGCCGAACTGGTCGACGTCACCCACGCCGAGTCGGTCGATCGCTGGCGCGAACTGCTCGCCGGCGCCGGCGTGAAGCGTGCCTCGATTTCCGGGCGCGGCCTGTTCAAGGATGCCGCCTCCGACGCGCTGCTGCGGCAGTCGTTCTTCGATGGCGCGATCAACAACTGCCAGGTGATCGTGCCGGACTTCGGTACCATTCAGGGCGCGTTCCAGATCTCCGGCCTGGAGTTTTCAGGCGAACACAACGGCGAGGTGACATTCGACATTTCGCTGGAGTCCGCCAGCGCGCTGACCTTCGCGGCTTTGTAAGGAGAGCACGATGCCCAATCGATATCGCGGCGAGATCGCCGCCGAACTGGGCGGCCGACGCCGCACGCTGGTGCTGACGCTCGGCGCGCTGGCCGAACTGGAGGCCGCGTTCGGCGCCGACGATCTCGCGGCCCTGGCGGAGCGTTTCGGCAGCGGCCGGATGCGCGCGCGCGACCTCGTGCGCATCATCGCCGCCGGCCTGCGCGGCGCGGGCGAGACGGTGAGCGACGACGAGGTGGCGGCGATGACGGCGCCCGGCGGCGTCAACGCCTATGTCCGCATTGCCGCCGACCTGATCGCGGCGACGTTCGAGGAAACGGAGAACGGGGCTGCGCCATGACGCCGGTGCTGGCGCCGTTTCCGTGGCGCGCGGCGATGGGCTTCGGCTTCGGCGTGTTGCGGCTTGCGCCGGATGCGTTCTGGCGCATGACGCCGCGCGAACTGGCTGCCGCTATCGCTGCCGTACGCGGGCCAATCGCCGCGCCGCTCCAGCGCGCCGATCTTGACGTCCTGATGCACAAATTCCCTGATCGCGCTACGGAGATGCCCCATGGTCGATGACACCGAATTGCTCGATACCGCAAGCACGTTGGACAGCCTCACGCTGAAGACGCGCGAACTGTCGTTCGGCGCCAACAGCTTTGCGCGCGCCATGACCTCGGCTTTTGCGACCTCGGTGACCGGCGGCAAGCAGTTCGACGACGTGCTGAAGTCGCTGGCGCTGCGGCTATCGGACTTGTCGGTGCGCCTCGCGTTCAAGCCGCTGACCAGCGCGCTCGGCAGCGGCATCGAAAGTCTGCTGTCCGGGCTCACGGGGATCGGCGGCGGCACGTCGACCGCCTCGATGGCCGCGGCCTCCGGCGCGATCAAGCCGTTCGCGACCGGCGGTGTCATCGGCACGCCGACCTATTTTCCGATGCTGGGCGGCGGCGTCGGGCTTGCGGGCGAGGCAGGGCCGGAAGCGATTATGCCGCTGAAGCGCGGGCCGGACGGTCGCCTCGGCGTCAGCGGCGCGGGCGGCGGCAATACCATCACCGTGCAGATCGCGACGCCCGATGTCGACAGCTTCCGCCGCTCGGAAAGCTACATCACGGGCCAGATTGCCCGCGCCGTCGCGCGCGGGCAGCGGAGCTTGTGAGTGCGGTTCAAACGAGGAGCCGCAACTCGATCACCGTCGTCCCGGCGTAGGCGGGGACCAAGACTTCGCAGCGGTTCGGTTCGATCGGCTGAAGCGAGGTTATTTATAACGACCGACGCCAGGGAATCTGGGTCCTCGCCTGCGCGAGGACGACGCCGAAGTTGTTTGAGCCCGCGCGCGACACTTCAAGTCAGGTACGCGGGATAACGACATCATTTTTGGATTTCGCCATGACCGCATTTCATGAGGTGCTGTTTCCGCTCGACGTTGCGCTGAAGAGTGCAGGCGGGCCGGAGCGGCGGACCGATATCGTCTCGTTCGGTTCCGGGCGCGAGCAGCGCAATGCGCGCTGGGCACATTCGCGGCGGCGTTACGATGCCGGCTACGGCGTCAAGACGCTCGATGCGTTGCGCGGCGTGGTGGCGTTCTTCGAGGAACGACGCGGCCAGCTTTACGGCTTCCGCTGGCGCGACCGGCTCGACTGCAGTTCGGCCTCGAGTGGAGAGGCGGTGTCGCCACTCGATCAGGGCATCGGCGTTGGCGACGGGGCGACGACATCGTTTCAACTGGTGAAGACCTATGGCGCGAGCTACGCGCCGTATCAGCGGCCAATCGTCAAGCCGGCTGCGGGCAGCGTGCGCGTCGCGGTCGATCATGTCGAGATGACGAGCGGCGTCGCGTTCACCTGCGATGCGGCCACTGGCATCGTGACTTTTCTGCCCGGACACATCCCGGCAGCGGGCAAGGCGATCACCGCCGGGTTTCAGTTCGACGTGCCGGTGCGCTTCGATACCGACTATCTCGAAGTCGATCTGTCAGCCTTCTCCGCCGGCGCGATTCCGAAGATTCCGCTGGTGGAAATCAAGGCGTGATCCTTTCGACGTTTGAGGATACGCGGACGCCACGAGCGAGTTGAGCGTCATGCCCGGACTTGATCCGGGCATCCATCGATATCTTACGTCATTTTCTTTGCATGATGGATCACCGGGTCAAGCCCGGTGATGACGTCTCATCATGTTGGAAGGACTTGTTATGCGCTCCATTCCTCCCGCGCTTCAAACAAAACTCGATAGCGGTGTCACCACACTGGCGCGGTGCTGGGTGCTGCATCGCCGCGACGGTGTCGTGCAGGGTTTTACCGATCACGATATGGACATCGCGATCGATGCAATCACCTGCCGCGCCGGCACAGGCTTCACCGCGTCGGAAGCCAGCAGCCGGTTCGATCTATCGGTGGCTGACACGGAGATTTCCGGTGCACTGTCGGATGCCTCGCTTACTGAAGCCGATCTCGCAGCAGGCCGCTACGATGCTGCGAAAATCGAAACCTGGCTGGTCGACTGGAGCGAACCGACACTACGCGTTCTCACCGCGCGTGGCTCGCTTGGCGAGGTCAAGCGCGAAGGCGCGGCTTTCACCGCCGAGTTGCGCGGCCTTGCCGATTTGCTGGCGCAGGAGAGCGGGCGTTTCTACACCGCGAAATGCGGCGCCGATCTCGGCGATGCGCGTTGCGGGATCGATCTGTCGAATCCGGCCTATCGCGGCATGGGCGCGGTGAGCACGGTGACGGGCACGTCGCAGTTCATCGCCTCCGAGCTCGATGGCTTCATCGCGACGTGGTTCAGCGCCGGACGGTTGACCTGGAGTTCCGGTGCCAACGCCGGGCTGTCTGTTGAGATTAAACAGCACCGTGTCGAGAGCGGCCACGCCGTGCTGTCGCTGTGGCAGGCGATGGCGGAGCCGATTGGCGTCGGTGACGCCTTCGTGGTGACGGCCGGTTGCGACAAGACATTCGCGACCTGTCGCAACCGCTTCGCCAACTCGCTCAACTTCCGCGGTTTCCCGCACATTCCGGGCAACGATTTCGTCATGAGCTATCCGAAACCGGGCGGCGGCACGACCGGCACCACATACGGTAGCGCGTACGACTGACGCGATTGGTATCGTGAGGGCTCAGTCAAAAATTTGTTCTGTCGGTGGATCTGCAACTCGAACAGAGTCGTCCCCGCGAAGGCGGGGACCCATACGCCGCAGCGGTTCGGCTCTGTCACCCTGGGCCAGTTCATTTGATCAGAACCAGCGCCAGGGGGTCTGGGTCCCCGCCTTCGCGGGGACGACCGCTGTGGAGTCATCGTTACAACCAGGGACAAACGCCAATGCCTCCCATCACACGCGACGCCATCGTTACCGAGGCGCGCGCATGGATCGGCACGCCGTATCGTCATCAGGCGTCGGTGAAAGGCGTCGGCTGCGATTGTCTCGGCCTGGTGCGCGGTGTGTGGCGCGCGCGCATCGGCGACGAGCCGGAGTTGCCGCCGCCTTACGCTGCCGATTGGGCCGAGGCGCGCGGCGAGGAGGCGCTGGCGGAGGCTGCGCTGCGGCATCTCGTTCCCGTTCCCGTCGATCAATTCGAGGCCGGCGATGTGCTGCTGTTTCGCTGGCGCGCCGGATATGTCGCCAAGCATGTCGCCATCGCCACGCGCGACAGCACTATGATCCATGCCCATGACGGCGCGGCGGTGTGCGAGGTACGGCTCGCGCCGTGGTGGCGGCGCCGTCTCGCTTATGTCTTCGCCTTTCCCGGAGTGACCGACTGATGGCCGCGCTCGTTCTTTCCATCGCCGGCGGCGCGCTCGGCGCGGCGTTCGGGCCGGTCGGCGCGATTGCCGGGCGCATCGCCGGCGCGCTGGTCGGCAACGTCATCGATCGCACCGTGTTCGGCCCCGGCGATCGCACCGCCACCGGGCCGCGCCTCGCCGATCTCGACGTGATGGCCTCGACCGAAGGCGCGCCGATGCCGCGCATCTACGGCCGTGCCCGGTTGTCGGGCCAGGTGATCTGGGCGACGCCTCTGGAAGAAATGGTCTCGACCGACACCACATCGTCGGGCGGCAAGGGCGGCATGCTCGGCGGGCCGACCACCACGACCACGACGTATACTTACTTCGCCAATTTTGCTGTTGGCCTGTGCGACGGCGAAATCGCGCGTGTCGGCCGTATCTGGGCCGACGGCAAACTGCTTGACACCACCGGCCTCGCGATCCGCGTGCATCGCGGCCGCGAGGATCAGGCCGCCGACGATCTGATCGTCGCGCGCGAGGGCGTGGGCAACGCACCGGCCTATCGCGGCACGGCCTATATCGTGTTCGAGCGCCTGCCGCTGGCGGATTTCGGTAACCGCATTCCGCAACTGTCGTTCGAGATCGTGCGGCCGGTCGGACCGCTCGAGAAAATGGTCCGTGCGGTGACGCTGATCCCCGGTACCACAGAATTCGGCTACGAGCCGTCGCCGGTGGTCGCGGTGCTGGGGCCGGGACAATCCGCCAACGAGAACCGCCACGTCGCGCATGCGGCCTCCGACGTCGAGGCGGCGCTCGACGATCTGCACGGCGTGTGTCCCAATCTCGAACGCGTCGCGGTGGTGGTAGCGTGGTTCGGCAACGATCTGCGCGCCGGGCACTGCACCGTGCAGCCGGGCGTCGAGACGGCCGACAAGACCACCAACGGCGGCACCTGGTCGGTCGATAGCCTCACGCGCGACAATGCCTACGTGGTGTCGCAGGTGAATGGCCGTCCGGCCTATGGCGGCACGCCGTCCGACGACAGCGTCGCGCATCTCATCACCGAGCTGAAGGCACGCGGCCTCAAGGTGACGTTCTATCCGTTCGTGATGATGGATATCGCGGCGGATAACGCGTTGCCGAATCCGTGGACCGGCGCGGCGTCGCAGCCGCCTTATCCTTGGCGCGGCCGCATCACCTGCGATCCCGCGCCGGGACAGCCGGGTTCGCCGCAAGGCACGGCAACAGCGGCGACGCAGGTGGCGGACTTCTTCAGCGGCGGCGAGTGGAATTATCGCCGCATGGTATTGCACTACGCCAATCTCGTGCAGGCCTGTGGCGGCGTCGATGCATTTCTCATCGGCTCGGAATTGAAGGCGCTGACGCGGGTGCGTTCGGGCGCGGGCGTTTATCCGGCGGTCGACGCGCTGGTGACGCTCGCCACAGAAGTGAAAGCCATCGTCGGCGGCGCGACCAAAGTGACCTACGGCGCGGACTGGACCGAGTACGGCTCCGACGTGGTCGATGCCGATGCGAACGAGGTTCGCTTTCCGCTCGATGCGTTGTGGGCGTCGCCGGCAATCGATGTCGTCGGTATCGATTACTACGCGCCGCTGGCCGACTGGCGCGACGAGGCACAGCATCTGGATTCGCAGACCGCCGCTTCGACCTACGACCTTGCTTATCTCGCTGGCAACGTCAGCGCGGGCGAGGGATTCGATTGGTACTATGCCGATGACGCCGCGCGCGCGGCGCAAACGCGTCTGCCGATCACCGACGGGCTCGGCAAACCGTGGACGTTCCGCGTCAAGGACATTTGGAATTGGTGGGCGAGCGCGCACTATGAGCGCGTCGGCGGTGTCGAACTGACGACGCCGACGGTATGGCTGCCGCAAAGCAAGCCGATCTGGATTACCGAGGTCGGCTGTCCGGCGGTCGATAAGGGCGCCAATCAGCCCAGCGTGTTTCCCGATCCGAAATCGTCGGAGAATTTCGCGCCGTATTTTTCCAACGGCGCGCGCGACGACTTGATGCAGCGTCGTTATCTCGAAGCCTTTCTCGGCGCACTCGATCCGGCGTTCGGCGCGAGTGATGCGCGCAACCCGGTATCGTCGGTCTATGGCGGACGCATGATCGATGCATCCGCAATTCATCTGTGGACCTGGGATGCGCGGCCCTATCCGCTGTTTCCCGCGGCGGAAGAGGTGTGGAGCGATGGGCCGAACTGGCAAACTGGGCACTGGCTGACGGGGCGGCTCGGCGGCGCGCCGCTCGATGCGCTGGTGGCGACAATTCTCGAAGACGCCGATGTCACCGGCGCCGACAGTTCGGCGTTGCGCGAGATTTGCGAGGGTTATGTCGTCGATCGGCCGATGACGCCGCGCGCGATGATCGATCCGCTCGCAATGGCCTATACGTTCAACGCGTCGGCGGCGGACGGTACGCTCCGCTTCATTCAACGCGGCAGCGCGCCGGTGGCGGAGTTCGACGAGGACGATCTGGTGCTGCCGAACGATGCCGCGCCGGCGCGGTTGACGCGCGCGCAGGAAACCGAATTGCCGCGCGAGGTATCGTTCGGCTTCACCGATGCTTCGGTCGATTACCGGCGCTCCGCTGTCACCTCGCGGCGGCTGGTCGGCGGCGCCAACCGGATCGTGCGATCCGATCTGGCGGTGGTGAACAACGATGCCGCCGCGACACGGCGCGCGGAAATCTGGTTGCAGGACCTTTGGGCCGGGCGCGAAAGCATCGCGTTCGATCTCGGGATCGACCGGCTCGCGCTTGCGCCGGGCGATGTGGTTGCGGTGACGGTAGACGGTCGCCGCCGCCTGTTCGAGATCGACGGTCTGGTGGATACGCAATCGCGCCGTGTCACCGCGCGCAGCATCGATCCCGATGTCTTCGCGATGCCGCTGCCATTGCCGCGCCGCGCTGTCCCCGCGATGCCGCGCGCGCTCGGCCCGGCGGTCGCGCTGGCGCTGGATCTGCCGACGCTCGATGCGACCGAGCCGCCGGTGTTGACGCGGCTCGCAGTGTTCGCCAATCCGTGGCCCGGCTCGGTGACGGTGTGGCGCTCCGCTGACGGTGCCGGCTATCGGCCGATGCTGGTGGCGGCTGCTCCGGCGACCATCGGCGAAACGCTCGATGCACTGCCGCGCGGCGCGGCGGCGTGCTGGAATACCGGTGCGAGCATCCGTGTTCGCCTCTACGGCGGCGCGTTGACGTCGAAGACCGACGCGCGCGTACTGGAAGGCGCCAATGCTGCGGCGATCCGCAATCCGTCCGGTGCGTGGGAGGTGGTCCAGTTCGCCGGCGCCGATCTGATCGAAGCCAACACCTATCGGCTGTCGCGATTGCTGCGCGGGCAGGGCGGCAGCGAACACGCCATCGTCGATGAACTTCCCGCCGGCGCGCCGTTCGTGGTGCTCGACGAGCACCTGCTGCCGCTGGCGCGGGGCCGCGATGCGCTGGAGCGGCCGCTCGATCTGCGCATCGTCGCCAGCAACCGCAGCCATGACGATGCCGCCGCGATCGCTCTCACCGTGACGCCGGGCGCGACCGCGTTGCGGCCGCTGTCGCCGGTGCATGTCGTCGCCGTGCGGCAAGGCGACGGCATTCATCTGTCGTGGATTCGTCGCACGCGCGTCGACGGCGACGGCTGGGCTGCAGAAGTGCCGCTGGGTGAAGATACAGAGGCCTACGTGCTCGACATCCTGTCGAGCGGGGCGATGGTGCGCAGCATCCCCTGTGCGAGCCCGAACGCGCTCTATGCCAATGCCGACGAACTGACGGATTTTGGCACGCCGCAGACGAGCCTTCGCGTGCGCGTGGCGCAACTCTCCGGCGCGGTCGGCGCGGGCTTTCCGACCGAAATCACTCTCACCCTCTGAGGGATCATGACAGACACCACGCATTTGGGGCTGCCCTTCATCGAAGACAGCCAGGCGCAGAAACACGTCACGCATAACGAGGCGCTGCGGATTCTCGACGCGGTGATCCAGATCGTCGTCGACGACATGACGCGCACCGCGCCGCCGCCATCGCCCGCGGAAGGCCAGCGCCATGTCATTGCCAGCGGCGCAACCGGTGCCTGGGCAGGACATGCCGCGGCCATCGCGACGTGGCAGGACGGCGCATGGGTGTTCCTCGCGCCAAAGACTGGCTGGCGCCTGTGGTCGGTGGCCGATACGTCGATCTTCATCTTCGACGGCGGCGCATGGCAGGCGCTGGCGCCGTTGGCCAACGACGTCGGCCAGCTCGGCGTCAATACGACCGCGACCACGCCCAATCTGCTCAGCGTCAAATCCAATGCCGCGCTTATTGCCGCGATCACGACGGCAGACGGCGGCAGCGGCGATGCGCGCTTGCAGATTTCAAAGCAGGCAGCGGCGAACACCGCATCGGTGTTCTTCTCAGACAACTATTCGGGGCGCGCCGAGTTTGGGCTCACTGGTGACGATCATTTCCGTCTCAAGGTTTCGCCCGATGGGGCGAGCTGGCAGGATGCCTTCGTTATCGACAAATCCACGGGGAACGTTGCGTTTCACGGTTTCTCCGATGCCGCTGCGATGCGCAGCGGCCTTGGCCTCATCAAGCAGGTATCGCTCGCCGACGCGACCGCCGACCGCGTGATGACGACGGGGGCGTTCGGACTGGGTGGAAACGTCATCAATCTGACGGCGGCGCAAAGCGCGAATGCTTCTCGACCGACCGGATTCTATTACTGCAACGGATGCTCGAATATGCCGACAGCCGGGAATGGCTGGCTGTTTGTTCAACAACTGGCGTCGGACTACTGCATCTTTCAATTTGCCAATGCGTCCGACGGAAAGCGTTATACCGGAGAACTGCTCAATAACGTTTGGACCGGCTGGACGCGACAGTTCATGCGCATCGGATCGAATGCCACCGGCAAATGGACGATCGACCCCAATGGCTGGCAGATTTGCACGCAGTCGATCAATGTTGCAGCAGGCGCGTTCACCAATTCGGCGTGGGGCTCGTATCGCGACTGCGGATCGTGGGCACTGCCTGCGAACTTCTCCGCGATCTACGGCGCATGGGGACAAGTCGTGGACGGCGCGGTCGGTAGCCGATCCGGCTATGCCAGTTATATCTACGCAACGTTCTCGTCGGTCAGCCTGTATGTGTCATCGCCGCAGAACTCGCCGGATTCGTCCACCTTCACCATCAACGCCGTCGTCATGGGTCTTGCAGCATGATCATTCAGTTCTGTCCTCAATTGCGCGGCGATACGCTGTCGCTCAGCAGGGCCGGCGATCGCCTCATCGTCAATGGCGACACGATCGATCTCAGCGCGATCCCGGATGGCGCTGAATTGCCGGCCGACGCCATCTCCAACGATTGGCTCGTCGGAACGGTGCGCCGGATTGCCGACGTTCTGCATCTGACGCTGATCTTGCCGCACGATGCCGATGCGCCGGAGAGCGTTCGCTTTCCGGCGGACATCGTCGATCCGGCGGACGGGCCGATTACCTTGCCGGGAGAAGCATGATGGCGACGATTGATCTATCGAAGCTTGTCACCGCCGACATGAAGGCCGCGCAAACGCGTCAGGCACGAATTGCCGCGATTATCGCCGAGCGTGAGCGGCGACTGGGGGTCGGGTTCGCGCACGACTTCGGCGATACGCGCGGCGTGCATCGTATCGCGACGTCGGAGCAGGATATGCGTGGCTGGGATGAAGTGACCAAAATCGCCAACGCGATGCTGGCGCTCAACGACCCGGTCTCAACGATCGATATCGTGACCGAAGCGGGGCCGGTGCAGGTGACCGCGATCGAGTGGCAACACATTCTCATCGCTGCCGCGGCCTTCCGCCAGCCGATCTGGACCGCAAGCTTTGCGCTGCAGGCGATGAATCCGATCCCGCTCGACGTCACAGACGACCAGTATTGGCTGTAGTCGTAGTGTGTACGACATTGCCGGGCTTGTTGCTGAACGTTGTTACGAGCAAATGCCAAATACGGTCAGCAGTGGTGCGGATCGGCAGGATGCCAGCGCCGACTCCTGGTAAAGGCTAAAGAAAATAGCGCAGATCGCCGAAAGGAAGATCAGGCCGATCATCCGCATTAGCGGGGTTGCCGCCACTCGAGGCCCGCCGAGACGATAAAATATAACGCAGCGGCAGTGATTAATAATTCGAACGTTTCAATCACGACAGTTCTTTCAAAAATTCCTCAAAAACGGGTCTTTAGCCCATCCTTTAACCAGGCGCGTCCCCCATTTGGGGGGCAATGGGCCATCTGGCCACGCGATCCACTTCAGAGGACGACAACGGATGCCCGAAGGAGTTCGCCTTTCGCTCGCGACGATGCGCGTGGCTTTTCCGGGTGCGTCGGATGCGGTTGTTGCGGCGTTTGTCGAGAAGCAGGGCGTGCTGTCGGCGGCGGGGCTGAATTGGTCGCGGCAACGATTGGCTTATTGCTTCGCCAATCTGCATGCGGAGACGAGTGGTTTCACCATCAGGAACCTGGCTGAAAACATCAACTACACGGCGGCGCGGATGGCGCAGGTGTGGCCGAACCGGTTTGCGTCGGCGGCCGCCGTGCAGGCGAAGTATGGCACCGCGTCGGGCTGGCAGACGAAGGCGTTCGACGACATCTACGGCAACCGGATGGGCAATCGTCCGGGCACGTCGGACGGCTCTCGCTATGTCGGTCGTGGCGGGCCGCAGATTACCGGCCGCGACGGTTATGTGGAAATCGGCAAACGCATCGGCGTCGATCTCGAAGCCAATCCCGAACTTGCGTCGCAACCCGCGCTGCAGCCCGATATCGCCGCAGCGTTCTGGGACTGGAAAGGCATGAATCACTTTGCCGACGCCGACGATTTCATCGGTTGCGTCAAAGCCTGGAACGGCGGCACAAACGGCCTTGCGGAACGGCAAGCACAGCTCGCACGCATTCTGCCGATCCTGCAAAAGGCGGAGTGGGGCGAGGTGATTGCAGCGCCGGTGAAGCCGCCGCCCGATCCTGCCGTCAATTCGACAACCGCATCGCAGCCGTCCGTCTGGGCGGCTTTTTTTATGGCCGCTGCCAAGCTGTTCGGGAGGACATGAGATGGACTGGAGCGATCTCGCCAAACAGGTGATTGGGCTCGGAGCGCCGATGCTCGGAACGGCGCTCGGTGGTCCGCTCGGCGGCGCGGCCGGGCAAATTCTCGCAACGGTGTTGGGCACCGCTACGCCGACGCCAGGAGCCGTGCAGGCCGCATTGCCGGGCGCCGATTCGAACAAGCTCGCGGAAGCGGAGGCACGCTGGATCGAAACGATCCGCGCTGAAGCCGAAACGCAGCGCACCGCGATCAGCGAGACGCAGGCGACGATCCGTGCCGAGATCGCGAGCGACGACGTTGTGCAGCGCTGGTGGCGGCCGCTTTATGCTTTCGAATTGACGTTCGAATGCGCCGCTTTGTGGATCGTGCTGGTCCACGAATTCTGGACCGGCGATGTCGCAACCATCAATGCGATGATCGGCGCGACGGCGCTGTTTGTCACCTATTGGGGCTTTCGATTCGGCGTGTTAGGCGTCTACATCAGCGGCCGGACCCGCGAAAAAGTCTGCGCGGCGACCGGGCAGGACGCGCCGGGCCTGCTGGAAAAGCTGGCCAAGGCGGTGGCGAAGAAAAAGTAAGCCGCGGAATTGCCATCGTTCAGCCGCCATTCACCCTGATGCGGTTTGATAGCGGCGTGGGCGGCACATCGGCTGCCCGGCACGAATGACGGAGATGGCCGTTGCGCCTGCTTGTCGTTGAAGATGACCCGGACCTCAATCGGCAACTGACTGCCGCATTGTCGGATGCCGGTTACGTGGTGGATCGCGCCTTCGACGGCGAGGAGGGACACTTTCTCGGCGACAGCGAGCCCTATGACGCCGTGGTGCTCGATATCGGCCTGCCGAAAATGGACGGCATCTCGGTGCTGGAAGCCTGGCGGCGCAACAACCGCGTGATGCCGGTGTTGATCCTGACCGCCCGTGATCGCTGGAGCGACAAGGTGCAAGGGTTCGACGCCGGCGCCGACGATTACGTCGCCAAACCGTTCCACATGGAGGAGGTGCTGGCGCGGCTGCGCGCGCTGCTGCGGCGCTCGACCGGCCACGCCCAGAGCGAACTCACCTGCGGGCCGGTGGTGCTCGACACGCGTACGGGACGCGTCAGCGTCAACGGCAATGCGGTCAAGATGACGTCGCACGAGTATCGCCTGCTGGCTTATCTGATGCATCATGCGGGGCGCGTGGTGTCGCGCACCGAACTGGTGGAGCATCTCTACGATCAGGACTTCGACCGTGACTCCAACACCATCGAGGTGTTCGTCGGCCGCATCCGCAAGAAGCTCGAGGTCGATATCATCCAGACCGTGCGGGGGCTTGGCTATCTGCTGACGCCGCCGATCGATGCCAGATAGCAGCACCAAAGATCCGCGCCCCAGTTCGCTCGCCACCCGTCTGTTCGTGTCGGCGACGGTATGGGTGGTGGTGGTGCTGTTGATCACCGGCGTCGTGCTGTCGTCGGTCTATCGCAGCGCCACCGAGCGCGCGTTCGACCGCAGGCTCAATCTCTATCTGCGCACGCTGGTGGCGGAAGTCGCGACGCCGGAGGAGGGCAGCGACCATCAGTTCCAGTCGTTAGGCGAGCCGCTGTTCGATCTGCCGCTGTCGGGCTGGTATTGGCAGATCATCCGCGAGGATACGCCCAAGCCCGAGGTTCGCGCTTCCCGTTCGCTGTGGGACAAGAAGCTGCCGAAGCTCGAGGACGAACACATCCCGCTGAGCGCATCTGGCGTGCGGCAAGGTTACGTCGGCGGGCCGGAAGGGCAGGATTTGCGGATGGTCGAGCGGCCGGTCGATCTCGGCGCTGACGGCAAATTCCTCGTGACGGTGGCAGGTGATGCCACCGAGATTTATGAGGAAACCCGCGCCTTCGATTACTACCTGTTCGGCACGTTCGCGGCGCTCACCATCGGGCTGCTGTTGACGACGGTGTTTCAGGTGCGGTTCGGCCTCGCGCCATTGAAGCGGATTTCCGACGCCATCGCCGACATCCGCTCCGGACGCGCAGAGCGGCTTGAAGGAAGCTTCCCGGTGGAGATTGCGCCGCTCGCGCGCGAGACCAACGCGTTGATCGAAGCCAATCGCGAGATCGTCGAGCGCGCACGCACCCACGTTGGCAATCTCGCGCACGCGGTGAAAACGCCGCTGTCGGTGATCGTCAACGAGGCGACGGCGCGCGGCGCCGATCCGTTCGCGACGAAAATTCTCGAACAGGCTTCGGTGATGCGCGATCAGGTCGCGCATCACCTCGAGCGCGCCCGCATCGCCGCGCGGCCCACGATTGTCGCCACCGTCACCGAAGTTGAGCCGGTGATCGAGGCGCTCGGCCGTACCATGGAGAAAATCCATCGCGGTATCGACATCGAGACTGCCGCTCCTGTCGGGGCGAAGTTTCGCGGCGAGCGGCAGGATTTTGAGGAGATGGTCGGCAATCTGGTCGACAACGCTTGCAAGTGGGCGCGGGCGCAGGTCTCGATCCGGGTCGAGGTGCGACCGGCCGCTGTCCCGGAACAGCAGACCATGCTGCATATCCTGGTGGATGATGACGGCAAGGGACTGTCGCCCGACGAACGCGCGCAGGTCTCGCGGCGCGGTAAGCGCCTCGACGAATCCAAGCCCGGTTCGGGGCTGGGCTTGTCCATCGTGGTCGACCTCGCGGCGCTCTATGGCGGCCGCCTGGCGCTGGACGCCGCGCCGCTCGGCGGCCTGCGCGCCGAACTGACCCTGCCGGCGGCCTAAACCGCGGCCGTCCGCGCCGGTAATCGTTTATCCTCAACGGGTTCTTAACGAGGCATCGGCTAAGACAGCCGACGGGCGTCTTGCCGCCCGCGGATGCAGAGGCATGGCCAAGACCACGAGCGAGCGGCTGAGAGAGTATCTGGCGCAGCTTCCGCCCAAGGCGCAGGCTTTGCTGATGCGCGAGTTCGAGCGCGCTATCGAGCGTGGCGACGACGCGACGGTGGCCACCCTGGTGCTGGAGGAACTGCGCCGGGTCGCTCGCAGCCCCAGTGACGACCTCACCGCACGGGCTGAAGACCCGGCGCGATTGGCCTTTCGCCCGCTGGAGCCGTTCCTGGTCGACGGCAACGCCGCGATCCGGCCCGGACAAATCCGCCGTGGTTCGCTGCTGCCGGTCTGGCAATGGCTGTGCCGGGACGGCGCTCCCGATGCCGCGCGTGCGTTCGAGGCCGCGCTGGCGCAACCGGCGCAGACAGCATCCGCTTCGGAGCACAATCGCGCGGCGAATGCTTTTCAGGCCGCCGCAGCAGAGGCGATCGATCTCGTTCTCACCGGCGGAGCCGACAGCCGCCGTACACTGTCACGCCTCGGATCGCCGCAGGCCATCGAGGATCTGCCGGCAATCGGCGCGGTCCTGAAAGCGCGCGAGGCGCTGGACATGCTCAACGGCCGGCTGCCGGCGACCTTGCGGGCGTTCGGCGAGTCCCAGATCGCCTCGGTCAACGGTGCGCTGAACAATCCCGCCTTGCAGAGCCGACAGGTGCTGCCCTTTGCGCTCTCGCTGGTAGTCGCGCGTCTGGTCGCGCCGTGGCAGGTGATCCGCCTGGCGATCGCCGCCGCCGGCTCCGACGATGAAATCCGCGTGGCCGCGACGCCATTCGGTGTGGCGGTGACAATGGCGATCCACGATCTGGTCCAGATCGCCGGTGGTCTGCGCGCCGACATCAAGCGCGGCAATTTCGCCAACGTTCCCGATGGCCTCAAGACCGTGCATGATGGCGTGCGCGGGCTGCGCACCGAACTCGACATCCGCAACGACTCCGCATGGGGGCGCCAGCTCGCCTCCATCCGCGTCGATATCTCCAACGCGCTTCAAACCGAGATCGACAGCGTGCCCGGCCGCGTGCGCCGCTTGCTGCGCCAGCGCCCGGCCAAGGACATTTCCGCCACCAGTCGGCTCGATCCGATCGATATCGATGAAACCGCCGCGCTGATCGATTTCGTCGCGGTGTGCCGCACCTATGCCAGCGAACTCGCGATCAACGAGGTGACGCTGCGCACCTTCTCCGACTTGCAGCACTATCTCGAGCCGACCACCGAAGCGCTGGTGGAATCGCTGCGCGGCGCGGATAGCAAGGTGCTTCGGTTCCGCCAGATGCAGGTCAAGGCCGCGATCCGCTTCTGCGAGGTGCTGTTCGGTCGCGACTATGCCGCGCTGATGGAGCGGGCCGCCGAGACCGCCCTGAACGGCGAGCGAAAATCCGCCCGCGCCGGCTAATTCGCAAAATCTCGCAGGTAGTTGTAGGACAGTCCAACTAGCTATGGCTCACGCGTGGCCAGAAATAGCTTGTCCAGTCGACACAGCTAAAATTGGATTCGCAACTAGACCGCGAGTCGGCTAAAAATACCCTGTTAAAGTTGGGGAGGTCAGGGGGCTTAAGGGCGAGAGCGGAAGCGGGCTGAAAAGCTCCTAGCCGAATAAAGACAAGAAATTGCTCGTAAGGCCGCCGCATCAGGTTGGCGGGAAGATGACAGCTGAAATAGCTATTTTGAATAAGCCGGCGGCAGCCTTGGCCGCTGACAGCGCAGTGACAATTGGTCGCCATCCAAACACGAAAATCTATAATACCGTAAATAAGATTTTCGAACTGAGCACCGTCCACCCGGTCGGTGTGATGATTTATGGTCGCCTTGATTTTATGGGGCTTCCGATTGAGACGATAATCAAGCAATACCGTCGCAAGTTAGGACATCAGAGCTTTAGCCACGTCAAAGGTTACAAAGACGATTTCCTAAACTATCTGCGGAGCGACGTTCCGTACTCACCGGCGGATGAAGCTACGAATGTAGCAATTATCGCAACTGATTTTTTCACAAAAGCGCATAACCGGGCCGATAAGCTGATCCTGGACGATATTCGTTCACATGGACGGCTCCGCCGCGGAAAAATCAACGGCCTAACACAAAGCATTTTAAATAAGGAAATTGCTGATCTTAAAGCGAAGCCATTCGCGCCGAGTTTTAACAGAGTAAAGGTGCCCACGCGCTTCGAGGGTGTAATAGCGGACGTCGCGAAAGATTGTTTGAAGAACAACATGCCAAATGGCGCTACCCTGAAGCTAACCACCAAATACGCTGGCTATTTTTTGGCAAAATCCCAGCTTTCCTCCTATCGGTCTGGCCTAGTGTTTACTGGATTTGGAGAGGACGAACTGTGCCCATCTTTGGAGGCTGTGGAGATAGACGGTATTGTCGACGGCAAACTAAAGTTTGTTGAAAAGACCTCGATTGATATCGGTAGAAATGGGCCATCGGCGGACATTCTGGGATTCGCACAGGACGATATGGTTCAAAGTTTTCTGCATGGAGTTGACCCACTCTTTAGAAGTTATGTAAAGCGGTTGCTGGGCGATGTCATAAAGGATATTTCTGCTTTAACGCTGGGTGTCACTTTGAATGACAAAGCAAAGGTTGATGCTGCGCTATCCGCCCTTCAGCCAGATTTCGATAAGATGCAACGCGATTTTACTAGCAAAGCGGATCAGTATATCGATAGCGCGTTTACATCTCAGATAAAGGAGATGATTAGATCGATGCCGGTCCAAGAGATTGCCACTCTTGCAGCGTCACTTATTGAAATCACATCCTTGAAAAGAAAGGTGTCGCGTGCTCAGGAAACTGTAGGCGGCGATGTTGACGTTGCGATACTCTCCAAATCGGAGGGATTCGTTTGGACTAAGCGCAAGCACTATTTCCCTCCGGAACTGAATCCGCGTTTTTTTGTTAGACACTACAATCAACCCAAGAAGTGAGGTTCCAAATGCTTAAGAACCATGCAGGGGTTGCTAGCTTAACTGAGGCTGAGCGGCGAGAAATTGATATAATTGTCTCTCCCTCTAACGTCTCCCAAAAATCCCCTACTGACGCCGCGCGTGACGACGTTCGCGCTGTCATGAATCAGCATCGAAAAGCGCTGCAAGAGACTTTGCGTAAAATTACCCAAAATGCTTGAATTTCAGGCACATTGCAGCACTATCTCGAGCCGACCACCGAAGCGCTGGTGGAATCGTTGCGCGGCGCGGACAGCAAGGTACTTCCGTTCCGCCAGATGCAGGTCAAGGCCGCGATCCGCTTCTGCGAGGTGCTGTTCGGTCGCGACTATGCCGCGCTGATGGAGCGGGCCGCCGAGACCGCCCTGAACGGCGAGCGAAAATCCGCCCGCGCCGGCTAATTATCCTGATTTCACAGCATTTTTCCGCCGGTTCCAGTGCCGCAATTGTCAATTGCGCCGCTGCCGCAGGCATGGTGTAACCCCGCTCGTTCGCGCGGACCGTTCACGCCGCGCTGCTGTCACCGGAATCGTGCTGAATGTCGTTGTGGTTTCTGCTCGCGTTGATGACCGTCGGAGCGATTTTCGCCGTGCTCTGGCCGCTGAGCCGTCGCACGGCCGTCAAGCGCGAGGGCCGTGAATCGGCGGTCTATCAGGATCAACTGGCGGAAATCGACCGCGACATCGCCAACGGCTTGATCGGTGAGACCGAGGGCGCGGCCGCCCGCGTCGAAATCAGCCGCCGCCTGCTGGCCGCCGCCGATGCCGAAGAGACGAGCGCGGTGTCCTCGAGCCTGCGGCTGCGCCGCGCGGCAGCGATGGTTGCGCTGATCGGCGTGCCGGTTCTCGCCGCGGGGCTCTATCTGCATCTCGGCTCGCCTGCATTGCCGGACTTTCCGCTGGCGAGCCGCACCCGCGCGCCGGCGACGGGGCAATCGCTCGATCAACTGGTTGCGCAGGTGCAGACGCATCTGGAGAAAAATCCGACGGATGGCCGTGGCTGGGCCGTGCTGGCGCCCGTGCTCGGGCGCATCGGTCGTTTTGACGATGCCGCGCAGGCGTTCCGCAACGCCATTCGTTACGACGGAGATAATGCTGCACGCCGGGCCGGTCTCGGCGAGGCGCTGGCGGGAGCCGCCAACGGCGTCGTCACCACCGAAGCCAAGGCGGAATTCGAGCGCGCGGTGGCGCTCGACGCCGACGAACCCAAGGCGCGTTACTTTCTCGGTGTGGCCGCCGAACAGGACGGGCGGCCGAAGGAGGCCGCCGCGCTCTGGCAGGATATGCTGAGCAAGGCGCAGCCGGACGCGCCATGGCGGCCGGTGATCGAGGCCGCGCTGAAGCGGGTGGGCGCAGCGGTTCCGACGCCGACCGATAGCGCGTCCACGAAAATGCCCGCATTGTCGAACGATACCATCGCCTCGGTGCAGGGCATGAGCGAGGGCGATCGCGGCGCGATGATCCGCGGCATGGTCGATCGTCTTGCCTCACGGCTAAAGCAGAACGGCGACGACGTCGAGGGATGGTTGCGGCTGGCGCGGGCCTATATGGTGCTCAAGGAACCCGACAATGCACGCGCGGCGCGAGATGATGCGCGACGAGCGCTCGCGGCCAATGAGGCCGGTTTGCGCAAGCTCAACGAAGGCCTCAAGGCGCTCGGGATAGATGGATGATAATGATCCTGCACGGCGGGAACAGCGTTTCGGCGGATAGGGCGGAATGACACGCAAGCAACGGCGATTGACGATGATTGGCGGCGCGCTGGTCGTGCTGGCCATTGCCATTGCGCTGGTGCTCAACGCCTTGCGCGATTCCATCGTGTTCTTCTCGACGCCGCAGATGGTGGCGGAGAAGCATATTCCCGCCGGCAAACGCTTTCGCCTCGGCGGTCTGGTGGAGCCGGGTTCGCTCAAGCGTGGCGATCATATGATGGTGACGTTCAAGATCGCCGACGGCAGCAATGCGTTGTCGGTCGCTTACAAGGGGATTCTGCCGGACCTGTTCCGCGAAGGGCAGGGCGTGGTCGCCGAAGGTTCGCTGGACGGCGCGGGGGTGTTCAAGGCTGACACCGTGCTTGCCAAGCACGACGAGACTTACATGCCCAAGGACGTCGCCGATGCCTTGAAGAAGCAGGGTCACTGGAAGGACGACTACGAAAAGGCCGGAAAGAAGCCGGACACCGCCACGAAGCCGATGCAAGGAGCCTCGCGATGATCGCGGAGGCGGGCCATTATGCGCTGGTGCTGGCGCTGGCGCTGGCGCTGATCCAGTCCACGGTGCCGATGATCGGCGCGCGACTGCGCGATCCGGCGCTGATGAATGTCGCGCGCTCGACGGCGCTGGCGCAATTGCTGTTCGTGGGATTGTCGTTCGGCGCGCTGATCGCGCTGAACGTGATGTCGGATTTCTCCGTCGCCAACGTCTACGAGAATTCGCACTCGATGAAGCCGCTGATCTACAAGATCACCGGCGTATGGGGTAACCACGAAGGCTCGATGCTGCTGTGGGTCAGCATTCTGGCACTGTTCGGCGGGCTGGTTGCGGTGTTCGGCAACAACCTGCCGCTGTCGTTGCGTGCCAACGCGCTCGGCGTACAGGGCTGGATCTCGACGGCGTTCTATCTATTTATTCTGCTCACTTCGAATCCGTTCCTGCGGCTCGCCAATCCGCCGCTCGAAGGCCGGGACCTCAATCCGGTGTTGCAGGATCCCGGTCTCGCGGTGCATCCGCCGATGCTCTACCTCGGCTATGTCGGCTTCTCGATCTCGTTTTCGTTTGCCATCGCCGCGCTGATCGAAGGTCGCATCGACGCGGCATGGGCGCGCTGGGTGCGGCCGTGGACCTTGATGGCGTGGATGTTCCTGACGCTCGGTATCGCGATGGGCTCGTACTGGGCCTATTACGAACTCGGCTGGGGTGGCTGGTGGTTCTGGGACCCGGTGGAGAATGCCTCGCTGATGCCGTGGCTTGCCGGCACCGCGCTGTTGCATTCCGCCGTGGTGATGGAGAAGCGCAACGCGCTTAAGGTGTGGACCGTGCTGCTGGCGATCCTCACCTTCTCGCTCTCGCTGCTCGGCACTTTCCTGGTGCGCTCCGGTGTGTTGACCTCGGTGCACGCCTTCGCCACCGATCCGACCCGCGGCGTCTTCATCCTGCTGATCCTCTGCGTCTTCATCGGCGGCAGTCTTTCGCTCTATGCCTGGCGTGCGTCGTCGTTGAAGCAGGGCGGGTTGTTCGCACCGATTTCGCGCGAGGGCGCGCTGGTGCTCAACAACCTGCTGTTGACCACGGCGTGCGCCACCGTGTTCATCGGCACGCTGTATCCGCTCGGGCTCGAAGTCCTCACCGGCGAGCGCATCTCGGTTGGCGCGCCGTTCTTCAACCTGACTTTCGCGCCGCTGTTCGTGCCGCTGCTGCTGGCGCTGCCGTTCGGCCCGCTGCTGGCATGGAAGCGCGGCGATATCGCCGGCGCGGCGCAGCGGCTCTACGCGGCTGGAATCGTGGCACTGGTGTCGATTGCGGTGCTGTGGGCGTGGGTACGCGGCGGCAGCGCGTTTGCGCCGCTGGCGATCGGGCTCGCGCTGTTCGTCATCGTTGGCGCGCTGACCGATATTGCCGAACGCAGCATGCTGTTCCGGATGCCCTTGTCGATTTCCCTGCGCCGCGCGCGGGGGCTGCCGCGCGCAAGCTGGGGGACGATGTTCGCCCATGTCGGCGTCGGCGTGGCACTGATCGGGATCGTCTGCGAAACCACCTGGAACACCGAACTGATCTCGACGCTCAAGCCGGGCGACGTGGCCAAGGTCGCGGGCTATGAGTTGAAGCTCGATGATATCAGCCAGCGACAGGGGCCGAACTTCGGCGAGATGTTGGCGCATTTCACTGTCAGCGAAGGCGGCAAGGTGATCGGCACGATGACACCGTCGAAGCGTAGCTTCACGACGCGCGCGATGTCGACCACGGAAGCCGCGTTGATGTCGCGCGGCGTCAGCCAGCTTTACATTTCGCTTGGTGATACGGCGGCCAGCGGCGCCATCGCGGTGCGCATCTATCACAAGCCGATGGTTCTCCTGATCTGGTTCGGCCCGCTGCTGATGGCGTTCGGTGGCCTGCTGTCGCTGTCGGATCGCCGCCTGCGCGTTGGCGCGCCGAAGCCGGCGAAGGCCTCCCGCAGCTTGCAGCCGGCGGAGTAGGGCTGTGATGCGTGACGCGGCACATAGATTGTCGTCGTCCCCGCGAAGGCGGGGACCTATACCCCCTGTCCGTGCGGCACGTGGCACTGCGTTTAATCTCCAATTGAACCGTAGGGAGTCTGGGTCCCCGCCTGCGCGGGGACGACTCCATGTGTGGGGCAAGTCTCTGCGCGCTCTTGGCGCGCTTCTCTATTTTGCTTTCGCAGTCATGCAGCCCGCATTTGCGGTGCAGCCAGACGAGGTGATGAAGGACCCCGCCAAGGAAACCCGTGCGCGAGAGTTGTCGCGCGAATTGCGCTGCATGGTTTGCCAGAACCAATCGATCGACGATTCCGAAGCACCGTTGGCGCGCGATCTGCGGCTGCTGGTGCGCGAGCGCATCGCCGCGGGTGACAGCAACAGGCAGGTGATCGATTTTCTGGTGGCGCGCTACGGCGAATACGTGCTGCTGAAGCCGCGCTTCGAAGGGCAGACGCTGTTGCTATGGCTGTTGACGCCGCTGGCGCTCGGCGGCGGCGCATTTGGGTTGTGGTGGCAGTATCGCCGTCGTTCCCGGCTTGCGGAAAATGGCCGCGACGAGCGAGGCGCGTTGACGCCCGAGGAAGAAGCGCGGCTGCAAAAATTGCTTGCGTCTCAAGCCTCGGAGACGATGGAATAAGCCTTCGGTGGCATTTTTCCCAAGATTACAAAAGATTAATTCCCTCGCCAGCATGCTGTAAGGCGACAGATCCCATCTTCATGGCCATGCGATGCATCTTCGCAATGTGATTCTGGCCTTGGAGATTTTCATGATCGACCGTCCGACCGACCTCACCTCCGCTCCGATCTATCAACCGCGCCGTTCGGTGCTGTCCCTGCGCAAGTTCGCGCTGATGGCCTCGGTGGTCGCGGGCCTTGGCGCCGCTGTCTACGGCCTCACGCCGTCGCCGGGCAACTTCGACCTGTTCTCGACGCCCGCCCACGCGCAGGTCAATAACGAAGTCAGCAAGGTTCAAACGCCGATCGGCTTCGCCGACATCGTCGAGCGGGTGAAGCCATCGGTGATCTCGGTCAAGGTTCGCATCAAGGAAAAGATGGCGGATTCGGATCAGGATGGTTCGCCGTTCCAGCCTGGCTCGCCGATGGAGCGTTTCTTCCGCCGCTTCGGTGGTCCGGATGGTTTGCCGCCGGGTCTGCGTGGTCGCCACGGTCCGCAGATGGGGCAAGGCTCCGGCTTCTTCATTTCCTCTGACGGCTATGCGGTGACCAACAATCACGTCGTCGAAGGCGCCGACAAGGTGGAAGTGACCACCGACGCCGGCAAGACCTACACCGCGAAGGTGATCGGTACCGATCCGCGCACCGATCTCGCCTTGATCAAGGTCGAGGGCGGTTCGGATTTCCCGTTCGCGAAGCTCTCCACCGGCAAGGCGCGCATCGGCGACTGGGTGCTCGCGGTCGGCAATCCGTTCGGCCTCGGAGGCACGGTGACCGCCGGCATCGTCTCGGCCAACGGCCGCGACATCGGCAACGGTCCGTATGACGACTTCATCCAGATCGATGCGCCGGTCAACAAGGGCAACTCCGGTGGTCCCGCGTTCGACATGCAGGGCAACGTCATCGGCGTGAACACCGCGATCTATTCGCCGTCCGGCGGCAGTGTCGGTATCGCGTTCTCGATTCCCGCATCGACGGTGCAGAGCGTCGTCGCGCAGTTGAAAGACAAGGGCTCCGTCAGCCGCGGCTGGATCGGCGTACAGATTCAACCTGTGACGCAGGATATCGCCGATAGCCTCGGCTTGAAGAAGGCCGAAGGCGCTTTAGTCGCCGAGCCGCAGCCGAATGGACCGGCCGACAAGGCGGGCATCCAATCCGGCGACGTCATCAAGGGCGTCAACGGCCAGCCGGTAAAGGACGCGCGTGAACTCGCCCGAACCATCGGCGGCTACTCGCCCGGCAACTCGATCAAGATCGATCTGCTGCACAAGGGCCAGGACAAGACCGTGACCCTAACACTCGACAAGATGCCGAGCGAGAAGGATGCGCGCGCCGAATTCAGCCACGGTCGCGATCGTGGCCACATGTCGCGCGGCGATGACGTGCCGCGCCTCGGCCTTACTGTCGCACCTGCCGCATCGGTCGCGGGCGCGGGCAAGGAGGGCGTCGTCGTCACCGATGTCGATCCCAACAGCGCGGCCGCCGAGCGTGGCTTCAAGGAAGGCGATGTCATTCTCGAAGTCGCGGGCAAGAGTGTCGGCGATCCCGGTGAGGTGCGCGATGCCATCAAGTCGGCTCAGGCCGACAACAAGAACAGCGTTTTGATGCGGATTCGCTCCGGCGGCTCGCTGCGATTCGTCGCGGTGCCGCTCGCCAAGGGCTGATCCGCCCGCGATGGGGCGTGGTGGCCGGTGCTCTCGCCGCCGCGTCTCCATCGCGGATTGCTCTTCAAAAACTGCTTCCAATGGATCAGCCCCCTCCGTTGGAAGGCCTGGCGGGCGATGAAGTCCCCCAGCTTCATCGTCCGCCGTTCTTTGTTTCCAGGCGGTGTCGCCTTGCCTTGCGTCGGGAATGCGATCAGGCCATGTTGAAGGGAACGGACCGTGACGTTAGGTGAGACAGACAATCAGATGCGCTTGCTGATTATCGAGGATGATCGTGAATCGGCGGATTATCTCGCGAAGGCTTTTCGCGAAGTCGGCCATATCGCGGATCTCGCCGGCGACGGCGAGGAAGGTCTCTCCATGGCGGATGGCGGCGATTACGACGTGCTGGTGATCGATCGCATGCTGCCGAAGCGCGACGGGCTGTCCGTCATTGGTACCCTGCGCGACAAGGGCAATCGCACGCCAGCATTGATCCTCTCGGCATTGGGCCAGGTCGACGATCGCATCAAGGGCCTGCGCGCCGGCGGCGACGACTACCTGCCGAAGCCCTATGCGTTTGCGGAGTTGCTGGCGCGTGTCGAAGTGCTGTCGCGCCGCCACGGCGGACCAGCCGAGGAAACCGTCTATCGCGTCGGCGATCTCGAACTCGACCGGCTCTCGCATCGTGTGGCGCGCGGCAAGGAAGAACTCACCTTGCAGCCGCGTGAATTCCGCTTGCTTGAATATCTGATGAAGCACGCGGGGCAGGTGGTGACGCGCACCATGTTGCTGGAAAACGTCTGGGACTATCATTTCGATCCGCAGACCAACGTGATCGACGTGCATATCTCGCGGCTGCGCGCCAAGATCGACAAGGGATTCGAGCGGCCCTTGCTGCATACCATCCGCGGCGCAGGTTACATGATCCGTGACGGCATTCGGTAAACTGATCCGCACCACCGCGTTTCGGCTGACGCTGGTTTACTTGCTGCTGTTCGCACTGTTCGCGGCGTCGCTGCTGGGCTTCTTCGCCTGGAATACGCGCCGCATGATCACCGAGCAGATCACCACCACGGTGAATGCCGAACTCGCCGACCTGACCGGCGTATTCAACCGGCGCGGCCTGCGCGGCGTGTCGCTCGCGATCGAAAACCGGGCGCTGCGTCCGGGTGCCAATCTTTATCTCCTTGTCACGCCCGCGGGGCAGGCAGTGGCCGGCAATGTCGGCGCGCTGCCGCCCGGAACGATGACCGGCTCCGGCTGGCTTGAGACCGCCTATCAACGTCTCGAGGAGCAGGACAAGGCGCCGCATCGCGCGCTGGTCCAGATCTCCGAACTTAGCAACGGCTTTCGGCTGCTGATCGGCCGTGATCTCGATGAGCGGCGGCGCATTTTCGGCATCGTCGCCAAGGCCGCGCAATGGTCGATGCTGGTGGTGATCGTGCTGGGGCTTGCCGCCGGCGTGTTTGTCGGGCGACGCGTGCTACGGCGGATCGATGCCATGACAGGAACGACGCGCCGCATCATGGAAGGCGACCTCAGCGAGCGATTGCCGGTGGGACGCAGCGGCGACGAACTCGATCGTCTGGCCGACAATCTCAACCTGATGCTGGAGCGCATCGAGGCGTTGATGAACGGCCTCAAGGAAGTTTCGGACAACATCGCGCACGATCTCAAGACGCCGCTGACGCGGCTGCGCAACCGCGCCGAGGAAGCGTTGGCGATGTCGCGCGATGAGGCGGACTATCGTGCCGCGCTGGAACGCACCATCGAAGAGTCCGATGGGTTGATCCGCACTTTCAACGCGCTGTTGATGATCGCGCGGGCGGAATCGGGGCAGGGCGGCGCTGCCGAAAATTTCGACGCTGCCGACGTTGCCAACGGCATTCACGAGCTCTATGAGCCGCTCGCCGAAGACAGCGGCCTTGTCTTGCGTGTCGTCGCCAGCCCGGCGCCGCTTCATGGCAATCGCGAGTTGGTCAGCCAGGCGCTGGCCAATCTGGTCGAGAATGCCATCAAGTACGGCAAGTCGGCGCAGGCCGTGCCGGATGCCGAGCCGCCGGCGATCCTGATCGAAGCGCGCCGGGAGGGGAACCTCGTCCTTCTGAGCGTCACCGATCGTGGCCCCGGGATTCCGGAGACCGATCGCAAACGTGCGACAGAACGCTTCGTCCGTCTCGAAGCCAGCCGGACCCAGCCGGGATCCGGTCTCGGCCTCAGTCTCGCCTCGGCGGTGGCGAAACTGCATCGTGGCGAGTTGCGACTGGACGACGCCGGACCCGGATTGCGCGCGACGCTTGCATTTCCGGCGCTTTCGGGCGAGGGACTAGGGGAGCAATCCTCTCAACCGGAAACGCATTCTGCATGAACGCCTCCGCGACGGATGACGCGGATCTGTCTTCCCTGGCCGCGCAGGTTGTGGCCGGTCCGGTCGTGTTCGCTTCATCGGAAGCCGCGCAACGGCTCGCCGGCTGGCTGGCCGATGTATCGCCCGAGCAGACCGCCGCGATCGCCGCCATCACAAAACAATTCCCAAAAATTCGCACGCTGCTGGAAGGCCTTGCCGAGGCGTCACCATACCTGTTTGATCTGATCCGAGTTAATCCCGGCCGGTTCATCCGCCTGTTGCAATCCGAACCGGAGGTGCATTTCGCGTCATTGATCGCGAAAGCGATTGCCGACGTCCCCACCGCTGCCGACCAGGCCGAAGCAATGCAGTTGTTGCGCCAACTGAAAGCAGAAGCCGCATTGATGATAGCGCTGTGCGACATCGGCGGCGTCTGGCCGGTGATGCGGGTGACCCAAGCATTGACCGATCTCGCGGTCACCTCGGTGCAATGCGCGTTGCGCTTTCTGATGTTGCAGGAGGCGGCGCGCGGCAAGCTGTCGCCGCCCGTCCCCGAGCGGCCGGAGGAGGGCAGCGGCCTCGTCGTGCTCGCCATGGGCAAGATGGGCGCGGGCGAACTGAATTATTCCAGCGACGTCGATCTCATCGTTTTCTTCGATCTTGCCGCGCCGACGCTGGCGCCGGATATCGAGCCGCAGCCTTTCTTCGTGCGCGTCACGCAAGGGCTGTCGCGGATGTTGCAGCAACGCACCGGCGACGGCTACGTCTTCCGCGTCGATCTGCGATTGCGGCCCGATCCGGCATCGACGCCGGTGGCGATCTCGACCGCCGCCGCACTCGACTACTACGAGCGCGAGGGCCGAACATGGGAGCGCGCCGCGATGATCAAGGCGCGCCCGTGCGCCGGCGATATCGTCGCGGGCGAGGCGCTGGTCAGCGAGATCGCGCCGTTCGTCTGGCGTAAGCATCTCGACTTCGCTGCGCTGTCCGATGTGCACGATATGAAGCGGCAGATGCAGTCTTTCCGCGGACAGAACGATATTTCGGTCGAAGGGCATAACGTCAAGGTCGGGCGTGGCGGCATCCGCGAAATCGAGTTCTTTGCGCAGACCCAGCAATTGATCGCCGGCGGCCGGCATCCAGAACTGCGCTCACGCCCGACGCTGGAGACACTGAATATTCTGGCGGCGAACAACTGGATCACGCTCGCTGCGCGGGACGAGTTGAGCGACGCCTATCAGTTCCTGCGTCGCGTCGAGCATCGCCTGCAAATGATCGCCGACGAGCAGACCCATGCATTGCCGGAAGATCGTGATGCGGTCGAACGCTTTGCGTTCTTCTTCGGCTACGACAGCCGCGATGCCTTCGCCAAAGACCTGTTGCATCATTTGAATTGCGTGCAGGGACACTACAGCAAGCTGTTCGAGGGCGATCCGGCCGGGACGGCAAAACTCCCCGACGTCGATTATCGCGCGGGGCCCGACGACCCGCGCGTAGTGAAGCGGTTGTCCGATCTCGGCTTCGCCAAGCCGCTAATGGTAGCGTCCACCGTGCAGCAGTGGATGTCGGGCGAATATCGCGTCCTCAAGGTCGAGGCGACGCGGAAGGCGTTCGAGGAATTCGTCCCGGCGTTGATCGAAGGATTGGCGCATGCCGAAGAACCCGACGACGCGGTGACTGCATTCGACAGTTTCCTGCAGGCGTTGCAGCGCGGCGGGCGGTTGATCTCGCTGCTCGGTCAGAACAGTGATCTGGTCGCACTGGTGGCTTTGATCCTTGGTGCCGCTCCGCGTCTCGGCGCGATGCTGGCGCGGCAGCCGCAACTGATGGACGGCCTGATCGATCCGCGCTTCTTCGGCGCCATGCCGGACCGCAAGGAACTGTCGGAGCGGTTGGCCGTGACTTTGGCGGACGCGGACTCCTACGAAGAGTTTCTCGATCGGCTGCGGCTGTTCGGCCAGGAAAGCCTGTTCCTGATTGGCGCGCGCATCCTGTCCGGCACTGTGTCGGCGCAACACGCCAGCACGGCGTTCGCGGACGTCGCTGAAGGCATCGTGCAAACGGTGCATCGACTGGTGACGAAGCAATTCGTCGAGCAATACGGCCGCGTTCAGAATCAGGAGACCGCCATCCTCGCGATGGGGAAACTCGGCAGCCGGGAGATGACGGCGTCGTCCGATCTCGATCTCATTCTGATCTATGACTTCGATCACGAGAACCCCGAGTCCGACGGGGCGCGATCCCTGAATGGCAGCCAGTATTTTGCGCGTTTCACTCAGCGACTGATCAGCGCCTTCACGACGCGCACAAACTACGGCGTGTTGTACGACGTCGACATGCGCTTGCGACCGTCGGGTCGCGCCGGTCCTGTCGCGTCAAGGCTGGATTCGTTCGCCGATTACCAGGATCATGAAGCCTGGACCTGGGAACACATGGCGCTGACGCGCGCCCGCGTGATCTCGGCGTCGCCTGAATTTCGCGAGCGGATCGAGGCGATCATCCGCGAGGTTCTGACGCGTCCGCGCGACCGCCGCATCATCGCCAGCGACGTCGCCGAAATGCGTCGCGCCATCGCGCTCGAGAAGGGCGAGGACGATATCTGGGACCTCAAATATGCTGCCGGCGGCACGGTCGATATCGAATTCATCGCGCAGTACCTGCAACTTGTTTACGCGGCGGAGATGCCGGAGATTCTTAACGTCAGCACCATGCAGGTGCTGGAGAATGCCGCGCGCCTCGGCATCCTGCCGCAATCGACCAAGGAAGTGTTGCGGCCCGCGGCGCGGCTCTATCACGACCTGACGCAGATTTTGCGGCTTTGCGTCAGCGGCAAATTCGATCCCGCGACCGCCGGCGAGGACCTGCTGCGGATCATGACGCGGGCAGGAGACGCACCGGACTTCTCGGCGCTGGAGGCGCGGGTGCGCGACACGCAGTCTGATGTGAGAAGTGTATTTCTCGCGCTGGTCGACGAGACGAATTAAGCGGCGACGGAAAGCGGGCGCGTGCGCCCGTCGCACGGCAGCGTTACGCCGATCACGGTACCGGCTCCCGGCTTCGATTTCATTCGCATTGAGCCGCCATGCAGGCCGGTCAGCGACTTCGCGATCGCAAGCCCAAGACCGGAGCCTTGATACGTCTTGGTCAATTGCCCTTCGACCTGTTCGAACGGCTGGCCGAGCTTGACCATGGATTGCCGTGCAATACCGATGCCGGTGTCGGCGATCATCAGCACGATGGAATGATCCACCAACCGGCTGCGGACGATCACCCTGCCGCCGTCCGGCGTGAACTTGACTGCGTTGGACAGAAGATTGACGACGATCTGCTTGATGGCACGCCGGTCCGCCACCAGCGGTACCTGGTCATCGAAGTCGGCGTCAAGCACCAGCGATTTTTCCTGCGCCTTGCCCGAAACGACGCGGAGCGACTCCGTCAGCGTCTGCGCGAGATTGAGCGGCTCGAGATCGAGTTGCATCCGTCCGGCTTCGATCTTCGACATATCGAGAATGTCGTTGATGACTTCCAGCAGATAGTGCCCGGAAGTCAGGATGTCGTGACAGTATTCCTGATACTTGTCGCAGCCCAGTGTTCCGAACATGCCGCTGCCCATGATCTCGGAGAAGCCGATGATCGCGTTCAGCGGTGTGCGCAGTTCGTGGCTCATGTTGGCGAGGAATTTTGATTTCGCCTGATTGGCTTCCTCGGCGCGGTCTTTTTCGTCGGCGTACTTTTGGGCGAGGTCGGCGAGTTCGAGCGCCTGCTGCTCCAGCGTCGCCTGCGATCGTTTCAGATCGATCACCGAGGCGCGCAGGCGCAGGTCGTTGTCGACGAGTTTCTGCTCGTGCTCCTTGATCCGCGTGATGTCGGTGCCGACCGAAACGTAACCGCCGTCCTTGGTCCGGCGCTCGCTGACGTTGAGCCAGCGACCATCGTCAAGTTGCGCCTCGAAGGTGCGCGCGCCGGTGGCGAGCGCATCGCTCGCCGGCAGCCGCGCGCGGATGCGCGGCATTTTCCCCACCTCGCAGACCGTTTCATACGACGTCCCCGGCGCGACGGCCGTGTCGGGCAACTTGTGTAGCCGCTGGAAGTGCGAGTTGCAGAGGATGAGGCGATCCTCGGCGTCCCACAGGACGAAGGACTCCGGAACAGTTTCGATGGCGTCGCGCAGCCGAAGATCGGCTTCGACGGTGCGTTCGGCAAGGCTCTTCTGTTCGGTGACGTCCACGGCGATGCCGATCAGGTGCAACCCGCCGTCGCGTGCGCCGTGGCTCAGTTCGCATCGCACGCGCAGCCAGATCCAGTGGCCGTTGCTGTGCTGCATGCGAAAACTCTGGTCGATGTGATTGATTTTTCCGGAGATGAGAAGGTCGGCGATCTCGAATAGGTCGATATCGTCCGAGCGAACCAGGGCGTTGACTTCTCCGAAGGTCAGCAGGTCGCTGCGGCCGGGCAGGCCGAGGATGGAGAACATCGAGTGCGACCAGAAGATGCGGCCGCGCGAGAGGTCCCAATCCCATAGGCCGCAGCGTCCGCGATTGAGCGCGGTGTCGATCCGTCCGCGCACCGCGTCGTTGATCAGATCGCCCTCGCGGGCGCGGGTTGATTGCCAATGAAACGCGAAGCCGAGGATAAGAACGACAAAGCCGGTGGTGGCGGAGAGCGTGATGGCGAGTGCGGCATCCGATTGCCACAACGGCGAGCCATGCTTCTGAGCAATCACGAGGTGATGGCCCGGGAGCGACTTGAGCGGGCGCGCTGTGGCGATAACATCGTTGGCCTTGTTGAGCACGGGCGTCGCGTGCGCGGTCGTCGCGAGGGTGGTCAGCAATTCGCGATCGATGTCACCGATCCACTCGGCCGAGAGACCGGCGATGAGGCGTTGATCGGCCCCCACAATCAAAATCGAGCGGTTTGCCGAGATGCCCCATGTCGGGATCAACGACGAGAGCAGGTTCTGCAAATGCGTAGGCGTCGCCGGCGAATGCCGCTCAGCGAGATTGCGGTCGAGGCGTTCGGCGAGCAGATCGGCGAGCGCTGTCAGATCGCGTTGGGCCGAGGCTTGCATCTGCCGGCCGTGATCGGTGACCTGAACGAAGGCGCCGAAACAGATGGTGACAAGAAATGCGATGATGAGGGTTGGGACTGCGCGGCGTAGCACGGGTTCGGCATTCAGCAACCGGTGATAGGCCGGTTTCGCGATCGATTGCGCCAATCCTTTGATCGAATCGGATTGGACGCATGCGCCTTGCGTGCGCGCGCGCATCATGCCTTGCCCCCTCGGAATTCCTCTGGAATGCCGCCCCGGCAAAACCGTTCGCTCCGGTGGCGGCAACGCACTGCTACAGGTCAGTCCGACGCTCCGGTTCAAATCCGATGATCGTTCAAGTTCGACAATCGGGTTTCGCGAACGGGCGCAGTTCCTGCCGATTCAAACTGACCCCCAGGCCGTTTCGAATCATGATGCGATTTGAATCCAGATTCGGCGGCGTGTCGAGAGTCAACGAATCGTTAACGCGAAAAAATCTTTATCCAACGCTGATTTTTGTGCCGACGGTCGCGCAAAGACGAGTCCGAAACGGGAACGTTGTCGGGTACGCGTCAGTCGATGTTTTTGCGGGCCGGTTCGGCGTGGCTGATGACGCGCTTCACCGTCGGAAAGTTACGGCGCAATGCGCGCTCGATGTCGTCGACCGCCTCGTGCACCAGCATCACGCTCATGGTCGGCGCAGCCCGGCAGTGGAAGTTGACGATCTGACCTGCCTCGGTGTCGCGCACGCGCACGTTGTGAATGTCGTGGATGCCGTGACCCGTCGCGAAGCTGGAGAGCGCCGCGGTGATTTCCGCGACGCGGGCCGCGGGGGCATCGATGCCGGACGGCGCGTCAGGCTCCAGCGGCTCGATGTGGGTATCGACCTCGACGTCGGCGCCGAATTCATCGCGAATGCTCTGCTCAAGCCCTTGCGCGATATCGTGCGCCTTGCTGAGGTCGAGCTGGCCGTCGACTTCGAGGTCGATGCTGACGGTCAATCGCCCGCCGAGGTCATGAACCGTGACGTGATGGATGGCGAGCGCTGCGTTGCGCGCGATGACCATGATCCGATCGCGAACCGTTTCGTTGTCGCGTGCCACGGGCAGGGCGGTGAAGGTGAGGTCGGCATCGCCCAGCGAGGTCGTCACAGCATCCTGTGCCTTGCGCTTGATCGCGTCGATGCGATCAAGCGGGTAGGTTCGCGGCACCTGAACGTCGGCATCGATGAAGTATTTCGCGCCGACCATGCGCGCCCGCAGCCGCCCGACGCCGATCACGCCCGGCACGCTCAGGATCGCTGCACGCACCTTGTCGGTCGCGCCCTCGGGTGCGCGATCGAGCAGCGTCTCGATGGTGGAGCGTCCGAGCCGCAGGCCGAGCACCGAGATGACGACGGCGATCGCGATCGCAGCGGCGGCGTCGCCCCAAGAATAGCCGAGCGCGGCGAGGATCAGGCCGACGATGACCGCCACCGAGCCGAGCACGTCGGAGGCAAAGTGCAGCGCGTCGGCGGCAAGCGCCTGGCTTTTTGTGGCGTGCGCCGCGCGGTGCAGCGCATAGGCCCGCCACAGGTTGACGCCGATATCGGCCAGCAGGACCACGAAGGGAATGAGCGAGATCGTGGGTGGCACCGCGCCCTCGCGCAAATGGCCGACCGCCGTGACCAGGATGCCACCGGCAAGAATATAGAGCAGGGCGATGACGCCGAGCGCAGACAGGCTTTCGAACTTGCCGTGGCCGTAATGATGTTCGTCGTCGGCAGGCCGGTCGGAGAAACGCACCACGATCCAGGTGATGATGGTGGCGACGAGATCGACGGAGCTGTGCAGCGCTTCCGAAATCAAAGCGAGGCTGCCGATCGCGATGCCGACGACGAACTTCAGCGCCGCCATGGTTGCGCTGGCGACGACGGAGATCGCCGCGACGCGGGTTTTCGTGGTGTCGACATGCTGGCTCATGGGCGGGGTTTAGCAGCCCCATCAGTCAACAGCAAAGCGGGGCAAGCGATGCTCCCGCTATTTTTTCAGCCACTTGCAGATGCGAATTATTCCGACTTCAAACAGCATCATGCCGATCGTTAAAGCGTGACGACGATCTTGCCGAGGTGCTGGTTGGCTTCCATGTGATCGAACGCCTTGATGATGTCCGCGAACGCGAAGGTGCGATCGATTGGCAACTTGAGCTTGCGGGATTCGACCGCCGGCCAGATGTCGTTTTTCACCTGCGTGAAGATATCGCGGATCTCCTCGATCGAGCGGGTGCGGAAGGTAACGCCGATATAGTGGATGCGCCGCGCGGCGTGCAGATCGAAGTTGAAGTCGCCGTGGCTGCCGCCAAGCCGGCCGACATTGACGATGCGGCCGAGCACTTTTGTCGCCGCGAGATTTTGATTGGCGACCGGGCCGGAGATCTGATCGATGATCAGGTCGACGCCGGAGCCGCCGGTCGCGCGCAGCACTTCGTCGACCCACGCAGGGTCGCGCGAGTCGATCGCGATATCCGCTCCGAAATCTTTCAACCGCGCGCGCCGTTCCGGATTGGTCGAGGAGCCGATCACGGTCCTTGCGCCTTTCAGCTTGGCGATCTGCAATGACATCAGGCCGACGCCGGAACTCGCGCCCTGGATCAGCACGGATTGTCCGGGCCGCAAGTCTCCGTTGGTCACCAGCGCGTTGTGCATGGTGGTCAGCGCGATCGGCAACGTCGCGGCTTCACTGAAGTCCATGCCGGCGGGGATGTGAAACAGTCGCCCGTAATCGGCGAGGGCATATTCCGCGAAGGCGGCGGCGCCCGAGCCCATCACACGGTCGCCGACCTTGACACCTTTCGCGTCGGGACCGATCTCGGCCACTTCGCCGGCCCATTCCATGCCGAGCACGGTGCCCGCGCCGCCGGCGCTGCCATGTGCATGGCCCTTGGTCATGCCGAGGTCGGCGCGATTGAGTCCGCAGGCGCGGACCTGGACCAGAACTTGCGGGCCTTTGACCTGAGGTTTCGCGACGTCGCTGATTTCCGCGCCATGCGTTCCGTAGATGAAGGCCTTCATGGGAGTTCTCCGCCCTTATGGATGATTGACGAACGAACCTATCATACGCGCGCGCACGAACTTCAATGCCAACCATAGTTGGTCAGGGTTGCGTGCGATGCGATAAAACGAAATCCCCCGGGCTTCGGCCCGGGGGATTTTTTGCGTTTGGATGTTCCGATTTTCTGCGCCACTTACCGCGACGCTTCACGGCGATGTTAACCGAACAGCCCGTCGCCGTGGGTCTCGACGTAGGTGGCGAGGCCGAGGGTATGGTCGCGCGCGAACTTTTCGGCGAGATCGGTCTTGCGTTCCTCGAGCGCGCCGATGATGGCAAGATGCTCGGGCAGGGAGGCCGCGATGCGCTCGTTGCGGCCGATGGTCAGTTGCCGGAAGCCGCGCACGTGCAGCAGGATGCCGTCGGTCATGTTGATGAGCACCTGGGATTCGCTGAGCGAGATCAGTGCCTGATGGAAGGCGATGTTGGCCTTCGAGTATTCCTCAATGTGGTCCTGCGGCAGCCGATCCTTGTGAAAATCCTTGAAGAAGTCGCGTAGCGCGGTGATGTCGCGTTTGCGCGCGGTCTGGGTGATCAGCCGGGCCGCCATGCTTTCCAGCGCCGCCCAGGCGCGAATCATGTCGACGATTTCGGCCTTGGTCCGCCGCACCACCACGATGCCGCGCCGTGGCACCGACTTCACCAGCCCATCCTGCTCGAGCATCGCGATGGCCTCGCGGATCGGCGTGCGGCTGACCCCGAGCTTCTCCGACAACGCCCGCTCGTCGAGCATGATGGGATCGGGCGTGGTGTAGATGTCCATCTTCAGGATGGCTTCCTTGAGCGCGTCGTAAGCCTTGGTCTTGAAGCTGGTTTCCGGGGCGAGACGAACGATCTCCATTTCGGTCTCGGTGCGGGCTTTCGATGGACTGGTGGCTGGCATTGGGTTGATCCCATGACGCATGTTTGAAGCTGCAATTTTATTTGGCATGCCAGATACCAAAATGTCAACGCGATAAATATCATTGAAAATTATGCACTTATAAAGTCGACCGGGTTCACGGCCGTTTCGAAGAGCATCGGTACTGGAGTATTGTATACCAGATAATGTCTGGCTGGCGCTGTCTTGACCGACAAAAGGGGGGCAAAACAAAACGTCCGCCCCGAAGGGACGGACGTTGCCATGATGCGTGATGGTTAAAGCCGGCAGCTTCTTCAGCCGGCAGTCTACTTGGCGAGCCGGAATTTGCCGCCTTCGACCTTGATCAGGAACGCCGAGCGTTCGTCGTAGCCGTTGTGGTTGGTCGGGCTCATGTTGGAGAGGCCGTTGTTGAGATAGATCTCCTTGCCGTTTTCCAGCGCGTCACGCAGCGCAGCGCGGAATTCCGGTGTGCCCGGCTTGCCGGCCTTGAGCGCGGCAGGCATGGCGTTCTCCACTAGGACCATAGAGTCCCACAGGTGCGCCGCGAAGGCAGCCGGTTCTTCCTTGTACTGCGCCTTGTAGGCCGCAATGAACTTCTCCGGCGCGGCGCGGAACGGGCTGTCCTTCGGCAGGTCATCGACGATGGTGAAGGCTTCGCCGGTGTACTCCGCGCCCTCGACATCCTTGCCGCCGAGCTTGATGAACTCGTTGGTGGCGACGCCGTGGGTCTGGTAGATCGGACCCTTGTAGCCGCGCTCGCGCAAGGCCTTTTGCGGCAGCACGGCAGGCGTGCCCGCGGATGCGATGAATACCGCGTCCGGCTTGGAGGCGATGATCTTCAGCACTTGTCCGGTGACGCTGGCGTCGTTGCGGGCATAGACCTCGTGCGTCGTCAGCTCGATGCCGGCCTTCGGCGCTTCCGCCTTCAGCACGTTATAGTAGCCTTCGCCGTAACCGTCGGAGAAGCCGATATAGCCGAGCTTCTTGGCGCCGGTCTTGGCGATGTGCTTGAGGATCGCGGTGGCCATGATGTCGTCGTTCGGCACCACCTTGAAGACCCACTTCTTCTTGTCATCCATCGGCTGCACCAGCACAGCGGCGGCAGCGAGTGTCAGCAGCGGGGTTTTCGCTTCGGCGGCGATGTCGATCAGCGGCAGCGACACTGGCGTCAGCGACGAGCCGACCAGCACGTCAACCTTCTCTTCCGAAATCATCTTGCGGGCATTCTGTGCCGCCTTGGTCGGATCGGACTCGTCATCGAGCGCGATATAGGTGACTTTCTGTCCGGCGATTTCCTTCGGCAGGATCGCCACCGTCTTGCTCTGCGGCTGCCCGAGCGCCGCGCCGGGGCCGGACGCGCTCATGGTGATGCCGACTTTGAGCTGTGCGTGTGCGCTGCCGGCCATGAGCGCGGTCGTCGCCAATGCGATGAGCCAGGTTTTCGTTCGTAGCATGACGTCCTCCCTTGGTGGTTTTTACCAGTTTAGTAGTCGTTGCCGCCGAGGCCGAGATAACTTTCGACCAAGCGGTTGTCCTGTGCGATTTCTGAGGGCGAGCCCTCGGTGGTAATCGCGCCAAGTTCCATGACGTAGGCGTAGTCGGCGACCTGCAACGCGGCGCGTGCGTTCTGTTCGACCAGCAGGATCGAGACGCCGCTCGCGCGCAGTTCGGTGAGAATCTGGAAAATGTCGCGGACGATGCGCGGCGCGAGACCGAGGCTCGGCTCGTCGAGCATCAAAAGCGTCGGGCGTGCCATCAAGGCGCGGCCCATCGCCAGCATCTGGCGTTCACCGCCGGACAATGTGCCGGCCAATTGCTGGCGGCGTTCTTTCAGTCGCGGAAACTGTGCGAACACCTGCTCCAGCGTCTGGTTGCGCTCGGCGCGCGAACGGCGGATGCCGCCGAGCAGGAGATTGTCCTCCACCGGCATGTCGGCGAACAGTTCGCGCCGCTCCGGCACGAGACACAGGCCTTGCTGCACGCGGGCTTCGAGCGAAACGGCCGCAATCGGCTTGTCGCGAAATGCGATCGCGCCACGCGCGGGCAGTAAGCCCATCAATGCGTTGAGCAGCGTGGTCTTGCCGGCGCCGTTAGCGCCGATCACCGTCACCAGCGCGCCTTGCGTCACCTTGATCGAGACGGTGTGCACCACCTCTGCACGGCCGTAGGCGACGCACAAGTCGCGGACGTCCAACAGCGGCGCGCTCATGACACGCCTCCGAGATAGGCTTCCAGCACGGCAGGATTCTTCCGGATATCGGCGGGAACGCCTTCCGCGATCTTGGTGCCGAAGTCGAGCACGACGAGATGGTCGGCGAGGCTCATGACGAAGTCCATGTCATGCTCGACCAGCAGCACGCTGACGCCTTCGCTGCGCACCTCGCGCAGCAGTTTGGCCAGCGCCTTCTTCTCGCCGACGCGCAGTCCCGCGGCCGGCTCGTCGAGCAGCAGCAGGATCGGGTTGAGACACAGCGCGCGCGCCACCTCGACGAGGCGCAACTGGCCGAGCGCGAGTGTTCCTGCCGGCTGCATCGCGACGTCGGCGAGGCCGACGCGCTCCAGTTGCCGCCGCGCCGTTGCGAACAGCAGCGCTTCCTCGGCGCGATCAAGCTTGAGCATCGCGCGAAACACACCGGCGTGGCCGAGCAGGTTGGCGCCGAGCGCGACGTTCTCGATCACGCTCATGTCAGGGACGATCTCGACATGCTGGAAGGTGCGGCCGAGCCCGAGCGCCGCCGCGCGCTGCGGCGTCTGCGCTTGAAGCGGATGACCTTCGAAGGCGATTGCGCCCGACGTCAGTGGCAGCGCGCCGGTGATCAGGTTGAAGGTCGTGCTTTTCCCTGCGCCATTGGGGCCGATCAGGCCGATGATGCGGCTGCTCTCCACCTCGAAGTTGACATCGTTGACCGCGACGAGGCCACCAAAGGTTTTCTTCGCGTCCTGAACTTGCAGCAGGCGGACACCGGGCTCCGGCAGCATCTTGGTCGGCAGTTGATCGCCGTCGCGCGGCGTCGGTGGCTTCGGCGGTGGCGGCGGGCCGAACAGGATCGGCCACAGCCCGTTGCTGGCGGTTTGCAACACCAGCACCAGCACCGCGCCATACGCGATGGACTCGAAATTGCCGGTGTGGCCGAACAGCCAGGGCAACAGGTTCTGTAACTGGTCGCGCAGTACCGTAATGCCAGCCGCGCCGAGGATCGCGCCGTAGACGCGACCCGCGCCACCCAGCACGGCCATCAGCAGATACTCGGTGCCGGCGACGACGCCGAATGGGCCGGGCGACACCGAGCGCTGGAAATGTGCGTAGAGCCAGCCGGCAAGACCGGCGAGCATCGCGGCATAGACAAATACCATCAGCTTGGCGCCGGCGGTGTTGACGCCGAACGCTTCCGCCGCGCGTGTGCTGCGGCGAAGCGCGCGAACGGCGCGGCCGACGCGTCCGTTCAAGAGATTTTGTGTCGCGATCACGGCCAGCACCACGGCGATCCAGACCACGACGAAGTATTCCTTCGGGTCGATCAGTTGATGGGTGCCGACGCGTAGCGCCGGAATGCCGGGCAGGCCGTCATGCGCCCCGAGCCAACTGATGTTGCCGAACAGATAGAAGAACGCGATGCCCCAGGCGATGGTCGCCAGCGGCAGGTAATGGCCGGACAATCGCACCGTCACTGCACCGACGGCGGCGGCTACCGCCATCGTTACCAGCAGCGCCGCCGGCAGCGTCAGCCATGGCGAGATGCCGAAGTGCACCGTCAGCACGCCGGTGGTGTAGGCGCCGAAGCCGACGAAGGCGGACTGGCCGAATGAGGTCATGCCGCCGACGCCGGTGAGCAGCACCAGGCCGATGGCGACGAGGCTCGAAATGCCGATGTAGTTGAACAGCGTCACCCAATAGTCCGGCAGCCAGCCGGTGAACGGTGCGATCAGCAGGACCGCCGCGACGATCGGCGGCGCGAAGGATCGGAGCGTGATCATCATTCCGATTCCTCATGATAGGGCGCGTAGATCGAACGCCACGCCAGCACCGGAATGATCAGGGTGAAGACCAGCACCTCCTTGAAGTTGCTTGCCCAGAACGAGAACAGCGCCTCGGCGAAGCCGACGCCGAGCGCCGCGATCACCGTCAGCGGATAGCTCACCAGCCCGCCGATGATGGCGGCGACGAAGGCCTTCAGGCCGATCAGGAAGCCCGAGTCGTAAAACACCATCATCAGCGGGCCGACCAGAATGCCCGAGACCGCGCCGAGCAATGCGGCGATGGCGAACGAAAACTGTCCGGCGACCGAAGTCGGGATGCCGACCAGCCGCGCGCCGATCCGGTTCGACGAACAGGCGCGCAGAGCCTTGCCAAGCAGGGTGCGGCCGAAGAACAGCGCGAACAGCACCAGCAGCACCGCCGTCACGATCAGCACCGCGACGCTCTGGCCGGTGACGACAAGATCGCCAAGCGAGAACGAGGCCGACGACAGCGGCGTGGTGCCGCTGCCTTCGGGGCCGAAGAACACCAGCCCCAGTCCGATCAGCGAGAAGTGCACACCGAACGCCGCCATCAGCAACACCAGTACGCTGGAATGCGCCAACGGCTCGAAGGCGATGCGATAGATCATCGGCCCCATCGGCGTGATCAGCGCGATGGCGAGCAGGATGTTGGCGAGCTGGCCGAGTTTCATCGGCGCCAGCGCCTGCGTCAGCAACAAGAGTGCGACGGGGAGGGCGAGATCGAGCAGCGCGATGCGGAGGATGCGTTTCCAGGTGAGATCACGAAAATGC
>JAFKKL010000011.1 GCA_017305595.1 Hyphomicrobiales bacterium | reverse complement strand
ACGCGATGTACGGCCTCGTCGCGCAGTCGGTCGCGATTTCCGACGACCGCCTCGCCTATCGCTTCACGCTGCGGCCGCAGGCGACATTTCACGACGGTTCGAAACTGACCGCGCATGACGTGGCGTTCTCGCTGAATACGCTGAAGGCCAAAGGCCATCCCTTGATCCTGCAACAGATGCGCGACGTGGTCGGCGCGGAAGCGCCGGACGATGCCACCGTGGTGGTGCGCTTCGCGAAGGGCTATGCGCGCGACGTGCCGCTCTATGTCGCGGGGCTGCCGATCTTCTCGCGCGCCTACTACACCAAGCGGCCGTTCGATGAATCGACGCTGGATATTCCGCTCGGCTCCGGGCCGTACAAGGTTGGCCGCTTCGAGGTGAACCGCTTCGTCGAATTCGATCGCGTCAAGGACTGGTGGGGCGCCGATCTCGCGCCGATGCGCGGCAGCTACAACTTCGACACCGTGCGTTACGAATTCTATCGCGACCGCGATGTCGCCTTCGAAGGCTTCACCGCGAAGAACTATCTGTTCCGCGAGGAATTCACCGCGCGCGTCTGGGCGACGCGTTACGATTTTCCGGCGATCAAGGATGGTCGGGTCAAACGCGAGATGCTGCCGGACGAAACCCCTTCCGGCGCGCAGGGCTGGTTCATCAACACGCGGCGCGACAAATTCAAGGACCCGCGCGTGCGCGAGGCGCTGATCCAGGCGTTCGATTTCGAGTGGACCAACAAGACCATCATGTACGGCGCCTATGCGCGCACCCAGTCGCCGTTCCAGAATTCCGACATGATGGCGGAGGGGATGCCCTCGCCCGAGGAGTTGAAGCTGCTCGAGCCGTTCCGCGGCCAGGTGCCGGACGAGGTGTTCGGCGCGCCGGTGTCGCCGCCGGTTTCCGACGGTTCCGGACAGGACCGCGCGCTGCTGCGCAAGGCCGCGCGACTGTTGCGCGACGCCGGCTGCACGGTGAAGGACGGCAAGCGGCTGTTGCCGAACGGCGAACCATTCACCGTGGAGTTTCTCGCCGACGAGCCGCAATTGCAGGCGCATCACGGGCCCTACATCAAGAACCTCGGCACGCTCGGCATCGCGGCGTCGTTGCGGCTGGTAGACGCGGTGCAGTATCGCGCGCGCGTGGAGGATTTCGATTTCGACATGACGATCCAGCGCTTCAGCATGTCGGCGACGCCGGGGGACTCGATGCGGCCGTTCTTCACGTCGCAGGCAGCCGCCACGAAAGGCTCATACAATCTTGCCGGCATCGCCAGTCCGGCGATCGATGCGTTGGTGGAAAAGATCATCAACGCGCCGAACCGGGCGGAATTGACCACCGCCTGCCGCGCCTTCGACCGCGTGTTCCGCGCCGGCCGCTACTGGGTGCCGCAGTGGTATCGCACCAATCATCCGATCGCGTATTGGGACTTGTTCGCGCATCCTGAAAAGTTGCCGCGCTATCTCGGCAGTGTTGGCGGCATCGAATTGTGGTGGAGCGACGCGGCGAAGGCGTCGGCGGCGGAGAAGGCGGGCAAGCCATGACCGCTTATATCGCGCGCCGCCTGCTGCTGATGATCCCGACCTTGCTCGGCATCCTGTTCGTGTCCTTCGTCGTGGTGCAATTCGCGCCGGGCGGGCCGGTGGAGCGTGTCATCGCGCAAATGTCCGGCGCCGACACCGGCGGTTCCTCGCGCATTTCCGGCTCATCCGGCGGCGACTTCGGCGCGCGCACCCAGGTCGGCGCATCGGGTGACGCGGTGAATTCGAAATATCGCGGCGCGCAGGGGCTCGATCCCGCTTTCATCAAGAGCCTCGAGAAGCAGTTCGGCTTCGACAAGCCGGCGCCGGAACGCTTCCTGCTGATGCTGTGGGACTACATGCGTTTCGATTTCGGCAAGAGTTATTTCCGCGACGTCAGCGTGCTGCAACTGATCAAGGAGAAGCTGCCGGTCTCGATCTCGCTCGGCGTCTGGATGACGCTGATCACCTATCTGATCTCGATCCCGCTCGGCATTCGCAAGGCGGTGGCGGACGGCACGCGCTTCGACGTCTGGACCTCGGGCGTCATCATCGTCGGCTTTGCGATTCCGGGATTTCTGTTCGCGATCCTGCTCATCATCCTGTTCGCCGGCGGTTCGTTCCTCGACTGGTTCCCGTTGCGCGGGTTGACTTCCGACGGCTGGTCGCAATTCCCGTGGTACTGGAAGATCATCGATTACTTCTGGCACATCACGCTGCCGCTGATCTCGATGATCCTCGGCGCGTTCGCCACCATGACCCTGCTCACCAAGAACTCGTTTCTGGACGAAATCCGCAAGCAATACGTGATGACGGCGCGCGCCAAGGGCTGCACCGAGCGGCAGGTGCTCTACAACCACATCTTCCGCAACGCCATGCTGATCGTGATCGCCGGCTTCCCCGGCGCGTTCATCCATGCCTTCTTCTCCGGTTCGCTGTTGATCGAAACCATCTTCTCGCTCGACGGGCTCGGCCTGCTTGGCTTCGAGAGCGTGCTCAACCGCGATTATCCGGTGGTGTTCGGCACGCTGTTCATCTTCTCGCTGGTCGGCCTCGTGGTGAACCTCGCCTCCGATCTCACCTATATGTGGATCGATCCGCGGATCGATTTCGAAGCGCGGGAGGTGTGATGTCGCTCTCCGCTCGCGAACCGGTCGAGACCACCACGCAGGCGCCGCCGGGCGAAGCGGTGCCGCCGTCGCGGCACCGGCTCGCGCTGTCGCCGATCAACCGCCGCCGCTGGCAGAATTTTAAAGCCAACCGGCGCGGCTACTGGTCGCTGTGGATTTTCTCGATCCTGTTCGTCGTCTCGCTGTTCGCCGAGGTGATCGCCAACGATCGGCCGTTTTTCATCGAATATGACGGGCACTGGTACTGGCCCGCCTTCGTCACCTATTCGGAGACGACCTTCGGCGGCGACTTCGAAACCGCTGCCGACTATCGCGATCCGTATTTGCAGAAGCAGATCGCGGACAAGGGCGGCACCGTGCTGTGGCCGCTGATCCGCTATTCCTACGACACCCACAATCTCGATCTGCCGACGCCGGCGCCCTCCAAACCGACGTGGATGCTGACCGAAGCCGAGTGCAAGAGTGTGGTCGAGAAGAAGGGCCTCAAAGGCTGCCGCGATCTCGAATACAACTGGCTCGGCACCGACGATCAGGGCCGCGACGTGGTGGCGCGGCTGATCTACGGCTTCCGCATCTCGGTGCTGTTCGGCCTGTGCCTCACCATCGTCTCGTCGGTGATCGGCATCGCCGCCGGCGGCGTGCAGGGCTATTTCGGCGGCTGGGTCGATCTCGCCTTCCAGCGATTCATCGAAGTGTGGACCGCAATTCCCTCGCTGTATCTGCTGCTGATCCTGTCATCGATATTGGTGCCGGGCTTCTTCGTGCTGCTCGGCACGCTGTTGCTGTTCTCTTGGGTGTCGCTGGTGGGCCTGGTGCGGGCGGAATTTCTGCGCGGCCGCAACTTCGAATACATTCAGGCGGCGCGCGCGCTCGGCGTTTCCAACAAAGTCATCATGTTCCGCCATCTGCTGCCGAACGCGATGGTGGCGACCATGACGTTCCTGCCGTTCATCGTCTCGTCCTCGGTGATGACGCTCACCGCGCTGGACTTCCTCGGCTTCGGCCTGCCGCCCGGCTCGCCGTCGCTCGGCGAGATGCTGTCGCAGGGCAAGGCCAACGTGCAGGCGCCGTGGCTCGGGTTCACGGGCTTCTTCTCGCTTGCGATCATGCTCTCGCTGCTGATCTTCATCGGCGAAGCGGTGCGTGACGCGTTCGACCCGCGCAAGACGTTCAGTTGAGGGAGCGCGGGATGGACGCGATCAACCAGCCGCTGCTCGATGTCCGCGATCTTTCGGTCGCGTTCGGTCAAGGCGAGCGGGCGACACTTGCGGTGGACCGCATCTCCTACACCATGCGCCGCGGCGAATGCGTCGCGTTGGTGGGCGAATCCGGTTCGGGAAAGTCGGTCAGCGCGCTGTCGATCCTGAAGTTGTTGCCGTATCCGAGCGCGTCGCATCCCTCGGGCACGATCCGCTTCAAGGGGCAGGACCTCCTGACGATGTCGGAGCGGGAGATGCGCGGCATTCGCGGCAACGACATCTCGATCATCTTTCAGGAGCCGATGACCTCGCTCAATCCGCTTCACACCATCGAGGCGCAGATCGCGGAGATCATCCAGTTGCACGCGCCGCTGCGCGGCAATGCGATCCGTGCGCGGGTGCTAGAACTGCTGACGCAGGTGGGCATTCCCGAGCCCGAGACGCGGCTCGGCAGCTATCCGCATCAACTCTCCGGCGGCCAGCGCCAGCGCGTGATGATCGCGATGGCGCTCGCCAACGAGCCGGACCTGCTGATCGCCGACGAGCCGACCACCGCGCTCGACGTCACCGTGCAGGCGCAGATTTTGCAATTGCTCGCGGACATTCGCGCGCGGCTCGGCATGAGCATGCTGTTCATCACCCACGATCTCGGCATCGTGCGCCGCATCGCCGACGTGGTCTGCGTGATGAATCACGGCAAGATCGTCGAGCAGGGCCCGGTGGAGCAAGTGTTCACATCGCCTCAACATCCCTACACCAAGGCGTTGCTCGCGGCCGAGCCGAAGCCCGATCCCGCGCCGCCGCAGCACGACGCGCCGGTGGTGATGCAGGCGACCGATCTCAAGGTGTGGTTTCCGATCAAGCGCGGACTGCTGCGCAAGACCGTCGGCCACATCAAGGCGGTGGACGGCGTGACGGTCGCGGTGCGGCGTGGCGAGACGCTGGGCGTCGTCGGCGAATCCGGCTCCGGCAAGACCACGCTCGGGCTGGCGCTGCTGCGCTTGATTTCGTCCGATGGCCCGATCGTGTTTCTCGGCAAGGACATTCAGGGCCTGCGCTTCAAAGCGATGCGGCCGTTCCGCTGCGACATGCAGATCGTGTTTCAGGACCCGTTCGGATCGCTGAGCCCGCGCATGTCGGTGGGCGATATCATCGCCGAAGGCTTGAGTGTGCATCAGCCGCAACTCTCGCAGGAGCAGCGCGAGGCGCGGGTGGTGAAGGCGCTGGTCGATGCCGGGCTCGATCCGGCGACGCGGTTTCGCTATCCGCACGAATTCTCCGGCGGTCAGCGCCAGCGCATCAGCATCGCCCGCGCCGTGGTGCTGGAGCCGAGCTTCATCGTGCTGGATGAGCCGACCAGCGCGCTCGACATGCTGTTGCAGGCGCAAATGGTCGACCTGCTGCGCGATCTGCAACGCAAGCGCGATCTCACCTACATGTTCATCTCGCACGACCTGCGCGTGGTGGCGTCATTGGCGAGCCACCTCATCGTGATGCGTCACGGCAAGGTGGTGGAGGAGGGGCCGGCGTCGGAATTGTTCAAGAACCCGAAGACGGATTATACCCGCGCGCTGTTCGCCGCCGCCTTCCGGCTGGAAACCGCGAACGGTGCGAGCGACATCGATGGCTGAGCGCGACAAGGCCGACGACATTGCCGATCGTGCTTTGTGCGTTGAAGTTTCGCCGCCGCGAGCGCTTTGCGACGACGGCTTCCGGCCTTACGAACGCTATACGCTGCAACTGCCGCTGCCTGACGGCGAGACGTTGACGCAACGCCGCGATATCCTTCGTGGCGGTCGTGTAGCCGGCGTGTTGCCGATCGATCTCGCGCGCGACCGCGTCGTGCTGTTGCGCCAGTTTCGCTTCACCGCGCATCTTGCCAACGGCAACGGCGACATGATCGAGATCGTCGCCGGCCGCGTCGATGGCGGCGAGAGCGAGGCGGACGCCGCGCGGCGCGAATGCGTCGAGGAAACCGGCGTCGCACCGGATGCGCTGGTGCGGCTTTACAGCGTGTTGCCGACGCCGGGACTGACGGACGAACTGGTGACGAGTTTCGTCGGCTTCGTTGATTCCTCGCGCGTGGTGACGCATGGCGGCCTCGCGTCGGAGACCGAGCACATCGAGACGCTGGTGGTATCGATCGACACCGCGCTCGATGCATTGCGGAGCGGGCGGATATTTAACGCGCTCACCGTCTCGGCGCTGCAATGGCTGGCGCTGAATCGCGCGCGGCTGCGCGAATTGAATGATGCGGCGGTGAAGGCCGGCGGCGTGGTGCAGGGGTAAGAGCGATTTCGTCATCCTGAGGTGCGAACGCAGCGAGCCTCGAAGGATGGTGGCTACGCGCTGTTGCGCGGGTGTCCGGCACGTTGTTTCGCCAGCGTTGTCAACGTCGACCAATCTCCCTTGATCAAGGCTTCTTTCTTGGCTCGACTCCACCCTTTGAGCCGACGCTCGGCGGCGATGCCATCGGTGATACGATCAAAGTGTTCTGACCAAACCAGCATCACGGGGCGGCGAGTGAAGATATAGCCGGCAAACGTGCCTGCGTTGTGTTGAGCGATGCGATGGGAAAGGTCGTCCCCGGTCGCGCTGCCGATATAGTACGAGTCATCAGCACATCGGAGCATATAGACGTAGATGCCCATTCTTGCATCCTTCGAGGCTCGCTTCGCTCGCACCTCAGGATGACGGCAATGGGATTGATGTCAACCTAATAGAAGTTGGAGCGCATCTGAGTCGTCATCCTTAGGTGCGAGCGGCGTATGCCGTGAGCCTCGAAGGATGCAGTTGTATAGCAAGATTTTCCGTATTGTGGCTGCCACCCTTCGAGGCTCGGACTTCGTCCGAGCGCCTCAGGGTGACGGCGATCCACTCGACAACGCTATCCTTCTACAACCGCCCGATCCGCCGCACCGGGCTTCCCGCCGCAGCGATGCGCGCGATGGCGGCGTGGGTGGGTTCGATTGCAGTTGCCATGTGATGCGCGTTGGCGTGCACCAAGGTCATGGCGTCGCGGGCGATGGCGACGTGGCCTTTCCAGAACACCAGATCGCCGCGCTGGAGCTTGGCGATGTGCGAGAGCGGCACGTCGGCACCTAAGCTCGCTTCCTGCATGTCGCTGTCGCGCGGGGCGCGGATGCCGCCGGCCGCGAGCGACACCTGTACGAGGCCGGAGCAATCGATGCCGAGGCTCGATTTGCCGCCCCAGAGATACGGCGTGCCGACGAAGCGTTCCGCCACCGCGACGAAATCGGGCTCAATATGCGCGAGCGGCGCGAGATGCTGCACCGGCAGATAACCGCCCTCATGCGTGATCGCAAAGTTGTCCTCGCTGCGCGCGATGGCCAGCGTTGTGCCCAGCGTCAGCGCCGCGCGCGGCGGCAGCTTGATCGATGGGCCGGGGAATACGAATGTGCGCAGCGCCGCGACCTTGTGCGTCGGCGCCGGGCCGGGCCGCGCCAGCGCCGCATCCGGCAACCAGCCGACGTAACCGTCCGAGTCCAATTGTCCCCACGCCCAGCCTTCACCGGGGCGTTCGTAAATCGTAACGCGCTCGCCCTGCAAGGCCTCGCTTTGCAGCATGGCGTCCACACGTGGTGCATCGCGCAGCGGCGCGAGCGGCGCGATCACTTCGAAGGTTTCGCCGTCGGCGAAGCGCGCGGCTTTCACCTTGCCTTCGAGATAGCGCGCGGCGAGGTCCGGCCGCGCCGGCGTCAGGCGCGGATCATCCATAGCGCTGGCTCAACAGGCGATAGATGGCGCGCGCGGCCTGGCATTCGCCGCCTTCGGGGCGCGCCGGCTTGGCGCTCGGCGTCCAGCCGTAGATGTCGACATGCAGCCAGCTTTTCGCGGATTCCACGAAGCGCTGCAGGAACAGTGCGCAGGTGATGGAGCCGGCGAAGCCGCCGCTCGGCGCGTTGTTGAGATCGGCGACTTTCGAGTCGAGCCACGCGTCGTAAGCCGGCCACAGCGGCATTCGCCACAGCGGATCGCGTTCGTCACGCGCGCACTGCGCGACGTCGGCGGCGAGCGCCTCGTCGTTGGTGTAGAACGGCGGCAGCTCGGGGCCGAGCGCGACACGCGCCGCGCCGGTGAGGGTGCCGAGGTCGATCAGGAGGTCGGGTTTTTCTTCGTCCGCCAGCGCCAATGCGTCGGCGAGCACGAGGCGACCCTCGGCGTCTGTGTTGCCGATCTCGACGCTCATGCCTTTGCGCGACGGAAACACATCGAGTGGACGGAATGCGTTGCCGGCGACGGAATTCTCCACCGCCGGGATCAGCACGCGTAACCGCACCTTCAATCCGGCATCCATGATCATCGACGCCAGCGCCAGCACGTTGGCGGCGCCGCCCATGTCCTTCTTCATGATCAGCATGCCGGACGCGGGCTTGAGATCGACGCCGCCGGTGTCGAAGCAGACGCCCTTGCCGACCAGCGTGACCTTCGGGTGCGCGGGATCGCCCCACGAAAAATCGATCAGCCGCGGCGCGCGGGGCGAGGCCATGCCGACCGCGTGGATCAGCGGGAAATTCTTTTTCAGTAACTCGTCGCCGATAACGCAGTCGAAACTGGTGTCGTAGCCAGACGCGAGATCGCGCGCGGCGGCTTCCAATTCCGCCGGGCCCATGTCGTTGGCGGGCGTGTTGATGAGATCGCGCGCTAATGCGGCGGCGTCGGCGATGCGCGAGACGTCATCGATGTCGACGCCGTCCGACGGCACCAGCCGCACGTCGGGCGCCTCATTCTTGCGGTAGCGCGCGAAGCGATAGTGGCCCAGCGCGAAGGCCAGCGTGGCGAGGCGTGCGTCGTGCGGCGCGTTGGCGAAACGATAGACACCCGGCGGCAGCAGGCCCGGCAATTGGCCCGGGCGGAACGGATCGTGCTTCGGGCTTGTCGCTTCATCGAGCCCGAACAGCACTGCTTCGATTGTGCCATCCGCCGTCGGCAGCACCAGGCACTTGCCCGCCTTGCCGGTGAAACCCTGCGCCTGTGCGAAGCGGCGCGCCGGCTCGCTCAGGCCCTTCGCGATCGTGTCCCACGTCGAGGGCATGACGAAATGAATCGGGATCGCGGGGGTGGCGGCGTTGGCCTTGAATGCAGAATGCATGCTTCGTCTCGCGGGTATCAATGGCGGGGTTAACCGCTCATTAGGGTTAACAGTCTATTGAGGGGCGTTAACCGGGGTATTTATCTTCCTGCATTGACGGGTTTATCGGCCATGCGTCAACAGCCTTATGCAATCCGCTGGATGGGAACGGTGGCCGCGGCGGCGCTGCTGTCGCTCGGGCTTGCCGGATGCCAGACCACGGGGCTGTCCGATATCACCGGGGCGCTCGGCAAACGCACTGAGGCGCGCGCCGATGCCGATCCGGTTCGCGCCGCCGAGATCGCCGGCGAACGTTATCGCGCCAATCCCAAGAGCGCCGAGGCCGCGATGCGGTTCGGCCAGGCGCTGCGCAAGACCGGCCAGCGCGCGCAGGCGGTGGCGGTGCTGGAGCAGGCGTCGCTGATCCATCCGACCGATCGGCCGCTGCTCGGGCTTTACGGCAAGGCGCTGGTCGACAACGGCGACTTCCAGAAGGCGTTCGACATTCTCGCCCGCGCCCACACGCCGGCCAATCCGGATTGGCGCATCCTCTCGGTGCAGGGCACGGCGCTCGATCAGCTCGGCCGTCACGACGAAGCGCGTCGCTATTATGCGAGTGCGCTGAAGATCGTGCCGAACGAACCTTCGGTGCTGTCCAATCTCGGCATGTCCTACGTTCTCACCAAGGAATTGCCGCAGGCCGAGCAGGTGCTGCGGCAAGCCTATGCGCGGCCGGGCGCCGGTTCGCGGGTGCGCCAGAATCTGGCGCTGGTGGTCGGCTTGCAGGGGCGCTTCGCGGAGGCCGAGAACATCGTCAAGGCGGATCTGCCGGCTGACGAGGCCGCCGCCAATGTCGCCTATCTCAAGCAGATGCTGAACGGGCGACAGCCGCCGCGCGTCGGCGAAGCGGCGACGGGTTCGCGGCGACAGTCCTGAAGCCTCGTACAGGTCTATTGGTCAGCTCGATTTGAGTTGCGTTCCATCATGGCCGGGCTTGTCCCGGCCATCTACGTCTTTCTGAATTGATGCGGCTGCCAGAATGTGGATGGCCGGGACAAGCCCGGCCATAACGCATGAGAATGAACTTGGGCAACGCCACGCGTCGCTCAATGCATCATCTGGTATTTGATGTAGGTCGGCCCGAGAATGACGACGAACAATACCGGCAGGAAGAACAGGATCATCGGCACCGTCAGCTTCGGCGGCAGCGCGGCCGCTTTCTTTTCCGCAGCGCTCATACGCATGTCGCGATTTTCCTGCGCCATCACCCGCAGCGCCTGACCGAGTGGCGTGCCGTAGCGTTCGGACTGTTGCAGCGCCAGACAGACCGACTTGACGCCATCGAGGCCGGTGCGCTTGGCCAGATTCTCATAGGCGACCTTACGATCCTGCAAATACGATAGTTCCGCCGTGGTCAGCGTGAATTCCTCGGCCAGCGGAATCGACTGCGAACCGATTTCCGTCGAAACCTTGCGAAACGCCATCTCGATCGACATGCCTGACTCGACACAGATCAACAGCAGGTCGAGTGCGTCCGGAAACGCGCGCCTGATCGATAGCTGGCGCTTGCTAATCGCATTCTTGAGGAACAGCATCGGGGCTTGCAGGCCGAGATAGGCCGCTAGCAGGCAGATGCCGATCTTGACCGGGATCGGGTAATTCGTTTTCGACAGCAGAAAGATATAAACCGCGCTCGCGATCAGGAGAGCGACCGGCGTCACCATGCGGAAAAACAGGAATGTGATGTAGGGCGCCTGTCCGCGGTAGCCGGCCATGACCAGTTTTTCGCGCGCGGCTTCCTGCGCCAGCCATTTGCTGAGGTTGAGATTGTCCACCACGCGCGACACCAGTTGCTTGGGGCTCTGGCGCAGCGAGATTTTTTCGGCACGGGCGAGGTTGGCGCGCTCCCGCTGGCGAATGCGTTCGCGCTCGCTGGCGACAGCCTTCATCCGCTTCGCCAGATCCTGTCCGGCGAACAGGGGCGTGATCAGCGTGTAGGCGGTCGCGCTGGCGGCGACAGCGGCGAGCACCATGGTCATGAAGCGCGCGTCGTGGATTTTCTCCAGAATGAAATCGATCATGACCTAACCTCAGAAGTCGAAATTGATCATCTTCTTCATGACCAGGATTCCCATGCTCATCCAGAGCACGCAGCCGGCCAGCATGATGCGCCCGAGCGGTTCGGTCCAGAGCAGCGAAATATATTGCGGCGTGGTCAGGTAGACGAGGAACATCATGGTCGGCGGTAACGAGCCGATAATGCCGGCGGATGCCTTGGCTTCCATCGACATCGCCTGAATCTTCTCGCGCATCTTCTTTCTGTCGCGCAGCACCTTTGACAGGTTGGCGAGCGCCTCCGACAGGTTGCCGCCGGATTTCTGCTGGATCGCGACGACGATACCGAAGAAATTCACCTCGGGCAGCGGCATCCGTTCATAGAGCCGCAAACAGGCGTCACCGAGCGGCATGCCGATGGTCTGGGTTTCGATGATCGTCAGAAACTCGCCTTTCAAGGGTTGCGGCGCATCGGCGGCAACCACCTTGATGGATTCGAACAACGGCAGTCCCGCCTTGATGCCGCGTACGATGACGTCGACGGCGTCGGGAAGGGCAGCGAGAAATTTCTTCTCGCGCCGCCTTTTCAGGAAACCGAGCACCCAGCGCGGCACGCCGAAGCCGGCCGCGAAGCCGAGGCCGACCGCGGCCAGCAGTCCGCTTCCGAGCAAGAAGGCGATCGCAAAAACGAAGAAGCCGAACACGCCCGATATCACGAAGAACTTCTGTTTCGACCACGATAGGCCGGCCTGCGTGATGCGGTTGCCGAGCGGAACCTTTTTTTCCTTCTTGCTCCGATCCTCGATTTCCTTCAGCGAGTTTTCGACCTGCTGCCGGCGCGAGCGCTGGGCGCGATCGACGCTGGTGTTGACGCGAACCGCTTCGGATCGCGCCACCGAGGCCCGGCGTTTTTCAGCCTGGCGTTCGCCGGACAACAGCGGATAGATGAAAACCCATGCGACCCCGCCGATGGCGGTGGCCGCGAGAAATGCCAGGGCCATGGTTTCGAGGTTCATGGATCACCGTCAGACGTTGATGTCGGCATCGGAAGCATCGAGCGCCGCTGCCAGTCGCCCTTCTTCATTGTAATATCGGGCGCGCTCCCAGAACGCGGGGCGTCCGATGCCGGTCGACCGGTGCCGGCCGATGATCTTGCCGTTGGCGTCCTCGCCCATCAGGTCGTAGACGAAGATGTCCTGGGTAATGATGGTGTCGCCTTCCATGCCGATCACTTCGGTGATGTGGGTGATCCGCCGCGAACCGTCGCGCAGGCGGGCCGCTTGCACGATGACGTCGATGGAGCCGCAGATCATCTCGCGGATGGTGCGGGACGGCAGTGAATAACCACCCATGGTGATCATCGATTCGCAGCGTGACAGCGCCTCGCGCGGATTGTTGGCGTGCAGCGTGCCCATTGAGCCGTCGTGACCGGTGTTCATGGCCTGCAACAGGTCGAAGGCCTCGGGGCCGCGGACTTCGCCGACGATGATGCGTTCAGGCCGCATACGCAGACAGTTCTTGACCAGATCGCGCATGGTGATCTGGCCTTCGCCTTCGATATTCGGCGGGCGGGTTTCAAGTCGCACCACGTGAGGCTGTTGCAGTTGCAACTCGGCGGCGTCCTCGCAGGTGATGATCCGCTCGTCGTGATCGATGTACTGCGTCAGGCAGTTCAGCAGCGTGGTCTTGCCGGAACCGGTACCGCCCGACACCAGGATGTTGCAGCGGACACGGCCGATGATCTGCAGGATCTCTGCGCCCGACGCGGTGATGGAGCCGTACTTCACCAACTGGTCGAGCGTCAGCTTGTCCTTGCGGAATTTACGAATGGTAAGAGCGGGCCCGTCGATCGCCAGCGGCGGCACGATGGCGTTGACGCGGGATCCGTCGGCGAGGCGTGCGTCGCAGATCGGCGAGGATTCGTCGACGCGCCGGCCGACCTGGCTGACGATGCGCTGGCAGATGTTGAGAAGCTGCTGGTTGTCGCGGAAGCGGATGCCGGTCTTTTCGATCTTGCCGCTGACTTCGATGAAGACCGTGCCGGCGCCGTTGACCATGATGTCGGCGATGTCGTCGCGCGCCAGCAGCGGTTCCAGCGGCCCGTATCCGAGGACGTCGTTGCAGATGTCGTCGAGCAGTTCTTCCTGCTCGGCGATCGACATCACGATATTCTTGATCGCGATGATCTCGTTGACGATGTCGCGGATTTCCTCGCGCGCCGATTCCGAATCCAGCTTGGCGAGCTGCGCCAGATCGATCGCCTCGATCAGCGCGCCGAAGATGGTGGCCTTGACCTGATAGTAGTTGTCCGAGCGCCGCATCTCCTGTGACGGAGGCGGAGCCTTCGGTGTTGGACGTGTCGGCGCAAGCGGCGGCGACGTCACCGGAGCGGAAGCCGGCAACGATGGGCTGGCCGACGGCGGTGCCGTGACTGGCTCCAGCACGACTTCGGGGGCCCTTGCGGCCCTGCTATCGTTTTCCGATCCGCTACGCTTACCGAACACGACGATACTCCACCCGGTTGGGTCTATCTGGCCCGCAGTTTTTCAAGCAGCGGCGCCAGCAGCGAATTGCGCGGCTTCTTGGCCTCGCCGCGCCCCGTCAACCGCTGTGCGATCTGCAGGAATGTCTCGGTGATGCGATGATTGGCGGAGATCTCCGCGATCATCTGACCATTGTTGGCGGCGGCGCCGAACAATTGAGGCTCAAAGGGAATCGTGGCGACCGGCTGGCTTTCGATCGCCTTGGCGAACTCGCTGGCATTGATTTCAGGCCGTTTGGGTACGCCGACCTGGTTCAGGCAGTACAGCGGCGCGCGATCGTTCGGCCGGGCCGCCTTCAGCAGGTCGTACAGGTTCTTGGTGTTGCGCAGATTGGCGAGATCCGGCGTTGCCACGATCAGGATATCGTCGGCGCCGATCAGCGCGCGCCGCGCCCAGCCGGACCACTGGTGCGGCACGTCGAGCACGATGCACGGCATCGTGGTGCGCAGCGTATCGAAGATCGAATCGAAGGCTTCCGCCCCGAAATCGTAGACGCGATCCAGCGTGGCCGGCGCCGCCAGCAGGCTGAGATGATCGGTGCATTTCGACAGCAGGCGGTCCATGAAGGCGGTATCGACGCGGTCCGGCGAGAACACCGCCTCGGCGATGCCCTGCGAGGGGTCCTGATTGTAGTCCAGTCCCGCCGTGCCGAAGGCCAGGTCGAGATCGGCAACCACCGAATCCAGCGCGAGGTCGCGCGCGATCGCCCATGCGACGTTGTGAGCGACCGTCGATGCGCCGACGCCGCCCTTGGCGCCGACCACGGCGATGATGCGGCCGACGGCCTTGGCTTCCGGCGCGGAGAACAGGTTGCAGATCGCGCGAACGACGTCGAGCGGAGCGACCGGTGCCATCACATAATCGCTGACGCCGCGGCGAACCAGTTCGCGATACAGTGTGACGTCGTTGACCCGGCCGATGACGACGACGCGGGTGCCGGCGTCGCACACCGTCGCGAGCTGGTCGAGCCCGGTGAGGATGTCACCGCGTCCCTGGGTTTCGAGGACGATGACATTCGGAGTCGGCGAAGTGCGGTAGGCTTCGATCGCGGCGGCGATACCGCCCATCTGGATCTTGATGTGGGCCTTGCCCAGACGACGATCCTCGCCGGCCGACTGCATGACCGCCGCGGTCTCCACCGTTTCGCAGAACGCCTGCACCGACACGCGTGGCGCCGGTGCGATGTGCGTATCCGTATCAGGCGACGCGACGGTCGCCGACGTTTCGTCCTGGGTCTGGCGTTCGAAACTGATCATTGGCCCACACTGCTGATTTTGCCCTTGTCGGCATCGGGGTAGTTGGTCGCGGTGCCTTCACCCTTGCGATACTTGTCGAGGACTGTCGTGCGCCGGGCGTTGTAGGCGGGGCCTTCCGGCCGTGGTTGCACCAGATCGGATGGATTATCGACCATTGCCGCCAGATTACGCTGATTGGCGCAGCCGAAATTCCAGTAGTTGGTGTTATCGAGATACGACTTGCCCTTGATCGAGGGGCCGAGATCTTCCGGCCACAGTCCGCACGGGCCGGCGGAGGCGGTGATCCTCGGATAGCTGACGCGGATCGCGGCGAACACCTGCGCATCTGTCGGACGATAGTTGCGCACCACGATGCCACGCGCCGGGATTCCGCTCGCGGCCAGCAGCGACTTGATCTCGCGCAGCGAGTCGCCCGCGGCCCGGGCGTTCGGCGTGTGCGAAGGCACCTCGATGACGATCGCGCCGGTGCCCTCGCGCATCCAGGTGCGGCCGAGCGCGACGATTTCCGCGCGCTGCGACGCATTCAGGCCGCCGCGGCCGTTGCCGACGAAGATAGCGATGCTTTGGTCGGCTTCCTGAATGGCGATCGGATGCCGCAGGCGGTAGTCGTCAGGAATGCTGCCGGTGATGTCCTGCTGCGACCGGGTGTGATTGCAGGCACCGAGCGCCAGCGCCACGCCGACAAGCAGCGCGGCGGTGCGAAGGCGAGTGAGCGTTGCGACGGGTCGTTGCGTGGTCATTGCGGTTGTCCTTGTCCCGTCTCAATCGGTGATGAAGCCGTAAGTGCCGCGATATTTCCGGTCCGCCGGATCGCGCCCGGGAATGCCGTAGATGCGATTGATGCTGCCGAGCAGGTCCGCCTGCGGATCGGATGCGGCGACGAAGCCGTCGTCGGGCCTTGACAGATCCTTCTGCGCCACCGCGCGCACGACGTACGGCGTCACCAGCACCATCAGCTCGGTGTTGTTGTTGACGTAATCGCGGCTGCGGAACAGCGTGCCGAGAATCGGCAGGCGCGCCAGCCCCGGCATGCCGTTGATGGCCATCTTGGTCTGCTGCTGGATCAGGCCAGCCATCGCCATCGACCCGCCGGAGGGAATTTCCAGCGTGGTGTCGGCGCGCCGTGTCTTGATCGACGGCACCGACGTGCCGGAGATCTGGATGGCGTTGTCGTTGCTGACTTCGGACACTTCGGTTGCGACGCGCAGACTGATGCGGCCTTCGCTCAACACCACCGGGGTGAAGTTCAGCGAAATACCGAATTTCTTGAAGCTGATGGTCGGTGTACACGTTCCGTTGGTGCAGCTGATGCCCGATGGAATCGGGAATTCGCCGCCCGCGAGGAAGTTGGCGCTTTCGCCCGAGATCGCGGTCAGGTTCGGCTCCGCCAGCGTACGCATTACGCCGGCGCTTTCCATCGCGCGTACCGTCGCCTGCACGCTGGGAACACCCGGCGTTCCGCTGTTGCCGAAGCCGGCGGTCGCCGCATTGCCGCTCACCAGAGCACGTCCGTTGGCGGTAAACGGGTTTGCGTTGTTGAAATTCACCACGGCGGTGCCGTAGTTCATGTTGGCGCTGAGATCGACACCAAGTTGCTTGATGACGTTGCGCTGGACCTCGGCCACCACGACCTTGAGCATCACCTGATCGCGGCCGCGCACGGTGAGGCTGTTGACGACATTTTTCTCGTCGCCGACCAAACGAACGGCGATGTCGAATGCCTGCTGCGATTCCGCCTGCGATCCGACCATTCCCGACAGTACGACGCCCTGACCGATGCCCTCGACATTGATGGTGGCGCCGGGAAGAATTTGTTTCAGCGCGCCGCGAATGCCGTTGAGATCGCGGGTCACCGCGATGTCATAGGCGGCGATCTGCTGTCCGGATGCATCAAAGAACACGATGTTGGTCTGGCCTACCGTGGCGCCGATGATGTAGGCGCGCTGCGCCGAACGCACCACGGCGTTGGCGATCTTCGGATCGGCGACCAACACATCCTTGACGTCGCGCGGCAGGTCGATCACCACCGATTTGCCGATGCCGAGCGCCAGGTGACGCGCGTTGAGGTAACCGCTGGGGCTTGCTGCTGCCGGGATCGGCTGGTTCGCGGCCAGCACCGGCGTCAGCATCGGCTCGAGCATCAGCGCGCCGGCAGCGGCAAAGCACAGCGCCTGTTTCATCACCGCGCCAACCGGCCCGCGATTGTCCCGACACTTCATTTCGTAGATCCTTCCGATTTACTGCCGGGCCGTTGCCTTGGTCGCTACGCCGTAACGCACCACGTTGATGGATTCGCGTTTGCCGAGTTCGTCGTTGCTGGCCACCGGCGCGTTGGCGTCGGCGAGGCTGCGCCGCGCCAGCGACAACGTGCCGGTCTGGCGCGCGCGGGCCAGCGTTTCCGCTTGCTCCGGCTTCAATTCCAGGGTGGCGGTCTTGCCGACGACGGTGTTTTGACCTTCCTTCTCACGCGGCGTCTGGTCGATCGCCAGCACGCGCACGTTGGTCAGGATGATTTCGGAGACCGCCGCCTCGCCGTTGTTCTGATCCGGATTCTTCTCGCGCCGCGACAGGATGACGTCGACACGGTCGTTCGGCAGGATGAAGCCGCCGGCGCCGGTTTCAGGGGAAATTTCAGTCGAAATGGCGCGCATGCCGGCGGGCAGCACCGCCGCCATGAAGCCGGTGTTGCCGGCCATCACCAGCTTGCTGTCGCGGATGGGTTCGCCGGTCACGAACGGCGAGCGCGCGATGGCGGCGCCTTCGAGTTTCTTCGCCGCGTCGGGGCGGCTGTCGCGGCGCACGAAGCTGGCGCTGGCCGCTTTCGCCGGCCATGTCTGCCACTGAAGGTCGTTGGCCGTGAGCGTCTTTCCGAGCGGGATGTCAGCCTTGGCGACCAGAACCTCAACGGTCTGCATCTGGGCGACCGGCGCGGGTTGCGGCTTGTGGTCTGAGCCTGAGGCCAAATAGGCGGCAAGGCCACCGGCACCGACTGCAATGGTCAGGACGACAATGCGAGCGGTCTTCATACGCTTCACTTCCCACGAACTGGACGCAGCGACGCAATCATCGCCGTAGCGGGAGTTGAGCAGTTATTCGTCAAAGCATGGTTAATGACGCGTATCGAAATGAGCTTAACGAGACCTTTTCATGGTCTCGGAGGCTGGAGCCCGTTCCGATCAAATCGGAACGAAGCTCTAGATTCCAGCTTTGACGCGTTTTCTTTACGCGAACCGGTGTCCACTTCGCTCGAAAACGCTTTATCCGGCGATGAAGCGGCCGAGATCGACGGCCCTGATCCAGTCAGTTTGTGGATAGACCATCAGCGCGCCGGCTGCGAGCGCTATGCCATAGGGGATGCCGGTCTCGTGGTGATGCAACCGTAGCAACCATTGCTGGCCGGATAGCATATAGGGGATCGGCCAGCGGCGGAATTCGAGCAGCAGCAATGTCAGCACGCCGCCCAATACCGAAGAAATGAGCAGATACGGCAACAGATAATCGAAGCCGAGCCACAGCGCGGTGGCGGCCGCCACCTTGGCGTCGCCGCCGCCGATCCAGCCCATGGCAAAGCAGGTGAACGCCACCGTCAGCACCACGGCGCCCGCACCGATATGCTGGCCGATCTCGGTCAATCCCATGCCTGATGCGACCGCGAGTACAAAGAAGCCGGCGATCAGCAACAGCGAGACGCGGTTGGAAATCGTCATGGTCAGGAGATCGCTGGAGGCTGCGAACGCCATCAGCATGGGAAACAGCAGCAGCCGGAGGAGGTCGAGGATCATGATGCGGCCCGTGTCGCGCGTTCGTGATGCGGAAAGCTAACCGGCGAATGGTGAACAATCGCGAAATGTGCGTGCGGGTTCACCGGAGGTTGATGGCGCGTGTCAGGAGAACGGGGGATGCGGTCGGAGGCCATGCGGACGGTCTGGAACGCACGTTCCTTGCCGGTCGCCGGTTGCGCCGCCACTGCCGTTTTCATCGACGGCCGTAATTTTACAAAAGAAGTACACCGGAGGCAGAAAAGGCCCCGGCAAGCCGGGGCCTTTTCGAAATGCGTCACGGCAGATCGCTTAGTCGCCGTTCGGCTGGGCCAGCACCTTGGTGTTGACGGCGGTAAACTTCGCCTGGAGCGTGCTGCCCAAGGTGGTCACGATGGTGATGATCGCGAGGGCGATACCGGCGGCAATCAGGCCGTACTCGATCGCGGTGGCGCCCGACTCGTCCTTGGCAAAACGCTTAACAAGATTCTTCATAACAAACTCCCTGTGTGCACGTGGCTGTGAACTCGATGTCCGGTGGCAACGGCGTTCTCAGCACCGTGACCATGAGCGAGACACTAGGCTCAGAAAATTTCAGCGCAGTTAATTCGATCGCAGAAACCCGCATGTATCGGGGGTTTCTTGCAGACGGTAAACTTCGACTTAAAGACATTGCATAAAATTCGACAAATCGAGTTGTCCCGGTTGGGGCGTTGCAAACGACAGGAGCATGACGATGTTTCCGTCATGGCAAGGAGTGAAGCGGCAAAGTAATCCAGAAAAATACGCGGCAAGAGCTGGAATGCTTTGGTTCGCTTGCAATGGCGAGAATCGAGTCGAAGCCAATTCTCGATGAATTTGTCTGTTCTTCCGGCTCGGTGCTCAGGGCGACGGGTCCCTGACTTCTTGCCGGCCCGGCGACTGTCACTTCGGCCTGTACGGGAATCGGCGCGGCGCCGACGTTTGCAGTTCATTCATCAATTAACGTCATATTTGCCATATCCGGAGCCGGGTCTTGCTTATGGCATGGCGCGGCCCGCGATTGTGCTGGGGTGATCGTATGGCTTTTCGTGGTGTGGGTTCGATGAAGCGATGGCTGGTACGTGCCGGGATCGCCGCGATGCTGATGTTGTTCGCGGGGCTGACGGCGGCGAACGCCGACGGCGACACTATCGCGGTCAGCGTCGATCAGGCCAAGCTGGTTAAACTGCCGAACCGTGTCGCCACCTTGGTGGTCGGAAATCCCCTGATCGCCGACGTCACCTTGCAGTCCGGCGGCATGATCGTCGTGACCGGCAAGGGTTACGGCGCCACCAACGTGATCGCCATGGATCGTGCCGGGGACATTCTGGTCGACCGCACCATTCTGGTTAGCGGACCAGCGGATAAGATCGTGACGATCTATCGTGGTGTTGATCGCGAGTCCTATAGTTGCATGCCGGGCTGCGAGCGCCGGGCGACGCTGGGCGACAGCGAGAAGTACTTTAAATCCGTCCTGGATCAGGCCGGTACAATGAGCAAGGAAGTGGCAGGCGGTGGCGGCACCACCGGCAAGGCCAATTGATCAGTGCATTCTCAGGGCTGTCTGGCCGCGATCGCGTGATCCTGTCTGATTAACACGCGGTTAACGCGGCATGGCACTTTGTCCGGAACCGCCGAAACACTTCAACAATGAGTTTCGGATAGAACCCGACGGTAGATAAATCCTGCCGATTGGGGAGACGCACCGATGTCGTCGTCCGAAACATCACATGCCGAACTGCGCCGTGCGCTACGGCGGTGGCGACGCGATCGGCGTGGGTCCGCGGCCATCGAGTTCGCTCTGATCGCGCCGATCTTCTTCGGCCTGCTGTTCGCGATTTTCGAAATGTGCCTGGCGTTTTTTGCCGAGCAGGTACTGGAGAACGGTCTGCAACAAACCGCGCGGCTGATGTACACGCACCAGGCGGCGGATACGGGCATGACCCAGAAGAAATTTACCGATGATCTGTGTGGTCGGGTTTCGATGCTGCTGGATTGCTCCAAGCTGCGCGTCAACGTCAGCGTCACGAGCGCCGGCAAGGAGATCGAGATTTTGAACCCGATCGCGAAGAGCGGCGAGTTCGTCGACAATTTCAGTTACCAGAATCCGCAACCCAACACCGCGGAGACGGTCGTTGTGAGCGCATTCTACCAATGGCCGCTGATCGTAACCGGGCTTGGTTACAGCATGGCCAACATTGATGCCGGCACCGCAAATGGCAAATACCTGCTGGCGTCGACGGCGGCGTTCCGCGTCGAGCCGAGGTGATCGCGCCATGACATACGCTGCTGCGAAATTCGTCCGACTGATCCGGCGGCACCTCGCGCGGTTCTCGTGTCATGCCGAAGGTCTGGCGGCGATCGAGTTCGCCATGATCCTTCCGGTCATGCTGGTGACGTTATTCGGAACGATCGGCGCGACGTCGGTGATTTCGATCGACCGCAAGGTGACATTGATCGCGCGGACCCTGTCCGACCTCACCTCGCAGGGCAGTTCGGTAACGGACACCGATATCGCGAATTTTTTCGCGATCGGGAGGTCGATGCTGACGCCCTATTCGGCGACGCAGAATCCTTTCTCCGGCGGGCCGTTGCTGGCAACGATCACCGAGGTCTACATCAATCCCACCAGCGGCGCGGCGCGGGTGCAATGGAGCAAAGGCGACGTCCCGAGGTCCGTGGGCGATGTGGTGGCAACGATGCCGGCCGATCTGATCGGCAAGGATGCTGCCGGCAAAATCCTGCCTAATCAATATTTCATTCTCAGCGAAGTGAGCTACACGTATGCGCCGGCGCTCCTGCCGGGCGTTGCATCGGGGGAGCTGCGTGAGTCGACCTATACGCGGCCACGCATCAGCCTGCCGGTCTGCGTCCTCCTCAACCCCGCTTCGCAATCGACTCCCTGCCCGCAGATGTGATGCCGCTCCGAAGGTTTCGCGCGGGCGGGTCGACGCGATCGACCGAAGACAAGAGCCCGGTCGCGTTACGAGGATGCGGCCAGCAGCTCACAGCTGATGTCAGCGTCATGCCGCGCGCGCCTCGCAGTGCTCATCACGACCAAAACGAAAAGGCCGCGCATGAGCGCGGCCTTTTCTGCCTTGTAAACTGGAATATCGCTCAAGACGAACGCGCGGGGCGTTCGTGAGCGATGCGCCTTAGCCGGCAGCCCGCAGATTGTCGGCGGAGGATTTGCCGGAGCGGCGGTCCGCGACGATCTCGTAGCTGATCTTCTGGCCTTCACGCAGCGTGCCGAGACCGGCGCGCTCGACAGCGCTGATGTGCACGAACACATCGTTGCCGCCGTCGTCGGGCTGAATGAAGCCGTAGCCCTTGGTTGCGTTAAACCACTTTACGGTTCCCATGCTCATGGGATAGTCCCTTCTCAAAAAAGTATAGTCGAAGCCCATTCTCATGGGCTGGTGGCATCGAATTTTTGGAAGGGTCGTCAGCGTCTAAACCGGCTGTACCGGTAGTTAGCGAGTGTCGTCCGGCCGAAAATCGATCAGGGTATATTATTCGAAAGGCAGAGCCAAAACAATCCGGGCGCGCACGTTTTTTGCGGCGCGCCGGATGGTCGTCGTTCGGGGTGTCGCATCAGGGGCGCAAGGCCCCTGTTTTTTCAGCGTTTTTCGTAGCCGGCAGGTGGTTACCGGCGACGAAACTGACCGCGCGGCGGCCCGCTGCGCGGCGGTCCACCGGCCGGGCGCTCGTCCTTGTGGCGGAAGATCAGCCGGCCTTTTTCGAGGTCGTAAGGCGACATCTCGATGGTCACGCGATCGCCCGCCAGCGTCTTGATGCGGTTCTTCTTCATCTTGCCAGCGGTGTAGGCGACGATCTCGTGCCCCGCGTCAAGCTGGACGCGGTAGCGGGCATCGGGGAGGATTTCGGTCACCAGTCCTTCGAACTGGATCAGCTCTTCTTTAGCCATGGGTTTCTCCAGGTCGAGAGGCTGTTATCGCTGTGGGCCTTGGTTGCGTTTGGGTTGATGCGGACGGCTCTTGCGGCTCAGGAATGCGACGCCCTGAATTCCATCGGACTTGCCGCCCGATGACTTGCCGCTGGAAGCTGCCCGTGTCGGCTCGTGACGTCCGCCGGGCTGCTGCGGCGCGCCGCCACCCGGCCGCCGTCGGCGACGCGGGCGTTTGCCGTTCGGTGCGCCGTCGGCGGCGCCGCGATGTGCGGCCGCATGCGGTCCCGGCCGGCCTCCGCGCGACTGCTGCGCGGACGGACCGGACTCGCGATGGCCGGGCGTGCGTCGGTCTTCTTTGGGCAAGGCGACACGGATCAGTTTTTCGATGTCGCGGAGATACGCCATTTCCTCGCCGGCGCAAAGCGAGATCGCAACGCCGTCGGCGCCGGCGCGCGCGGTACGGCCGATGCGGTGGACATAGGTTTCCGGGATGTTCGGCAGGTCGAAGTTGACGACATGACTGACGCCGTCGACGTCGATGCCGCGCGCCGCGATATCGGTGGCGACCAAAGTGCGGATTTCACCGGTGCGGAACGCCGCCAGCACCCGCTCGCGATAGTTCTGCGACTTGTTGCCGTGAATGGCGTCGGCGGTGATGCCGGCCTTGGCGAGGGTCTTCACCACCTTGTCGGCGCCGTGCTTGGTGCGGGTGAACACCAGCGCGCGGTTGACCGGCTCGTTCTTGAGAATCTGCGCCAGCGCGGCGGGCTTGGCGGAATGATCGAGTTGGATCACCCGCTGGGTGATGCGCTCGACGGTCGAGGACACCGGCGTCACGGCGACCCGCGCCGGATCGCGCAGCATGTGCTCGGCGAGTTCGGCGATGTCCTTCGGCATGGTGGCCGAGAAAAATAGCGTTTGCCGCTTGATCGGCAGCTTGGCGACGATCTTCCGGATGTCGTTGATGAAGCCCATGTCGAGCATGCGGTCGGCTTCGTCGAGCACGAGAAATTCGACCTGTCCGAGCTTGAGGGCGTTGCTCTGCACCAGATCGAGCAGGCGGCCGGGGGTTGCGACCAGCACCTCGACGCCCTGCATCAGGGCGCGGACCTGACGGCCCATCGGCACGCCGCCGATCGCCAGCGCCGAATTGAGGCGGATATGGCGGCCGTAGGCGTTGAAGCTGTCGAGGATCTGTCCGGACAGTTCGCGGGTCGGGCTCAGCACCAGCACGCGGCAGTTTTTCGGCTGCGGACGGACGCGGTTCTCAAGCACGCGATGCAGGATTGGCAGCGCGAAAGCGGCGGTCTTGCCGGTGCCGGTCTGGGCGATGCCGACGACGTCGCGGCCGCTGAGAGCAAGAGGAATGGTTTGTGCCTGGATCGGCGTGGGCGTCTGATAATTTTCTTCCACCAGAGCGCGCGAAATGGGATCGGCGAAGCCGAAGTCCTGAAAGGAGGTCAAACGAGATGTCTTTCCATCAAAAAGCGAACGCCTGACGTTTCAACGTCAGGTGCGGGTGCCTCGGAGAGGCTTAGGACACCCGCGTGTTTGGGGCATCGGTTTTGGTTGGATGAAGGGGCAAGCCAAAAGCCGATATGGTAATCGGCCCAGAACACGCGGCTCGCTGGGACCCAATGGCATGATTCTCACGGGTCGTGGCGCTGATATGGCGCAGCATCGCGGCGGATTCAAGGTCAAAGTGGCCGGGTCGCCTCCGCGCCGCCGTTCCGCGCTCCAGAAATTCCGCTTAATGGCATGACCCCTTACGGCGTTTTCCGACCCGCGCGACCGGCAAGCCGACCCGCCGAAAAGGCGTTTCCACGCGTTGTGGTCATGCTCTAGATTCTTCATTTGGCGCGTTTTCTTTACCCGAACCGGTATCCACTTCGCTCGAAAACGCTCTAATGTCGCCTCGAGGAACCAAACGCTTGGGAGAATGCCGTGATTTATGTCGTTGCCACGTTGACCGTGAAGCCTGAAATGCGCGCCGAACTGATCGAGGGCGCCAAGGCTTGCATCGCCGCCACCCGCCAGGAGCCCGGCAACGTCGCCTACGACATGCACGAGAGCGTCACCGATCCCACCCGGATGGTGTTCGTCGAGCAGTGGGAGAGCGTCGAGGCGATGGGGCCGCACGGCAAGAGCGACCACATGCGGGCGTTCGGCCGCATCGCCGTCAAGTGCCTGAGCGCGCCGGCCAAGATCGAGATCATCACCCCTGCCAAGGTCGACGTTCGTTAAGGAGTGCGCCCATGATCTACGTTATCGCCACCACCCGTGTGAAGCCGGAAGGCCGCGACGCCTATCTCGCCGGTGCCAAGGACTGCGTCGCCGCGACGCGGCAGGAGCAGGGCTGTATCTCCTACGAGAACCACGCCAGCATCCATGATCCCAACCTGTTCGTCGTGGTCGAGCGCTGGGCCTCGCGCGAGGACCTCAACGCCCATGGCCGCTCGCCGCACATGAAGACATGGCGGGCGCTGTCGGCGCCGCTCAAGGAGACGCCCACCGAGATCGAGATCATTTCCGACGGCAAGGTCGAGAAATTCTGATCGCTTGCGTCCGGCCGCTCTGCCCCTGTGGCGGGGCGGAACCATTGACGCGTCGCACGGTTGTCATCATTCCAACTTGGCTCGGCCGCGGCCGGCATTTTGCCGACGGGCCTGATCGGCGAGGGCCGGCTCCGAGCCGGGTATCGACATGCACGTATATCGCGGACGGATTTTGACCGATTTCATTTTCGAGTAAGCGCGTGGTCAGGCTGGGGTTCATTATCGGGTTCATCGCGCTGCTGGGGATGCTGCTGTCTGGCCTCGCCGCGTATCGCGCCCACGACCAGGAACTGACGGTCAATCGCATCGCGCTGTCGCGCGCCATCGATGTCAGCGCCAGCCTGGTTCAGGATCGCCTCACCGAGCGCGAATTGCTGGCGCGGGTTTCATCCGGCCTGTTTCATTCGCCGACGGTGACCAAGGCCAACATGCTGAAGCCACTGCGCACCTCGATCTATGCCTTCAAGACCGACTTCATGGTGGCGGGCTGGATCGCGCGGCTGCAGCCGGGCGAATTGCCTCAGGCGCAAGCCGAACTGCAAAGCGCCGGCTTCCCGAAGCCGGAGATTCGCAACTTCAACGACAAGCCGCTTGACCCCGCCGCGCTCAATGGGCCGCTCGACGTGCTGATGGACGTTGAGCCGCGCAATGGCGAGACCGAGAGTTTCCCGGGACGCGCGCTCAACGATCAGCCGGTGCTCAACGCGATGCTGAAGCAGGCGCTTCAGAAGAAGCAGCCGGCGGCATCCGCGCCGCTGCCGCTGTTGCGGCCGAACGGTCCGGTCGGCGTGGTGCTGGCGACGCCGGTGCTGCAGGAGAACACCGGACAGCCGATCGGCTTCATCACCTTCTCCTACGAACTCGCACCGCTGATGTTGACCAACGACGAGATGTCGCTGTTCTCTGTCGCTCTGCGTAGCACGGCCGGCAGCGCAAGCGAGTTGATCGTCGATGCGAACGACCGCGTCGTCGCGCGGCCGCAGGTGCGCACCACCGAGGACGGCAGCCCGGCGCCGCCGCCTGTCGTGCGCACCGTCACCTTCGGCGGGCGTGACTGGCAACTGGCCTACTACGCCAAAACCAATGTCGAACAGCGTGCGCTGGAACTGGCGGCGGTGGTGGCGGCGATCGGCTTCGCGCTCACCGCGATCATCTGCGGGCTGTTCGGCTACATTGCCTACAACAATTTGCGCATGAGCCGCGAAATCCGCATGCGCATCGGTTTCGAACACCGGCTGACAGCGGTGATCGACGAACTCAATCACCGCGTCAAAAACATTCTCGCGGTGATCCAGTCGATCGTCACGCGCACCATGCGGCACGGTGCCGACGTCGACGTCGCCCGCGATCTTCTGATCGGGCGCATTCACGCGATGTCCAACGTGGTGTCGCTGCTCAGCGAAAGCCGCTGGCAGGGTGTGCCGCTCAAGGGATTGTTCGAGGCGCGCGCCATTCCCAACGCCGACCGCATCGCCGTGAACGGGCCGGATATTTCCGTCAGCGCCCGCGCCGCGCAAAGTCTGTCACTGCTGTTTTTTGAACTCGCGTCGCACACTGACGAAGGACTGTCGCTGGTCGGCAAGCATCCGCACGTGGTGGCGCAGTGGACGGTGGAAGGCGATCCGCGCGACGCGATCTTCCATTTCCGCTGGGAGGAGTTCAACACCAGCGCCGCCACCCGCCGCGGCGACAGCGAGTTCGGCACGATCCTGCTCGACCGCGTTGCGCCGGAAGCGCTCGGCGGCACCGCCAAGCGCTATTTCACCGATGTCAGCTACGTCTACGAACTGATCGCGCCGATGGCCACCGTGGTCGATCTCACCGAACGCGACCGCACCGACCGCTTGTCGGCGCCGGTGAAGCGGGTACGGTGAGACGAGAAAACGATCCCGTCATTGCAATGATGTTAGTGTTTCCGTCATGGCCGGGCTTGTCCCGGCCATCCACGTCTTAAAAACACGTCAGCAAGCAAGACGTGGGTGGCCGGAATAAATCCGGCCATCACGTTGTGAGGTTGTTGCGTACCTTTACGCAATCTCCCGCAGCAGCGTCTCGCGCAATTGCTTCTTCAGCACTTTGCCGTTGGCGTTGCGCGGCAGCGGATCGGTACTGACGGTGACGGTTTCCGGCACCTTGTAGTCGGACAGCCGCGCCGCGCACCAGGCGCGCAGCGCCGCGACATCGAGCGCGGGATTGCGGGTGACGACGACGGCATGGACCCGCTCGCCGAGCACCGGACAGGGCTTGGCGATGATGGCGCTTTCCACCACATCATCATGGCCGGCGAGAACCGATTCCACTTCCGCCGAATAGATCTTGTGGCCGCCGCGATTGATCATGTCCTTCTTGCGATCGAACACGCGCACGAAGCCCTCTGTATCGATGGAGCCGAGATCGCCGGAATGCCAGAAGCCGCCGGTGAAACTTTCGGCCGTCGCCTCCGGCTTGTTCCAGTAGCCCTTGATCACCGAGCCGCCGTGAATCCACAATTCGCCGACGTCGCCGCGCGGCACCTCGCGGCCGGCGTCATCCATCACTACGATGGTCGCGCCGGGGCAGGGCAGGCCGACGCTGTCGCTATGCGTCGCGGTGAAGGCCGGCGGCATGATCGTCGAGGGTGACGTCGTCTCGGTCGCGCCGTAGGCGTTGATCAGTTTGAGGCCCGGAATTTTCTGCGCCAGCTTCTCGATGGTTGAGATCGGCATCGGCGCGCCGCCATAGCCGCCGATCCGCCACGAGGAGAGGTCGTGACTGTCAAAGTCGGCTTGCAGCAGGCAGAGATTGTACATCGCCGGCACCATGATGGTCTGGGTCGCGCGCTCGCGCGCGGCGATCCGCAGATATTCGGCAGCCTTGAATTCGGCGACGATGATCAGCGCGCCCGCGCAGCGGGCCATCGACGTCACGTTGGCGATGACGCCGGTGACGTGGGCGAGCGGCACCGCCGCAATCGAGCGGTCGGCGGGCGTCAACTCCATGCATGCTTCGTAGATCATCGATGAATGGATGATGTTGCCGTGCGACAGCATCGCGCCCTTCGGCCGTCCGGTGGTGCCGGAGGTGTACATGATCATTGCGGTGTCGTCTTCGGACACCGGCACAGCGGCGGCGAGCGGCGATCCCTTCGCCAGTTGCGCCAATGTGGTCGTTCCAGCCGCGTCGCCCACCGCGATGCGATGGCGCAGGTCCGGCACGTCGCGGGCGTCCGGCAGGCGGTCGGCGAGCGTCGTGTCGTAGATGATGGCTTTGGCGCCGCAGTCGGTCAGCATGTAGGCGACTTCCGGCTTTTGCAGCCGGGTCGAGAGCAACACCGCGATCAGGCCGAGTTGCGCGGCGGCGTAGAGTGTCAACACGAACTCGGTGCGGTTGCCGACCAGCACCGCGAGCCGATCACCCGGTTGCAGGCCGAGGTCCTTCAAGCCGGCCGCGATCGCGGAAGATCGCCGCACCGTCTCGCGCCAGGTCAGCCGCTCGTCGCCGAACACGATGGCCTCGCCGTCGGGATTGCGTTGGCCGGCCGCCGCGATCATCTCCCAGACGCTGCGCGGGCGCTCCTGGAATACTGGTATCAGCCGGTCGCCGAAGTGGGCTTCGATCTGCATGGCGGGAAGGGAAGTGTTCGACCAGCCCATCGTCGTGTCCTTGTGGTTTCTTGAAGTCGATATTTGAACTGCGGGAGGCGAACCATGGTCCGCCGGGGCGCAGGAAATGTGAAGTCGAAATGCGGACAGCGCCCGACGCCGCACGGTGCGGCGGTGGCGGTCGTCCGGATCAGCCGGTTTAGAGCAGGTAGCGCAGCCCGACGGTGATGACGATGAGGCAGATGAAGATCAGCGCCACCGGCAGGCGGGGCTTTTGTGCCGGTGCGGCTTTTGCCGGCTTGGCCTGCTGCGCGCGCCGCGCTTGCTGCAATGCAATGACGTTGTCGGACGGCGTTTCGGCGGCGGTGCCCGGACCGGCGTTTGCCGCGGCGTCGGGCGGCGCGCCCTTGAGATGGGCTTTGGGGTGGGCGATGCTGGCGTCGGGTGCGGCGCCGGCGCCGCCCATTTCGGCATAGTAGCTGCGATAGATTGCCTGAATGGTGGCTTCTGTCGCCTCGGCCTCGTTGGTTTCCTTGAGTCGCTTCTCGTAGTCCGCCAGAAACGCCTGTGCTTCGCTTGAAAGCGAACTGACGGCGTTGAGCTTGGCCATCATCCGCCAGGTTGGAAAATCGGCGCGCGCCTTGGTGTCGGCGCGTCTGGCAATCAGAATATCGGAAGCCTTGATCACGATTTGCGGGTCCTTGCTCCGCCGCAGCGTGTGCGACGGCGTGCGATTATCGATGTGTCGCGCGCCCGACGTGCGGGCGACCATCGTGCCATAACAGCGTCGGCTTGCGGTAGCTTATTTGCAAGAGCTAGTTTTGCATTCTGGTGCGATGGCGCAATGCGCCGCCGCATGCCTCGGTTCCCGAAGCATCTTCAAATCCTCAAACCGGAAAATAGCGCACGCATGAGCAAAGGCACTCTCGTTCTGTCGATTCAGGGCGGCGCCGACAACTGGTCGCCGCAGCGCTGGATCGAGCGTTTCAACGCTGTCGGACATGGCCGCAAGGTGGTGTTGCTGCCGGAACAGATCAGCGATCCGGACGACGTGCATTATGCCGCGGTGTGGAAACCGCAACCGGGTGTGCTGGCCGCGTTCCGCAATCTGCGCGCCATCTTCAATCTCGGTGCGGGCGTCGATGCGCTGATGGCGGACCCGACCTTGCCGAAAGTGCCGATCGTGCGCGTCGCGGTGGACGATCTCACCGGCCGCATGACCGAGTATGTCGTGCTACATGTGCTGATACATCACCGGCAGCAGCTTTCGTTGCGCGACGATCAGTCGCGCAAGCTGTGGCAGCCCGGCGCGCAATGGGCCGCGGGCGCCGTCACCGTCGGAATCATGGGGCTCGGCACGCTGGGCCGCGATGCCGCCGAGGTGCTGCGCCGGATGGGCTTTCGCCTGGTCGGCTGGAGCAACAGCGCCAAGACCATGGACGGTGTCGAATGTTTCAGCGGCCGCGATGGCCTCGCACCGTTCTTGGCGAAGACCCACATCCTCGTGTGCCTGCTGCCGCTGACGGCGGAGACGCGGCACATCCTGAACCGGCGGCTGTTCGAAAAACTCGCGCGCAACTCGCCGCTCGGCGGACCGGTCCTGATCAATGCCGGGCGCGGCGGCTTGCAGGTCGAGGCCGATATCCTGTCGTGTATCGAGGACGGCACGCTGCTCGCGGCGACGCTCGACGTATTCGAGACCGAGCCGTTGCCGACAAATAGTCCGCTGTGGTCGCATCCGCGCGTGATCGTCACGCCGCACAATGCCGCCGACACCGATGCCGACGCGATCTCGGCCTATGTCGCGGAGCAGATCGCGCGCTTCGAGGCGGGCGAGCCGCTGCGAAATGTGGTGGACGTGACGCGAGGATACTAACGCACCCAGTCCGCCGCCAGCTTTGCGTAGATGTCGGTGGCCTTGTGAATGAGATCGACCGCGCAATATTCGTCGGTCTGGTGCGCCTTGCCCGCTTCGCCCGGGCCGAGGATGATGGTCGGCGGATTGCCGAGCGCCGGCGTCAGCACCGAGGCGTCGGTGAAGTAGGGCGCGGTGCGCGGCGCGGCGCCGAAACTTTCGCCGAGCGCATCCTCGGCGCTCTTCACCACATGCTTGATCCACGGGAGCGTTGGTTCGCTCCACACCGCGCCGACATCGACGATGGTTTCGATCTCGACGCCGTCGCCGAGTTCGGCGGCGAGTTGTTCCTTGATGCGGTCGTGCGGCAACGCCGGGATGCTGCGAATATCGAGGCCGATCTCGGCGCGATCCGGCACCGAATTGGTGTTGAGCCCGGCATGCACGGTGCCGACATTGAGCGTCGGCGGGCCGAGATGCGGATGCGGCGCGACGTTGAATTCGAATTTCTCCAACAGTGTGATAACGCGTGCCGCCTTGTAGGCGGCGTTGACGCCGAGATGCGGCATCGAGCCGTGCGCGGTGACGCCCTTGGTGATCAGCTTGAGCCACAGCGCGCCCTTGTGGCCGACCACTGCGACGTTGGAGGTCGGCTCCGCCACCACCAGCGCGCCGGCCTTGCCGAGAGTGCTGGCCTTGGCCATTTCGAACGCGCCTTCGCAGCCGATCTCCTCGCCGGCGGTGATCGCCAGCATCACGCCGCCGTTGCCCTTGAGCTGATCCGCGGTGTTGCAGACGGCGGCGACAAACGCCGCGACGCCGCATTTCATGTCGGTGCTGCCCCGGCCATAGAGCTTGCCGTCGATGATTTTGCCGGCGAACGGATCGACGCTCCACGGTGCGTTGCCGAGCGGCACGGTGTCGACATGGCCGGTGAAGCACAGCGGCAGCTTGCTGTCGTTACCGCGGATGCGCGCGACCAGATTGGCGCGGTCCGGCGCAAAAGTCTGGATCGATGTTTCCAATCCGGCTGCGGAAAGGATCCGTTCGAGATGTTGGATGCAGGCCAGTTCCTGACCGGGCGGGTTGACGGTGTTGAACGCGATCAGCTCGCGCGACAAGACAATGGGATCGATCGGCATGAGAGGACAACGGGCTCCGAAGGTACGGGATTACATCGATCGTAGCCCGGTTGCGGATGACGCGCGACTGAAATCCGGCAGCCTTTGCGACGTGGGTCGGCATTGTGGCGTTAACCATGATGATTCTTATGGTTTAACGGAATGACATCGCAGTGCGCGGATGACGCGGAAGTGAGGGTGCTGCAGTTGCAATACCGACAAGGCCCGTCATAACAGGCGCGCGGCATGATGACCGCAATGTTATTCGGGCTGGATTGACCGGGTCATGGATTTGCAAAGCAGTGCCGTTCGCCGCCTCACGCGCATTCTAGCGTGGCTGTGTCTCGGCTATATCGCATTCGTCACCGTGGGGCCGATCTGGGTCAGGCCGGAGACCGGCGTGTCGCCGCAACTCGAGCGGCTGGTGGCGTTCGCGGTGGTGGGCACGCTGTTCGCCGCCGCCTATCCGCGCCATATCGTGCTGGCGGGGATGGTGGTGATCGGCGCGGCGCTCCTGCTCGAAGCGTTTCAGTTGCTGGAGGCGTCACGGCATGGCCGGCTGTTCGATGCCAGCGTCAAGATCGTCGGCGGCCTCATCGGCCTTGCCACCGGATGGGTGTTCGCGCGGCTGACGCGGCGCTCGGCTTAATCCGAAAGAGTGGCGAGCAATTCGCTCAACGCAGTCTTGGCGAAAACCTGCATGTTCCCGACGCGATCGGCGCTGCCGGTTTCCAGCGTGATCGCGCGTGCCTCGGCGCCTGCGATGCCGATGCAGCTATGGCCGGCGGCGTCGCCGTAGCGGTTGCCGGTGGGGCCACTTGCGCCGGTTTCGGACAGGCCCCAATCCGAATTGAAGCGCTGGCGAATCTGCGCGGCCAGCAGCTTCGCGTATGTCTCCGACGCCGAGCGGATGCCTTTCATGTCGGCGTCCGGAATGTCCATCAGGATGCGCCGCGCCTCGCGGGTGTAGACCACTGCCGAGCCGAGGAAATAGGCCGACGCGCCCGGCACCGCCAGCAGCGCCGCGGAAATCAGCCCGCCTGTCGAGGATTCCGCCACCGCGATGGTTTGCCGGCGCGCGGTGAGATGGCCGGCGATCTGTGTGGCGATCGGGATGAGGTCCTGCATCAAATCTGTTCTCCGTCATGCATGGCAGAAGCGGCGGCATGTGCGGCAACGATAGAGCCGCGCGCGGCGCGATGATAGCCGGCTGCTCACAACGGGGTCGGCAGATCGGCGGTGCGGATCGCGTCCAGCAGCCATTGCCGGAATGTCGCAAGTTTCGGTGTGTCGGCGCGATCTTCCGGCGACACCAGATAGAAGCCGGCCTCGACCGGCAGCGTGATGTCGAACGGCACCACGAGGCGGCCCTTGGCGATATCGTCGCGCACGTAAGCGGTTCGGCCGATGGCGACACCGTGGCCGTCGATCGCGGCCTGCACGGTGACGAAATTCAGGTCGAACGTCAGTCCGCCGTGGCTGGACAGGTCGGTGGGCAGGCCGGCGGCAGTGAGCCAGAGCCGCCAGTCGTCGCGCGAGGCGCCGCTGGTGTGCAGCAGTACATGATCGCGCAGGTCTTCGGGCCGCCGCAGCGGCCGCTCGCCGCGCAGCAGCGCCGGGCTGCACACCGGAAACATCTGGTCCGCCATCAGCCAATCTGCGCGCAGCCCGGGCCAGTTGCCGCGGCCGTAGCGGATCGCGGCATCGACGTCGCCGGTGTTGAAATCCACCAGTTCGATCGAGGTGGTGATGCGAACGTCGATGTCGGGATGCGTCTCCTGGAACGCCACGAGGCGCGGCAGCAGCCATTTGGCGGCGAGCGAGGCCAGCGTGCTGACCGTCAGCACCCGGTCGTTATCCTTCTGCCGCAGGCGCGCGGTGGCCAGCCGCAGGTCGTTGAAGGCGGCGCGGATGCGGGGAAGGTATTCCTGCGCCTCGGCGGTGAGCGCGATGGTCCGGTTCTGCCGGACGAACAGCTTGATCCCGAGTTCCTGCTCCAGCCGCCGAATCTGATGGCTCACGGCGGTCTGGGTCACGTTCAACTCGGTCGCGGCCGCAGTGAAGGAGAGGTGCCGGGCGGCTGCCTCGAACGCCCGCAGGCCGTTGAGGGATGGTAGCCGGAGGTGGGCCGCGGAGGTCTTATTCATGAATTTATATCATGCATATCGGGACAACATGTCGTTTGTCAGGACATCGGATCAGGCAGATATTTTCGGTCAACAAGCTAGATTTGGAGATGGAAAATGTCCACTCATCGCAACCGTGAAATGACAAATCATCATGAGGAAGGTTTCCTCGCCCACCTCAACGAGACGCTGCATACTTGGCGGACCCGGCAAATTCAGCGGCGCGAACTGACACATTGGACCGAGCGCGATCTCCACGATGTGGGAATTTCGTGGAGTGAAATGCTGGCGGAGGCCGAAAAGCCGTTCTGGCGGGCTTAGAGCATGATCCCGAAAAGTGGGTACCGGTTTTCGGATCGGATCATGCGTCTTCAAAAATGAGCAGCGAGGACGCGCCGGCGTCGCCAACCTGGGACGCCGGCCTCCAATTGTCTTACCGATGTGCGGAGAGCGTCATGGTGGACACCATGCATCAAACCTTGCGTCGTGTTGGCGCCTTGCTCGGACCCGGCGATCTCTCGCAGCACATCGATATCGTCCGGTTGCGTGACGGCCGTTCGATGACCTTGCGGTTTATCGAACCAGACGATGCGATCGTCTTGCAGAACTATTTCCGCGGCCTCTCGGTGACCTCGCGCTACAACCGCTTTCTCGCGGCGGTCGGCGAATTGCCGCCGAGCGAACTGGAAAAGACCCTGCACAGCGGCGGCAATTCCTTTTCGATCTTGGCCACGCTGAAATCCGGCGGTGTCGACGCCATCATCGGCGAAGCGCGCTACGCGTTCGATCCCGTTGCCGCGCGTTTCGAGTTCGGGCTGTCGATCGACGATCATTTGCAGGGGCAGGGTATCGGCACGGTGCTGCTGTCGAATCTGCAATGCCGCGCGATGACGCTCGGCGCGACGACGATTTTCGGTGATACGCTGCGCTCCAACGATGCGATGCAGGCGCTGGCGCGCAAGGCCGGCTACACTTTCGCGGCGCTGCCGAGCGACTGGCGGCTGGTGCGCTTCGAGAAGTCGCTCGATCCGGCAACGGAGATTCCCTGCGCCGGTTGGCGCGCGCATGGTCGCGAGATGGCGGTGGCGGCGAACTGAAGCAGGTTTCGCTTAGATGGAATCAACAACTCGTCATGGCCGGGCTTGTCCCGGCCATCCACGTTTTTGTCCTTGCGAGAGTTTAAGACGTGGATGCCCGGCACAAAGGCGAGCGAAGCGACGCCGTTCTTCGAACGGCTATGCCCGGGCATGACGGATAGGGTGGTGCCGTCAAACGCGAACGCTCTAGTTCTTTCCAAACACCGGTTTGCGCTTTTCGATGAAGGCCGCGACGGCTTCGCGGTGATCCGCCGTTCCGGCCGACTTGATCAGCCGTACCGCTTCGTGATCACGTGCGGTGGCGAAGTCGAACGCCAGAGCCTCGTCGAGATTGTCCTTCATATAGCGCAACGCGATGGCCGGACCTTCTGCCACTGATTTCGCCAACGCAAAGGCCTCGTCGCGCAAGTTCGCATCCGGCACCACGCGATTGACGAGACCGATGGCCTCCGCGCGTCTGGCATCCACTTTCTCGCCGGTGAACATCAGCTCGCGCGCGCGTGACGTGCCTACTAGCCGTGTCAGCAGCCAGGCGATGCCGTAGTCGCCGCTCAGCGCCACCCGGATATAACCAGTGGTGAGAAACGCGGATTCGGCGGCGATGCGGATGTCGCACGCCATCGCGATGGCAAGGCCTGCGCCGGCGGCGGGGCCGGGCAGCGCCGCGATGGTCGGCTTGCGCACCGCGACCAGCGCGCCGGTGAGTAATCGTTGCCGTTCCTGCAAATCCGCGATCCGCTCGTCGGACGACATCGCCGCTTTCGCCGGGTTGGTGTTGGCGCCCATGCCCTTGACGTCGCCGCCGGAGCAGAACGCGGTGCCTGCACCGGTGATCAGCAGCGCGCCGACGGACGGATCCTCGCCGCAGACGCGGATCATGGTCCGCAGCGCCGGGGTGAGATGATCTGACAGCGCGTTGCGCGCTTCGGGTCGATTCAGCGTGATGATCGCAACGCGGCCCTGCACCTCGCAGAGCAGTTCGTTGGTGCCGGTGTCGATGGATCGCGCGGTCGTTGTCATGGCTCACCGTTCGGGCTGCGAGGGCTTGTTTCGCGATGCGGAAAATCGCGCCGATTCTGTTTGGCGCGTGCATGGCCGCCTGCATTGGCAGGGCTTTATTCGCCAGTCTAACAGGCGCATGATCGCTTGCAAAAGTGCTCATTGCCGGAGGCCGCCATGAATATTCAAACGCCCATCGCATCCGACCTGATCGCGCCCGACACCACCGGCACCAATTTCTATCGCACCGATCCGTCGCTTGCGGACCTGTTGCAGATTCATCTGTCGGAAAAACTGTTCAAGCACATCGCGCCGCATCTTGACCGGCTCGGCGGGCTGGTCGGCGGCCGGCTCGACGAATGCGGTCGCATTGCGGACCGTCACGGCCCGGTGCTGCATCCGCGCGACAAGTTCGGCCGTGATGTGCAGAGCATCGAATATCATCCGGCTTATCGCGAGTTGGAAAACGCGGCATTCGGTGAATTCGGCATTCACGCGATGTCGCATCGCAAGGGCATTCTCGGCTGGTCCGAGACTTATCCGGTCACGGCGAAGCACGCCTTCACGTTTCTCTTTAATCAGTGCGAATTCGGCATGGGTTGCCCGATCAACGTCACCGACGGCGCGGCAAAGCTGTTATCGCGCTTCGGCGACGACGCGCTGAAGGCGAAGTATCTCGATGGTCTGACGCAGACCGACATGAGCAAGCTGACGCAGGGCGGCCAGTTCATGACCGAGAAGGAAGGCGGCTCCGATGTCGGCAGCCTCACCTCGCGTGCGGTGCAGGAGGGCGACCACTGGCGGCTCTATGGCGACAAGTGGTTCTGCTCCAACGCCGACGCCAAGGTGGTGATGCTGCTGGCGCGGCCGGACGGCGCGGGGCCGGGCACGCGCGGCGTCGGCCTGTTCCTGATGCCGCGCTTCCTCGATAACGGCGCGCAGAACAACTACCGGATCGTGCGGTTGAAGGACAAACTCGGCACCCGCTCGATGGCGTCCGGCGAGATCAAACTGGAAGGCGCGATTGCCTACTCGGTCGGGCGGCTCGATCGCGGCTTCGTGCAGATGGCCGAGATGGTGAACTCCTCGCGGTTGTCGAACGGCGTGAAATCCACCGCGCTGATGCGCCGCGCATGGCATGATGCGATGGCGGTGGCGCGCGGCCGCATCGTGTTCGGGCAGCGGATCTCCGACCTGCCGCTGGCGCGGCGGCAATTGATGAAGATCATGCTGGCGGTGGAGCAGGGGCTGTCGATGAGCTTCATCACGGCGGATGCGCTCGACCGTGCCGAAGGCGGCAGCCAGGATGCGGCGGCGCTGCTGCGCATCCTGACGCCGACGTTGAAATTCCGCGCCACCCGCGACGCCCGCAAGGTGTGCGGCGACGCCATGGAGATGCGCGGCGGCGTTGGTTACATCGAGGAGTTCGTCACGCCGCGATTGCTCCGCGACGCCCATCTCGGCTCGATCTGGGAAGGCACCGGCAACATCGTCGCGCTCGATGCGCTGACCCGCGCGGTCGGCCGCCACGGCGCGGAATCCGCGCTCGGCGCTGACCTGCATGCGCGGCTCGACGACAGCGCAGGTGTGCCGCAAGCATGGCGCGACAAGCTGCACGGCCTCACCGACAAGGCCATCGAGTTCGCCCGCGAAGTCGCGGGGCATTCCGAGAACGAAGCCGACGCGCGCCGCGCCACCTCGACGCTGTATCAGGTGGCGAGCGCGGTCGCGATGACATGGGAAGGCGCGCGCATCTATGCAGCGCGCGGCGATGCGCGCCGCGTGCTGCTGGCGCGTGCGGTGATCGACCATCGGCTGACGCCGAACGATCCGTTCAAGCTCATGACGACAGGTGCTGAACGCAAGATTGTCGAGCATCTGCTCGGCGATGATGCGCTCGGCATGGCGGAGGTCGGCGATCTTGTGACAGCCGCCTGAGCCGTCGCATCGATACAACAATCAACAATCGGGGAGTGCTCGATGAAGGCCGCCGTTCTCTATGAAGTGAACAAGCCGTTGCAGATCGAGGAGATCAGCATCCAGAAGCCGGGACCGCGCGAGGTGCTGATCCGCACCACCGTCGCCGGGCTGTGCCATTCCGATCTGCACTTCATGGAGGGGCTGTATCCGCACCCGCTGCCAGTGGTGCTGGGACATGAATCCGCCGGCGTGGTCGAGCAGGTCGGCTCCGACGTGACTTACGTGAAGCCGGGCGATCATGTCGTCACCTGCCTCTCGGTGTTCTGCGGCACCTGCGATTTTTGCTCGACCGGGCGGCCGGTGCTGTGCACCGACACCACGGTGAAGATGTTGCCGGGGCAATCCAACCGGCTGTCGTGGGCGCGCTCCGAGAAGCTCAACCAGTTCCTCAACCTGTCGTCGTTCGCCGAGCAGATGCTGGTGCACGAAAACGCCATCGTCAAAATCCGCAAGGACATGCCGCTCGAACTGGCGGCGCTGATCGGTTGCGGCGTCATTACCGGCTACGGCGCGGTGGTGAACACGGCGAAGGTGACGGCGGGCGAGACCGTCGCGGTGATCGGCTGCGGCGGCGTCGGCATGGCCGGCATCAATGGCGCGGCCATTGCGGGCGCGGGCCGCATCATCGCCATCGACACCAACCCGGCGAAGCTGCAACTCGCGACCAAGCTCGGGGCTACCGACATCGTCGATCCAGCGAACGGCGACGTGGTGCAGCAGGTCAAGGAACTGACCGGCGGCGGCGTCAACCACGCCTTCGAGATGCTCGGCCGCAAGGACACCGCCGAACAGGCCTTCGCCATGCTGGCGCAGGGCGGCACCGCCACCATCGTCGGCATGGTGCCGTTCGGGCAGAAGATCGAGCTGCACGGTTTCGACTTCCTGCGCGAGCGCCGGATTCAAGGCTCGTCGATGGGCTCCAACCATTTTCGCGTCGACATGCCGCGCCTCATCGAATTCTACATGCGCGGCAAGCTGCACCTCGACGACTGGATTTCCGCCAAGCTGAAGCTGTCGGAGATCAACGAAGGCTTTGCCAACATGAAAGCCGGCAAGACCGTACGCAGCGTCATCATGTTCGACTCCTGAGTTTGCCATTCCCGCCACCGGCCGGGAATGGATCGCCGAGCGCGATCACAACTTCGTCAAACGCCGCGAAATACCGGCGAATATCGCTTCACTCGCGGCATTCGCCGGGCGTGGCTGGTGGACGGCCGCCCCGGATCGATCTACACCGCGCGCAACTGTCGACTGCTCAGCGCGGGAACGCGGATGCATCCACGCCACCGGAAAAACCTCAACGTTCTGTTGCCCGCCTTTGCGGTGATCGGCCTCATGTTCGGTCTGGTGGCCTATGCGCCGCAACTCTATCGCGTTTTCTGCGGCGCCACCGGTTACGGGGGGACGACGCAGCGGGTGCTGACGGATTCCGCGACGGTCTCCAGCAAAACGGTGACGGTTGCGTTCGACACTAATGTGGCACCGGATCTGCCGTGGCGGTTCGAGCCGGAGCAGCGCTCCGTCACGGTGCATCTCGGCGAACAGAAGCTCGTGTACTTCACTGCGGAAAATCTTTCGAACAAATCGATCGTCGCGCACGCGACGTTCAACGTCACGCCGGCAACGAGCGGTCTCTACTTCAACAAAATCCAGTGCTTCTGCTTTAACGAGGAGCGGCTCGACCCGCATCAGAAGGTCGAGATGCCGGTGGTGTTTTACGTCGATCCGGAGTTCGCGAAGGATCCCGACAACCAGCACGTCGACACCATCACGCTCAGCTATACGTTGCTGCGCTCGGTCGATCCGTCGCAGAGCAAGAATCTGGCGCGCTTCCGCAACGATGCGGCGCCCGATCCCGCCCATGGCAAACAGCTTTTCGCCGAGCGTTGTAATGCTTGTCACGCCATGGACAGCAACAAAACCGGACCGAAGTTGTCAGGTGTGGTCGGGCGAGAGGCGGGCTCAGTCGCCGGATATCATTATTCGGCGGCGCTTCAGAGCGCTCACCTCAAATGGTCCGAGAGCAATCTGGATCGATGGCTGGCCAGCCCCAAGGATTTCGTGCCTGGCGTACGAATGCCGGTGCGCGTGCTCGATGCCCCGTCGCGCCGCGACATCATCGCCTATCTGGAGCAGGTCACCAAAGCTCCCACGAACAAATCGCAGCATTCCGCGGAGGGTGGCGAATACTGAACGGCTTCGGATAGCCGCAGGGGCATGATGAGTCGAGGTTTGTGTGACGCTACCGCGACACGTGCGCCGACACCGCGCGCCATTGGCCGTTCTGCCGAGCCCAGCAATCGGTGTAGCGGCCGGAGGCCAGTGTGCCGTCAGTCGCGGTGTAACGGGTTTGTGCGTGGATGATGGCGAAGTCACCCATCACGCGGATCAGCACATCGTGCGCTTCGAGATCGCGGATCGTCACCGGTCGCGCGGTCTGTGCGAGGAAGCCGGCGCGGTCGATCAGCGTCTTGTCGGGATTGGAGCAATAGAATTCCGGCGCGAGAATTTCGTCGAAGCGTTTTACGTCGCCGTTTTGCACCGAACTGATGTAATCGCGATTGAGTTGCGTCAGTTGCTCGATGTCGGTGCTCATGCCTGTCGCTCCCGGATATGCGATGCGTCGCGCGGTAAGATGCCCTGATGGGACGACGATAGCTGCGCGAGGCGGAGACATGGTTCGGCGGCGACCGAACCATGCCTACGTTCAGATCAGTCCTTGAACATTGGCGGTGGCGTGAAGCCGCCGAATTCGCGCTCGATCAATGAGGCGAAGCGGATCGGCGTGTGATCCTCCAGCCACGGCCCGACGATCTGCGCACCCAGCGGCAGGCCGTCCTTGTCGAGGCCGAGCGGGATTGCTGTCGCCGGCAGGCCGGGCAGCGTGGCGATGCCGGGCCATACCAGTTGATCGACGTAAGGATGGGGCTTACCGTCGATCTTGATGCGGCGCTGCTCCTGATCCGGTAGATGATCGTGCGGGAACGCAGGCGTCGGCATGATCGGGCAGATCACCGCGTCGAACTTCTTGAACAGGTCACGCCACTGCGCGCGCAGACGGGTGCGGCCGCCGTCCGCCATCACCCAGTCGCGATGGCTGAGCGTGATGCCACGCAGTCGCTCGGCGGCGAGGCTCGTGTCACTCGGTGCGAGTTTGGCGGCGGCAACCTGCGCGGCGGCGTAGGTCTCCGGCGGAAAGCTGCCGGCGAGGAACGACATCAGCATCCGCATATAAAGCCGCGATGAGGCGGCGAGGTCCGGCAACAGCGGCGTTTCGCGCGTGATGCTGACGCCGAGCTTTTCGAGATTGTCGGCGAGCTTGTCGATCGCGTCCTTGATCGATGCGCTGGTCGGCAGCAGCGGGTGAGTGTCGAGCACCAGCACGCGGAATCCCTTGAAGTCGGGATGGCGCGGAGCCGGCAACGACAGCCGATAGGCGACGCCGGCGTCGATCGGATCGGGTCCGGCCATCACGTCGAGCAACGTGGCGAGATCGGCGGCGCTGCGCGCCATCGGCCCGATCACCGAGAGATCGCGCGTGAACGGCAGCGGCGGATTGGGCGGCGCGACGTGGCCGCGCAGCGCGCACAGATCGTAGGTCGGCTTGTGCGCGTAGACGCCGCAATGAAATGCCGGCACACGCAGCGAGCCACCGATATCGGAGCCGAGCGACAGCGCGCCGTAGCCCGCAGCCAGCGCCGCCGACGATCCGCCGGAGGAGCCGCCCGGCGTGCGGCCGAGGTCGTAAGGATTGTTAGTGACGCCATAGACCTCGTTGTAGCTCTGCCAGTCGCCGAGCGAGATCGGCACGTTGGTCTTGGCGAGGATGACGCCGCCGGCATTTTTCACGCGCGTGATCGGCAGCGCGTCCTCGGTCGCCTTGAAATTCTTGTGCTGCGGATAACCCCACGTCGTCGCGAGCCCGGCGACATTGAACGACTCCTTTACCGTCATCGGAATGCCGAGCAACGGCTTCTTCTCGCCGCGCGACAGCGCCGCGTCGGCAGCCCGCGCAACCTCAAGTCCGCGTTCGAAATCGCGGACGCAGACCGCGTTGATCTTGCCGTCGTGCTTTTCGATGCGCGCAATGGTGTCTTGCGCCAGTTCGACGGCGGAGACCTTCTTCGCGGCGAGGGCGGCGGACATGTCGGCGGCGGACTTGAAGCTCCATTGCGATGCGGCCAAGATTTTCTCCCATGCTTGATGATGCCGGTGTGATGATGCCAGTTCCCGCGCCACATGCAAGAACGTGACGGCATGTCGCGGTTGCGCGGCGGGTCGCCGCCGTTGCTATCGTGCGGTGAAATCCTTCGGCGAGAATTCGAGGTCGAGCACTTTCCACTCGGCATATTTCTCGGCGGGCAGTATGGTGTAAGGCTGGCAGGCTTGCAGCGCGGCGATAGCGCCATGTGCCAGCGCGATGGCTTTCGGCGAGGCTTTGCCTTCGATTAGGACGGGCGGCGCGGCGAGGCGGCCGTCCGGCATGAATACCGTTCGCAACTTGATCCAGACGTCATCCGACGCCGTCACCGTGTCCGGCATCGCCGAACAGGTTTTCAGATGGCGGCGAAAGGCCGCGATGTCGACCGAGTCCACCTTGGCGCTATCGACTGCGGCTGCGTCGAAATCGCTTTTGCCGAACGATTCCGGCAGGCCGAGCGTCACGCCGTATTTCACGGTGAGGTCTGGCGCCGGTGGCGTGAATGCCGGCGCCGGGGGAGATTGCGGCTGTTGCTGCGGTTGCACCTGTGCGTCTTGCGGCGCGGTGGCGTGCTGTTCTGGCGCAGTCTGTTGCTGCGGCTGCGGCGCGACCTGTTGGTGCGGTTGCGGCGCGGCTTGCTCTTGCGGTGCGGGCTGCTGCGGCGTTTCCACCGACGGTTTCAGGTCGGGCAGTTTCACGTCCGGCTCCGGCGGCGTGGGAGACTGCTCCGGCGGCTTGATCTCGTCCGGCGTGACCAGATCGACGGCGATGGCCTTCGCGCTTTCGGTCTGGAACGGGCGTACGCCGGCATAGAGCAGGATCGCGATCACCAACGCGACATGGCCGACCACCGATGCGGCGGCGGCCAGTCTGGGAAGCAGCCCGGATTCAGACATGGCGATCAAAAGGCATGACGATCAACAAGGCTGCGCGGGTTATCCGACTGACGGCGAAAGCTCGGCGCGGAGCATGAGGCGCGTGCCGCGTCCGCGTCAAGCCGAGGACGCGGCATCACCATCACGATGCGATGACAATGCGCGCGGGGTTCAGTGATCTGTCTGCGCGGTTTGCAGGAATTGCAACAGCAGCCGATTGACCTCGTCGGGACGCTCCTGCTGCACCCAATGGCCGGCGCCATCGATCAGATGACAGCCGCGCATGTCGGCGCAGGCCGTGGTCTGCATCGCCTCGATCGCGCCGGGGCGCTGATGGATGCCCCAGTCCTGTCGGCCGGCGATGAAGCAGGACGGCACCTCGATGCGGCGGCCGGAGAACACCTCGAGATCCGGCGTGTTCACGCCCTCGGTGCCGCAGCGATACCATTGCAGGCCGCCCTGGAATCCGGTGCGGGCATATTCGCTGCTGTAGACGCGCAGTTGGTCATCCGGCAGCCAGCGGTTGGTGGTGATCCCCGTTGTGCTCGGCATCTCCTCGGCAACCGTCTGCGCCATGGTCTTGTCGCGATCCATCACGTAGTAGGTCGGCAGCTTCGCCAGTTCGGTTGCGGTCCAGCCTTGCAGCGGATGCGGCGCGTTGGGCGCCCAGTCGGCGCTCTTGTGGTGATAGTAGGCGCGCAGGAAATCGTGCAGTCCTTGCGGCGCGCCGTGCATGTCGGCGTTGGCCTCGCGTGTCGCATAGTACCATTGATAATGCTTGCGCGGGCGCGGCAGCGCGGCGAGATCGCGATGCACGGGGTCTTCCGTTAGATGTGCCGGGTGATTCACCGTATCGAATGGAATCGCCGGCGGGCCCGCGAACGGCGCGCTCATGATGACGACCGAGCGAAACACGTCCGGCCGTGACAGCGCGCACCACGGCGCGACGATGGCGCCGAAGTCGTGACCCACCACGGCCTCGACGCTGTGATGTCCGAAAGCAAACACCACGCCGAGCGCGTCGCGCACCAGATTCATCAGCCGGAACGGATGCAGGTCGCCGTCGTAATCGGCGCTCCAGCCGGTGGTGCGGCCATAGCCGCGCTGATCCGGCGCCAACACATGATAACCGGCGGCCGCCAGCACCGGCATCACTTTGCGCCAGCTAAAGGCCAGTTCCGGAAAACCGTGCAGCAGCAGCACGCAGGGCCGATCCGGGGTCTCATATCCGGCTTCCAGCACAT